>NZ_JBYOJV010000008.1:0-330183 GCF_057798835.1 Cupriavidus sp. 291-E7
GGTTCTTCGGAGAATTCCGGGGACTGAATTGCCACATTCCGTATCCTAATGGCCGTTAAGACGGCTGTTGAGGAACGGGATGCTGGATCGGAAGACGCTGCAGGCCTTGGGCTGCTGGGATGGCTACAGGCTGGATCGGGTGGTATGGCCTGAAGGGGAGAGCCGTACGCTGGCGCTGTACTTGAAGCCAGTCAGCAAGGTCATGTACTGCGAGGAATGCGGATCGAAGTGCCGGCAGGTCCATGAAACGGTGGTGCGGCGCGTGCGCGATCTTCCGCTGTTCGAGTACCGGGTGGTGCTGCATGTCCCCCGCAGGCGCGTCTGGTGCGATCAATGCGGGGGGCCGCGACTCGAGCGGCTCGAATGGCTTGGGCGCTACCAGCGTGTCACAGCCAGGCTGGCGCAGGCCTGCGGGCAGTTGCTGCGTCACTGCACGGTGCAGGCCGTGGCGGCTTTCTATGACCTGGGCTGGCATACCGTCAAGACGATCGACAAGGCGCGCCTGCGCGAGGCAGTCGTCGAGCCGGACTGGTCCAGCATCCGCTACCTGGCCATGGACGAATTCGCGCTGCACAAGGGCCATCGCTATGCGACGGTGGTGGTCGATCCGATTGGGCGGCAAGTGCTCTGGATCGGTCAGGGCCGCTCGCGCGAGACGGCGCGCGCCTTCTTTGCGCAACTCCCGGCAGGCGCGGCAGAGCGCATCGAGGCCGTTGCCATCGACATGACGACCGCCTATGAACTGGAGATCCGCGAGCATTGCCCGCAGGCTGAGGTGGTCTTCGACCTCTTCCACGTCGTGGCCAAGTACGGGCGCGAGGTGATCGACCGGGTCCGTGTAGATCAGGCCAACCGCCTGCGGCACGACCGTCCGGCCAGACGGGTACTCAAGTCCACGCGCTGGCTACTGCTGCGCAACAAGGAGAACCTGAGCGACCCTCAAGCCGTGCATCTGAACGAGGTGCTGCAGGCCAATCAGCCGTTGCTGACGGTCTACATCCTGAGAGACGAGCTCAAGCGGCTGTGGTTCTACCGCCGCCCGGGATGGGCGCAAAAGGCGTGGGAGCATTGGTGTGAACAGGCAAGCCAGAGCCGGATTCCGGCTCTCGAACTGTTCGCCCAGCGCCTGAAAGCCTATTGGCACGGCATCATCGCCCGATGCCGGCACCCGCTGAACACGAGCGTCGTAGAGGGCATCAACAACACCATCAAGGTCATCAAGCGTAGGGCCTACGGCTACCGCGACGAGGAATACTTCTTCCTGAAGATCAAGGCTGCCTTCCCCGGAATTCCTCGTTGAACCAGAAAAAAGCCGTCCCATTGGACGGCTTCGGACGGTGTTCTTAGGCAGGGAGGTTGGCTGCGCATGCGCAGCAGGCCGGTCACTTCGAATTCGCCGTGCGGCCTGCAATGGTTTGCCTTCTCCAGAAACGACGATGCCCGCTGTCGCGGGCATCAAAAATCTGGCGGAGAGAGGGGGATTCGAACCCCCGATAGGCTATTAACCTATACACGCTTTCCAGGCGTGCGACTTAAACCACTCATCCATCTCTCCGGGAAGTCGGCGATTATAGCAGAGCCGGCGCGCGTGTCCAGCACCGTTCGCCCACGCTGATCCTGACGCCTTTTCGAGCCACCACAAGCGTTCCCAAGCCAACCATCTTTCGTTAATATCTGACCGGTCAATTAATTTTTTGCTGGCCTTCGCCGGTATTGCATTGAGAGCTGTCTGCATGAGCGATTCGGAAATATTGGACCGTGGCGCACAGCCTGATCAGTCGCTGCAAGCGAACCTTCTGTCGGCCAGCTTTGCCTCGAGTTACGCGGGAATCATGGCGTTTGTGGCGGTGGCGAGCGAGGGCAATTTTGCGAAGGCGGCGCAGCGTCTGGGTATCGGACGCTCGGCGGTCAGCCGCAGCATTCAGAAGCTCGAAGCGCAACTGAACACCCGATTGTTCCTCCGCACGACACGTACAACAGCCCTTACGCGCGAAGGGGAGCGATTCTTTGAAAATTGCCACCAGGGCGTGACACACATGATGGACGCGATGCGAGACATGCTGGAGTTACGCGAAGGTCCACCGTGCGGACTGATCCGCATCAGTTCATCGCTCTGCTTCGGCAGGCGCATCGTGGCGCCGCTGCTCGACAAATTCTCGAAGGCGTATCCCGATATCGATATCGAGCTTCTGCTCGACGATCGCCTGACCGACTTCGTGTCGGACGGTGTCGATGTTGCGTTCCGCAATGGACGTATCGAGGATTCTTCAATCATCGGTAAGCTGCTCAGACCGATGGAGTTGATGCTGGTTGCCGCGCCGTCCTATGTGGAGAAGTACGGGTTGCCTGAAACTCCAGACGATCTGTCCGCGCATCAGTGCGTCAACTACCGCTTCTGGCACGGACGTCTGTTCGAATGGGAGTTCAAGGTCGGAGGCCAGGCGCGCAAGCATCAGCCTGCGGCACGCTTCACGTTCAATGATTTCGACCTGGTGCTGGATGCGGCGCTGCAGGGGCAGGGCATTGCGCAACTGGCTGGCTACCAGGTCTGCGGACACCTTGCGGCCAACGAGCTTGTGGTGGCATTGCCAGAATATGTGCCAGCAGATCGCGGACACTATCTCTGTTACCTAAGTCGTCAGCATCTGCCCACGCGCATTCGCGTGTTCATCGATTTCATGGCGGAGGAGATTCGCCTGCTCGACTGGCGCTGCATGGGCTGACCGACGTTGCGCGTTTGGCCGGAACCGGCCGCGAGCGCGACGGCACTCACCAAAAAAATGCCCGCTGCGCGGGGGCGAGCGGGCCGGGATAAATGTCATGGGGTCAATCATGACTGGGGTTGATTGTCTTCTAATGTATCTTCCGTGTCTTCCCTACGGTGGAGGGGCATGTAAGCGCCAACGTCCTCTGCCTCGTGGGATTTGCGGGGCCGCTCTGAAGACAGGTTCTTGATCTCGTTCGGTGACGGCACCTGCATCGCGGGCGCGCTGGATTGCCGGACAACGGGCGTTGATGAGTTCCGACCCGATTCGAATGCGCTGATGATGGTGGAGTTCATCGCCGACATGGCTCCCGCCACCCCGATGACCGTCGTGCCGGCAGCAATCCAGATATTCCATCTCAGCACCTTCGACTCCCTGCGGATTTCGACGACCTCGTCATGAATCGACGCCACCCGGTCCGTGAAGTGTCGGGTCATGTCGTCGATGCGCTTGTTCATGGCGCCAAATCTGTAGTCCAGCATGTCGCGGAAGCTCGCCAATTGTTCGGCGAATCGCTGGTCCATCTCTGAGAGCCGTCTCTCGCTTTCTTTCCTGTTCTGTTCGCGTCGCTCGTCGTATTCCTTCCTGTATTGCGCGGCGCGTTGCTCGCTCTCCATGCGTTGCTGTTCGGTACGTCTCTCCCATTCCTGACGTTGTTGCTCGGCTCGTTTCTCACTTTCCTTGCGTTGTTGTTCGCGTCGCTCGTCGTGTTCCTTCTTGTATTGCTCGGCGCGTTTCTCGCTCTCCATGCGTTGCTGTTCGGCCCGTCTCTCCCATTCCTGACGTTGTTGCTCGGCTCGCTTCTCACTCTCCTTGCGTTGCTGTTCGAGGCGCTCGTCATATTCCTTTTTGTATTGCTCGGCCCGTCTCTCGCGTTCCTGCCGTTGTTGTTCGAGCCGTTCGTCGTACTCCTTCTTGTGTTGCTCGGCCCGTCGCTCGCGTTCCTGACGTTCTTGTTCGAGTCGTTCCTCATATTCCTTCTTGCGTTGCTCGGCTCGTCTCTCGTGTTCCTGCCGTTGCCGTTCGATCCGTTCATCACTTTTCGCGAACATTCGATTCATACGTTCGTCGGCTCGCTGAAGATGAGCGTCGAGCTTGCCCTGCGAGACCGCGTCGCTGCGATGTCTTTTCGAGCCTGATCGAAGTTTCTTCTGCCTATGCATCATGGCTGGGGTCTCCGGTTGAAAAATGTTCAACCTCGACTGTCGGCCAACCTGCAAAGGATCGCTATAAGACAGTTCGCAAAGTGGGATGGCGGCGCCTACCATGCAAGAACATCCACCCTAGGAGGCTCGCATGTCGAAGGAAAAAGGGAGTATTGCCATGCCCACGCTGATTGCCTTTGCCGTGGCCGGCATGGCATTCACCGCTTCGCTGGTGCTGGCGTACTACGCCACGCATCCAGAAAAGCTCAGGCAATAGAAGGCCGGGTGACGCTGCGCCTCAAGCCATGATGGCGCGGGTCACGCGGTTGCGGCCGCCGCGCTTGGCTTCGTAGAGGGCTTCGTCAGCGCGGCCATAGGCGTGCTCGAAGGTGCGGCCCTGGGCGGACCAGCTGACGCCAAAGCTGGCGGTGACCTGGCGATTCACCGGCGACGGAAAGCTCTGGTCGGCAATTGCGCAGCGCATCCGTTCGGCAAGGTCGAGCGCGTCGGCCATCGAGAAATCGGGCAGCAGTGCGGCGAATTCCTCGCCTCCCACGCGGCCGATCGCCCCTTCGGCGCGGATCGTGTCCTTCAGGCAGGCGGTGACGCCGCAGATCACGGCGTCGCCGGCGGGATGACCGAAATCGTCGTTGAGCCGCTTGAAATAGTCGATGTCGAGCACGATCAGCGCCAGGCTGCCGCGCGCCAGCGCCGCCGTGGCGCGGTCGATCACGGCGCCGCGATTCAGCGCGCCGGTCAGCGTGTCGTGCGTGGCGCGGTACTCCAGCTCCTGGGCCAGTTCCTGCAACCGGTGGTTCAGCCGGTTCATTTCCAGTTCTTCGCGGTCACTGCGGCGGATCAGCCGGCGCGTCTCGCGCATGAGCCGTTCGTAGTAACTGATCAGCTGGCCGAGCGTATGCCGATAGGCTTCCTCACCCGCGTCGACATCGCAGAACACGGCCTTGGCATGTGCCAAGGCGCTGTTCTCGGATTCGAACAGGTCGGGTTCCGACATGGCGGCGGCAGTGGGCATGTCGCGCGGCGCGTTCAACTGCTGGTGGTCACTTGGTCGATGAAGTCGATGGCGGGGAAGTCGTCATGCAGCTCCTGGCCGAATTCGAGGATCGTGTCGTCGTCCTCGTCGTGGAACCAGTGCAGCGTCACGTGATTGCCGCGCCCTGCCGCCTCATTGAGCGCATCGAACATGCTGAACAGCATCTTGGTGCTGGAGCTGTTGAAGTAGGTGAGCGCGACGTTCACGGTGATATCCATGTCGTCGCAATCGGCCAGGTACTTGCGCAGGCGCGTGACGGCTTCACCGTAGAAGACGGCGGCATTCTCGGGGTAGGACTCGCCCTTGAGCGAGAGCGTGTGCCGCGCGAAATCGAAGCTCACTTCGGGCGAGCTTGGCGTGGCGGCGATGAACAGGTTTTCCATGGCGGTCTGTGCGATCGGGCGGTGTCAGATGGTGGCGACGAGCTGAAACATCGTCGAGACCGGGTCCGTGTCGATCGGCTGAAAGTTGTACTCCAGGGGCGCGCTGGCATCGCGCGCCATCGTCAGGATGCCAAGCCCGGCTCCCTTGCTGCCTTCGGGAGCGTCCGAGCGCAGCGTTTCCTTGTAGGCGCGCTTGATTTCTTCGAGTGTCATCGTCCGCACCTTCTCCAGCGTGCCGCGCAGTTGCTCCACCCGCGCCGACGACACCGGGTTCGAGCACATCAGACGGTAGTGCTCGTCCACCATGCTGATGCAGACCGAGCCATGACGCAGCTGGCCGTCGGGCTGCGACGGCGAGGTCAGGGAGTCGGATGAATAGTGCACGATGTTCTGCGCCATCTCCACGAATGACGAGAACAGCTTGCGCCGCGTGGTGCCATCCACGCCGCTCACGGTAAGCTGCAGGCGCACCGCATCGGACATGGCGGCGATGATGTTCTGCGAAAAGTAGCCGACGTAGTAGAAAATCACGTTGCGTTCCCGAGCCATCTGGAAGAACGGCTCATATTCCTTGTCAATCGATTGTGCGGCGGTCATGTGCAAACGGTTGGGTGCGCGATTCGTGAGTCATTGCGCACGGAAGCAGAAGAAGGTCAGGTCGTCACGGCGGCGCTGCTCGCCCTGCCACGCACGATGTACGTCGAGCACGGCGTCGCTGATCTGCGCGGCCGACGCATCGCGCCGCGCGCAGATGGCCTCGCGCATGCGGCGCTTGCCGAAGGCGATTTCCTTCGGGCCGCCGATCTGGTCTATCAATCCGTCGGTGGTCACGAACACCAGCGTTCCCGTCTGCGTGGGCACGGCGCTGTTCTGCCAGGTGTAGTCCATGTCCGTGTCGACGTAGCCCACGCCCATGCGCGCACCGTTGATCATTTCGCCGCCGGTGTCGCCCGGCTGCAGCACGAACAGCGACGACTTCGCGCCGGCAAATGTCAGCTGGCGCGTGGCGTTGTCGAACCAGAAGAACGCGGCGTCCAGGCCGTCATCGGATTCCGATGCATCGGGCATCTGGCGTGCTTCCCGGTCCGCCTCGCGATCGGTCTGGCCAAGCATCTGCTTGATGCCACGGTTCACGGCCATCAGCAGCGCGCCGGGGTCGCGGGGCCCCAGTTGCTCCAGCGCCTGGGTCAGCAGCGATGAGGCGATCAGCGTCATGAAGGCGCCAGGCACGCCGTGGCCCGTGCAGTCGGCCAGCGCGGCAAACCATCCGTCCGGGAACGCGGCAAAGTGATAGAAGTCACCGCCCACCACATCGCGCGGTTCCCAGACCAGCGAGGCATCGGGCAGCGTGGCGGCCAACGTGTCGCGCGACGTGCGCAGCATCGCGCGCTGGATCGTGCTCGCGTAGTCGATGCTATGCATGATCTGGCGATTCCGCTCGGCCTGCATGTCCGCCACCACGCGCATCAGTTGCAGACCCTGACCCAGGCCGATGTACTGGCCGCCGCGCGCGATGATGAAGCCGTCGGCCAATGCCTTCTCGCCATACTCCACGGTGCGGAACGTCAGCGCGTCGATACTCATCTCGGCGTCGACGACGAGCGGCTCCTTGTCCATGAACGCGATACAGCTCTTGCGGTTGTAGAGCTCGCGGTGATACGGCTTGCTCATCTGCGACAGGAAGATCGACCGGTTGATCAGGCCGATCGGCTTGCCTTGCTCGGTCACCGGCAGACAGGCCAGTTCACGATGCATCGCAAACACTTCCAGCACATCCTGGTTGGTATGGTCGGTTGTGACCGAGGGCGTGGGAACGGCCAGATCCTCTGCGCATGGCTGCCGGAAGCGCGGTCGGGCAGCGGGAGAATCCACCAGGAAGCCGGACATGACGTAGGGACCACGGAATTGGAAAATGGCCCCGAGTCTAGGCGGGCTTTGTGTCGAATCCGTGACGAAAAGCCCTGGAAGTCAAGGCTTGCGGCCCTACCCACGAGGGGTGGCGGCATTAGCGATTTGAACGCCGGGAAAGCTGTGTCAGGCGCCGTCGTTTCGTGATTCGGCAGGCGAAGGGTAGGGCGTGTCGTCCAGCCCCATCACGCGCGCCAGCAGCGGCCAGCGCCGCACGGCCTCGGCCGTTTCCACTTCGCCCTGCTGGTCGAAGTAATGGCGGCCGTCAAAGCCATCCACCTTCTGGGCCAGCGCGTCGACGTCGTTGTAGGCGATGGCCGCCTTCCGGGATGTAATCGGCTTGGTGATGGGGCGAGTACTCATTTCTGCTCCACCCAGACGCCATCGGGCGTGTGCACGACGTAGCCGTCGGTGCGCTTCATCGTGATCGTGCCTTCGTTCTCGCCCACCATCTGGGTTTGCGGAAGGTCGTCCGAATAGTGGGACAGCGCCGGCGCGCCCTGCCGGAACGGGCTGTCCGCGATCAGGTTGAACACCAGTTGCGACAAGCCCAGGAAGCTCATCGGCGCATCGATGGTCACGGGCTGGGGCGTTTCCGTGCCGGGCAGGCCCACCAGTTTCACGCCCACGGGCACGTGGATGATGTTCGGCGTTGGAATCTCGCGCAGGCCCGAGATCTGGTTCTTGTCGCCGCGCAGTGCCGCGCCGTGCTCGGGTACGAAGATCACCACGGCCTTGCGGCCGGACTTGGAAATGGTGTCGATAATGCGGTCCACATCGTCCAGCAGTGCCTTGAGCCGGAGTGGATAGGATTCCAGGCTGGTCAGCCGCTTGCCCGGTAGCCGGTTGCCGTCGTGCAGCGTCACCGTGTTGTAGTACAGCGCCACGGGCTTCTTGTCCTGCGCCAGGCGCTTCTGGTACCAGTTGTCGAAGGTATTGAAATCCCCGAGCACCGGAGAGTCGTCGAACGCGCGCATCGCCACGGGCACGCCGTCCGTCGATTCGGGCTGCACGCCCGGCAGGCCGATTTCCTTATCCACAAAGCCGCGGAAGTCGTCGAAGCGGCCGTCGTGATTCATCAGCACATGCGGCGTGAAGCCGGCCTGCGCCAGGTCTGCGAACACATGGCATTCGGCCGGCGCGGGATCGTACAGGTTCTTGTGCGGCTCTTGCCCGCACGCCCCACGCAGCACGCGGATCGCGGCGGGGCCACTGTAGCTGGCCGCCGAGCTGAAATTCTTGAACAGGTAGTCGAACCGTGACAACAGCGGATGGTTCAGGCTCCGGGCCGCGTCGAGGTCATCCCAGGAGAGCGAGCAGATGTGGAGGAAGATGACG
Organism: Cupriavidus sp. 291-E7; assembly: GCF_057798835.1. Lineage (NCBI taxonomy): Bacteria > Pseudomonadati > Pseudomonadota > Betaproteobacteria > Burkholderiales > Burkholderiaceae > Cupriavidus > Cupriavidus sp. 291-E7. The sequence goes on from NZ_JBYOJV010000008.1 coordinate 8,594, forward strand.
TCGAACTGCGCATCGGGGCTGGCGGTCAGCGGGGCCACCGTGGCACTGCGTTGTGCTTCCTGCTCGCGGAAAGCGGTCAGGATCGCGTCGTAATTGTTGGTCGCGTTGATGTCCGCGCGCGGGCTATCAGCGGCACGTGCCACGGCCGCGTCCTTGCCCGGCAGCGCGATGCCCAGGCCATACCAGAACGGCATCGCGAATAGCGCGATCAGCACGAACGTGGTGGTACGCAGCCAGCGATTGACCAGGAGGAACACCACCAGCACCAGCAGCACGGCCACCACCAGCTGGATCGACACCAGCCGCTGCAGCAACTCCACCAGGTATGCGGTGGTAAAGGCGCTGATGTTGGCGAACTGCGAGATCACACGCTCGAACGGCGGCAGCATCGATTCGCGCCATGCCAGCGCCGCTCCGACGCCAATCGCCAGCAGCTGCCGGATCACGCGTAACGGGCGCGACTCCATTGGCGCCACCAGCAGCAGCGCGAAGACGATGTTCAGCAGCCATATCGGCTTCATCTGTCCCGTATGGAACAGGTAGAGCTTGGCGAGGAAGTAGAGGTTCCAGAGTCCCATATCGTCTCGTTCAGCCGGGGATCATGGCGCGCGCGAGCGGCGTCGCGCGAGAACCAGATCCACCGCATCCATGAAGGCATCGTAGAGCCGCAGCAGGCCCTGGTAGCCCATTTCCATGACTTCCTTCAGGCTGCGCAGCGGCGCGTCCACGCGCTCGTCGTCGAGCCAGTCGATCCACGCATCGGCACGGCCGAACGTGCACTGGATCAACTGCGTTTCGCGGGCCATCGTCAGGTCTTCCATGCGCACGCCCAGGTGCCGGTTGACGTTGCGCGTGACCACCGCCGGAAAGTGATACGTGCGCGGGCCGCGCGACAGGCAGACGCCAACGCGGGAACCTTCCTGCAGCGGCACGTCGATGGGCAGCACAACACCAAGCCCCCCGATCGAATAGTTCTCGGTCTTGCAGGCCAGCGTGCGGCCATCGGGCAGCAGCAGCGTAGCCGGCACACGCATCGGAATGCGATGCGAGACACGCACCTGGCGCGCTTCGCGTGCCACGCCGACCGCCGCGCCGAGCATCATCAGGTTGAACAGTGCCCACGCCATGTTCATCAGTACCGTGGCCGGTTCCTCCGTGCCCCAGAACAGCAGCCGGGCGATGCCGGCGCCAAGCCCGATCACATTGAGTCCCAGCAGGAACAGGTAGGGCTTGGAAATGGTCCAGTCGAGGTAGTCGTCGGCAATCTGCCCGCCCTTGGCCGTGACGTTGAACTTGCCGGCCCGCGGGTTGATGAAGGCTACCGTGGTTGGCAGCACGATGTACCAGGCCAGCACCGATTCGTAGACTTCGGCCCAGAACGAATGACGGAAGCGGCCCTGCAGCCGCGAATTGGTGATGTTCGCAATCAGCAGGTACGGCACCACATACGCCGTGATCAGCAGTGCCGAGGTGTTGATCACATGCAGCCCGAAGTACAGGTAGGCGATTGGCATCGTCAGGAAGACCAACCGCGGAATACCGTAGAAGAAGTGCAGCATCGCGTTGCTGTAGCACAGGCGCTGAAAGAACTTCAGGCCGCGGCCGAGCATCGGGTTGTCGAGCCGGAAAATCTGCGCCATGCCACGCGCCCAGCGGATGCGCTGGCCGATATGTCCGGACAGGCTTTCCGTGGCCAGCCCCGCGGCCTGCACGGTGCGCAGGTAGGCGCTGTTGTAGCCAAGGCGATGCAGCTTGAGCGCCGTATGAGCGTCCTCGGTCACGGTTTCCACGGCAATGCCGCCGATCTGCAGCAACGGGGCGCGTTTGATTACCGCGCATGATCCGCAGAAGAACGTGGCGTTCCAGAAGTCGTTGCCGTCCTGGATCAGGCCGTAGAACAGACTGCCTTCGTTGGGTACGCGGCGGAACGTGTCGAAGTTGCGCTCGAACGGGTCCGGCGAGAAGAAGTGATGCGGTGTCTGTACCAGCGCGCAGTTCGGGTCGGCCAGGAACTCACCCATCGTCATCTGCAGGAACGAGCGCGTGGGAATGTGGTCGCAGTCGAAAATTGCGATGTATTCGCCGTCCGTCTTCGGCAATGCCGCGTTGATGTTACCGGCCTTGGCGTGGCGGTTGTCCGTGCGGGTCAGGTAGCCCACGCCGGCCGCTTCGGCAAACTCGCGGATGTGCGGGCGGCGGCCGTCGTCGAGGATGTAGACGCGCAGCTTGTCGGCGGGCCAGTCCATGCTGCGTGCGGCGAAGACAGTGGGCTGGATCACGCTCAGCGATTCGTTGTAGGTCGGGATAAAAACGTCGACCGTTGGCCATAGCTCCGGATCGGCGGGCAGCGTCTTGGGCTTGCGATGCAGTGGCCAGGCCGTTTGCAGATACCCCAGCGCCAGCACCAGCCAGGTATAGACCTCGGCTGCATACAACACATAGCCCACGGCGGCCTCGATCGCGCTGGCGAACTGCAACGTTTGCGTGGATCGCCACCAGATATATCGTCCGGCCATCAGTATGGAGATGGCGATCATCGTGATCGTCGCCAGCCGCCCCGGTATGCGCCGCACCACGCTCAGCCCGATCCAGACCACGGCGAAAAGCAACACCTGTTCCCCGAAGCGCAGCGGCGTGGTACTGACGGCCAGCACCGTGATGGCGGCCAGCACCAGCGACACGGGCAAGACGAATGGAATACGGCCGATGCGCGCGGATACCGCTTCGGAGACGAAGGCAACGCGATTCCAGTCGGGGCGGGGCAGGTGCGTCAGAACCTTGTGGCGCAGCCGCGATGTCGCGTGCCAGATCGGTTCCAGCACGCGATCGAGCCATTTGCGCAGCCAGCCCGTCCGTTCGGCGTCTCCGTTGCCGCGTTGCTTGCGCGGATCGGCGGCCAGGCGCACCCGTGGCTTGGGCGGCCGGATAAAGAGCCGCCAGATCCAGGTACCGGCCGAGGGCTGCTTGCCCACGCCCAGGCGCGCGACGGCGCGGCGGTATATCAGCGCGGCCCATTCCGCCGGAATGTCGGGCTTGCCAGGGCGTGGCGGGCGGAAGAACAGCCGCAGCAGCCAGTCGCCCACGTGAGGTACGGCGGAGGTGCTGGTGCCCACGCCGAGTTCACGCGACAGGCGGCTGCGCGCCGAAGCCATCCATTGCCGCAGCCAGGCCATGCGCGTGATCATGATGTGCTCCCGTCCAGCGCGCGCGATTCGATCCACGCCGACAACCACGAAGCCAGTCCATTCAGATCATGCGCGGCCTGCGAGTGAGGTGCGCTGCGGCTGAAGCATTCGCTGCGCGCCAGTGCCTCAGGCACGCTGCTGTCCTCGTGCACGTGATAGGGCAGCATGGCCTGCCCCAGCATCGCCTGCAGCATCGCAACGATGTCGACCTGCAGTTGCCGGGCCGGTTGCAATCGCGTGGCCAGATAGCGCACGGTCTTGCCGCGCGTGGCCAGATCATCGGTCAGGCGCTTCAGCGTCAGGCAGGTTTCCGGCTGTGCTGGCACCAGCACCAGTATCAGGTCCGCTGCGTCGATGGCCTGGTTGGCATAGGCCGACGGCCACGGTGCGGTATCGATCAGCACGGCACTGTGCGCCGGCAGGTCCACCTGCCCGACCCGTCGCGCCAGCCAGTTCGCGGGCAGCCGCTCGATCGCGCTCGATTCCACGCTGTCTCCCCAAGGCACGAACAGCACGCCATCGTCGCTGCGCAGTCCCGTGCCCGCCCAGGCCGCGGCCGAGGTGTCGTGCAGATAGCCGCCGATACCATCGGCCGGAATGCTGCGCAGCCCGAAGTGGAAACCGAGCACGTTGCGCGGGTCGCACTCCACGGCCAGAACTTCATGCTTGCGCCACGACAACAGCGAGGCCAGCTCCGCCGTCAGCGTGCTGCGGCCCGCCCCGCCGGTCGTGGAGACGATGGCGATGGTTGCCGTCGCGGAGGTTGTCCCGGCGCTCATCGACGGCCTCGTTCGCCAGCCTGGCGCTTGCCGCGAATGACCAGCGCATCGAGTTGGGGCGGCAGCCGCACGGCGCGGCGCGGGCGCGGTGCGGTCCAGCGCGGCAGCCATCGCAACAGGTCGAAACGCCAGGTCAACCAGGCCAGCGGCGCGGCGAGGATCAGGCCCCAGATGAAGTAGCCGAGAAAGATGGGCATGTCTCAGTCCTGACGTTTGAGAGGCACCGGATGGTGCTGGGGCAGGTCGCGTGGCGCGGCATTGGCGCTGGCGCGCCGTGGCGCCATCAGCGGCAGCGACATCGCGGCCGGCTCCGGCGCGCTGACCGGTTCTACGGCAACGTCCGGCGCCGACGACTCCTGCGTTGCCGATACAGCCGGACCGGGCTGCGCCGGCAGCCACGTGCTGTAGTCGGGCGGAGGATATTCGGCGATCTCCGTTTCGAGCCTTGCCAGCTCCGCCGCAATCGATTCGTTGTCGCCGCTGCGCAGGTCGCCCTGAAACAGGTCCGCCATCGGACGCTTGAACACGCGCTGGCATACGGCGTCCACATCGTCCATGCGGCAAGCGAAGAAGAATGCGTAGAGACTGTCGCTGCCGGCGGTGCACAGGTCGCCAGCGCGGCTCATATGGCAGGCACGCAGCGCATCCACGTGGGCCACTTCCGGCAACAGCGGCAGCTGCAGCAGTACGTGCGGCAGGCGGATCATCCGGCTGCGTTCCACGGCGTCGCGCGCCAGTGCAATGAATGTGGAAGCCGGGACGTAGCCGCTTGCCGTGGTGGTCAGTACGGCGGACAGCGCGTTGTGATAATCGGCCAGGATAGGCCGCGAAAACACTTGGCCCTGCAAGCCGTCAATCATGGCCTGCATGCGCGCAAACGGCGTGCGTTGGGCGATCACGGCATTGGCGCCGAGGTTCAGCATCAGCAGTTCATAGTGCTGGCGCATCGCTTCACGATCCTCGCGGATCACGATCTTGAGCGCGCGGCCCGCGCTGCGCCGCAGCCGGTGGACCTGACCGGCCAGCATCTCAAGGTCCCGCGTGCCAGCGTAGTGGAGGATAACGGTGGCAGCGACCGATTTGCTGGCCGTGGCGACGGCTGCTTCATTGCTATCCACCACCCGCCAGTCTTCCGGTATGAAGCGCTCGCGCAGCACGGCGTCGCGGCTGGCGATCACGCGCTGCTCGTCCGGCGCCAGCATGCCGGCTTCCTCGATCGTGTCGCTGTAAGTGTCGGATGCCACCATCAGACGGTGTTCGTTCGGCGCAAAGCGCAGGCGCAGAACCTCGCCGGCCACCACGGCCTGGTTGTCGCGCCAGAAAGCCACCTCCCACGTGTACTGGCCCTGCTGCTGCGACAACTGCACCGCGCCGGCAAAGCGGCCGTGAAAACCGTGCAGGTCCGGCAGGGGCTGTCCCTCCGCCGCTTCGGGCGGCGCCATCACAAGCAGGAGCGCGCAGCGCTCGCCTGCGCACCATTCGCTGACACGCACACCTTCGAGTGCCAGCGTTGTGGCATCGTGCCAGCTGAAGAATGCTTCGGCACCTTCGAGCAGGAACGTCGTGCCGCGTGCGCCGCATTGTTCGACCAGTGCGTCCAGGGCCTCGATCAGCGCGTCGATGCCGCTACGCCCGGTCTGCGCGCGCAAGGCGCACAGATTGGCGCGCGCATGCATGGCGCGGTTCACCTCGATGTCCAGTCCGTGCTCGCGCAGCGCATTGGCAATGCCATCGGCGTCGCGCGTGGACAGCACACAGGCGGGGCCGCGCAGTGCGGACGCCGCGGTTTGCCAGAACAGCGCGTCGCGTGCCGGGGACGGCCGGGCATAGACCACATGGGCGCGGCCGGGTGCCAGCGTGGCCAACGCTGGCGCCAGGCCCTCGATCGCCAGCATGGCGCGGGCCTGCAGCCGGGCCATCAGTGGCGCGGCGCGTGGCGTGGCGGGGATGCGGACGGCGTCGTTCATCGCGGTTCCTGGCTCATGGTGCCGCTCAATAGGCCGAATAAGGCCGCACCGGCGTTGGCGGGAATGGCACCGGTAGCTGTCGCTTGTCGAACAGGTAGCGGAGCCAGGCCATAGCGCGATTCGGCGCATAGTCGCGCGAACGGTCGATCGAGAATCCGGCGCCCACTACCCAGTGCGGCGCGAACGTATATTCGACGGTTGCGCCGATCGTATAGCTGAATCCACCGCCCGATCCGCCGCCGTAGGTGGCGTTGCCGCTCTGCGCCTGCAGGTCGGGACGCGTGGGGAAAAACGGCGCGGCATCTTCATAGGTCCATGACCAGCCCGCCGAACCGAGCAGGCGCCACGACCACTTCGCGTAGCGGCCGGTCCAGTCCAGCGGAACACCGACGGAGACGTAACGCTGCGGACTGTAGTAGCCGCCGTGCCCGAATGTGTAGAAGCGCTGGTTGTCCGAGTAGTGCCACCAGTTCAACACCAGGCCACTCGTCACGCGCTGGTCGCGCTGCGTGTAGACCGGCACGTCGAACCCGGTGCGAAGCGTGACTTCGCGGTTGGTCTTGACGTTCTCACCAGTGTAGAGGCCCGCGCCGACATCGGCAAACAGGCCCAGACGCCCCACGTCGCGCGCGTAGCGCAGGTGTACGCCATTGCGCACGATGCCGCCCCAGTGCTCGCCCGTGACCGGATCACGCGCGCCCGCGTACGAGATCAGCGAGCTGGTTTGCGCGCGGCGGGAGATGTCCACTGACACGGACTGCACGCCCAGATCCGCGCGATAGCGGAAGCCGCCCACCACCGTGGTTTCAAGAAAGCCCAGCGGCGTGGTGCCGATATCGGCGCGCCAGCTGTTATAGGCCCCGTCGTATTCGTAGCCCGCGGCCAGTGCCACGCCCTTGTCGGTCTGGCCGATGTTGCCGAGTCCGGCATTGCCGAGCGCGGGAATCTTGCCGAATGCCAGGTTGCGGATCGGGTCGCCGCCATGCAACGTGCCGGCGTCCAGCAAGACGGTGTCGGCGTGGAAGAACGCGTGACCCGTGTAGCCATGCGGGATGCGCACGTAGAGCGGAATCTCGGTGGCATGCAGCCGCGAAATACCATCGTCTCCGGACTTGTTCGATTGCATGACCGCCGTGGCCACCTCGCCCTGGCGTCGCGCTTCGAGCCCGGCCAGCGCGCGTTGTGCGGGCGTGCCGGTGGGGCCGGGCAGCACGCTTTCGCGTTGCTCCAGCGGTAGCGCGGAGCGATAGATATCCGCGGCCTCGTTGAAGTCGCCACGCGACTGCGCGATACGTCCGCGCTGCACGGTGATGTCCGCACGGTCAGGAAAGCGGGCATCGAGCGCATCGACGACTTCCGCCGCTTCGTCCTCGTGCCGCATCGCGGTGAAGCGACGGGCGATGGAAAGCCGCGTATCGATGTCGTCCTCCGGTGTTTCCGCCAGCACCGTGCGGACGATGTCGAGCGCCTGGCCGGTTTGCCCCATCAGTTCGTATTGGCGTGCCAGAGTGAGCTGCGCACCGGCATCATGCGGTTGCTTGGCCAACACCTGGCGCGCGGCATCGGCCGCCCCCTTGTAGTCACCGCCCGCCTGTCGCAGGTCGGCCAGTTCCAGCAGCCAACGCCGGTCGGTCTGCAGTTCGGGCGGCACCGCATAGAGCACCTGCTGCGCGCGCTTGAGATCGCCTGCTTCGATCTGGCGGTCCGTTTCGCGCAGAGCCAGCCGCAACGACTGGTCCGCGAAGTCGGCGCGTTGCTCGGGTGTGAGGCCGGGCAGGGCGGTCGAGTCGGCGATCCATTGGCGCAGTTCGTCGTCGCGGTCGGCGGCGGCCAGCAGTTCGCCATAGCGCAGGCGGATATCGGTGTGAGCGTCTTCCGGATGCGCGGCCAGCCAGTCGCTGACGAGGCGCAGGCCCTTGTCGGTCTCGCCCAGCGCGATCCATTCGCGGCCGATCGATGCCAGCATGTGCGGATCGTCGCGCGCTTCCACGGCAGCCTGGTCGAGCAGACGTCGTGCTTCGTCGTCGCGCCCCTCCGCCACACGCAGCCTTGCATCGCGCAACAGCTTTTGCGCGGCCAGATTGCGGGCCAGTCCCTGCATGCTGTCCGAGCGCTCGGCCTGCGGCACGGCGGACAGCATCGTGGCAGCGGCGTCGATATCGTCCACGCTATTCAGATAAAGCGCGCTGGCGTAACGCATGTCGTTGCTGGGTGCCGCGCGCATACCGTCGTCCATCACGCTGCGGCCCAGTGCGGGGAGATTCAGGTCACGATAGATGCGTGCCAGCGTGAAGCGCGTCCACGGGTCGTCTGGCCGCAGGCGGATGGCATCTTCTAGATCGCGGATGGCCGGGCTGCGTTTCCGCTGGGCCAGCAACTGCTCCGCACGCACCGACAGCAGATCTGCACGCATCGCGCGCAGTTCGGCCGCGGAGCCAGTCATGCGCGATGCCTGGCTTGCAATCAGCGGCTCCACCTCGGCATCGCGGCCTTCCTTCTGCAGGACTTCCACGAGCATGCGCAGCGCGCCGATGTCCGGCTTGGGCCGCGCCAGCATCTGCCGCAGCAGTGTTTCGGCTTCCTGGTTCCGGTTCTGCGCGATCAGCGCTTCGGCAAGGATATGCTGCGCATCTTCGTTGCCGGGCTGCTGCGTCAGCGCCTGCCGTGCCAGGCGCTCGGCATCGGCCGGCTTTCCCTGGCGGTTGGCTTCCCGGGCCTTGGCGACGGTGCCCCAGAACGTGGCGGTGCCAATCAGGCCGCGCCATTTGTTGCTCGGGTCGAGCTGGTTGGCGCGCGTGAACAGTTCGCGCGCCTCGTCGTGCCGGCCTTCGCGCAGCCGCACCAGTCCCAGGCCGCCCACCACTTCCGCATCGTCGCGGCGCTTCTGGTACGCCTTCTGCAATGCGATATCGGCGTCCTTGAGCTGGCCGCGCTCCAGTTGAGCAAGTCCGCGCTGACGAGCCTGGTAAGCGGGATCGGCCTCCAGTTTCTTTTGTGCCGCCACCTTGCTACCCAGGTCGGCGACGGCCGCTTGCGCGGTCTTGTCATCGGGCACTTCCTTCAGATAGCGCTCGAACCAGACGTAGTAGGCGGGATCATCGTTGACGCGATACAGCGTGCGCCGCCAGATGTCGAGCGCAGTGGCGCGGTCGCCATCGGGCCGCTGCGTGATTTCGTAGAGCAGGGCGATCCCTTCCTGGCGAGTGCCTGCCCGGTCGGTCAGCAGGTCGCCAAGCGCCAGCTTGAGCTGCATGTCATTGGGATTCGCGCGGATACGCTGGCGCAGTTCGCTGATGGCACGCGTGCGGCCATCGGGCGTTCCGGACAGGATGCGATAGTAGTCGCGTGACAGACTGCCGCCCGGCGCGCCGCGCGGGAACAGCTTCTGCAACCGCTGCGCGGCTTCCTCGTCCTTGCCGCTGCGTGACAGCAGGCGGATGTTGGCCATCTCGCGCTTGTCGCGCGTGGCGATGCGGTAAGCATCGTCGAGTTCGAGCGTGGCGGCACTGCCGGGGGCTACGGCCTGCAGCTTCTTCAACAGCTTTTCCGCTTCCGCCGGCCGGTTCGAGCGGATTTCGATCAGGCCAAGCAGCTTCAGCGCTTCCGGCTGGTTCGGATCGATCAGCAATGCCTTGTCCAGAATGCCGCGTGCCATATCGGCGCGATTTTTCGCTTCCCACATCCGGGCGGACGCCAGCAGTTGCGCCATCTGGGCGGAGGGCGTGGCGCGCGAGGAAGGGGCGGGGTCCGCGGCGAAGGCAGGCATGGCGGAACTGGCCAGCAACAGTGCCAGCGTGGGGGCTAGCGCGTTGCGGGGCATGTGGATTCCCAGGCCGGCACCAACGTGCCGTCCGCTTCAAAGCGGAAGTGTCCGTCGAGATGACCGAGGCCGAACAGCGACAGCACTTGGCTGTAGTAGCCGGGGGGCGTCTGCGTGGCGAGTTCGCGCGCGCGCTGGGCCTGCGCACGCGCCGCATCGGTCAGTCCCAGCGCCGCCAGATACGGGGCCACGGCAGCGGAAAAGCCACCATTGCCGGCGTTCGGGCCGAAGCTGCCCGCCTGCGTATCGACACGTTCGGGTGGATAGCCCTTGGCCACCACGTAGTCGGCCATCGGCCGGAAGGTCTGCAGTACGGAGGTTCGCAGCGGATCGCGCGGCGCCGTCATGCCGGCCCACAGGTACACGCGGATGGCGTTGTACGAACCGCCGGCCTGCGTCTGGGTGTCCGGATGAAAGCCGCGGCCCTTCCGGTACAGGACCCAGTCCGGCGAAAAGCCTTTCGGTGCGGTATCGACGATCAATCGCGCCGAGGTGTCGACCAGTGTTTTCCAGCCGCTATCCTCCGCACCGAGCACCGCCGCCAGCCGGCGCATTACCGGTAGCGGCACATAGCTTGGATTCAGGCGCCAGGTATCGGGTGCGGGATGAAAACCGACCGGGCCGGGCAGTAACGTGCGGCCCAGGCCGGGCAGGGCGGCTGTTTCCTCGCGCAGGGCGCGGCGCGCGACCAGAGTGCCGAGCGCCGTATAGCGCCGTTCTTTCCACAGCCGGCCGGCCTCCAGCAGTGCGTAGGCAATCCAGAGGTCGGCATCGGAAGCCGGGTTCGCGTCGATCACGCCCCAGGTGCCGGCGTGCTCGCCTTCCGTACGTTTGCCCCAGATCCACGCGGGCAGGTGCGATGTCAGGTCGCCCTGCGCCAGGTTGTTCTCGGTCCAGGTCAGCAGTTTGTCGAAGGTGGCGCGGTCATTGGCGGCCAGCGCGAAAAACAGCGCATAGGACTGGCCTTCGGAAACCGTAACCAGCTGGTCGGTGCTGGCATCGATCACGCGGCCGTCCTGGCTGATCGCGGTGCGCCGGAAGGCGTCCCAATCGGGCCACGGGCAGGCGGCAGCCACGGCCGACAGCGTGACGCCGCCCATCGCGCATGCGACGGCGCAGTGTATCGACACGCGCAGCAGCCAGGCTCGTGCCCGCCGCATGTCAGCCTCCGCTGCGGCGTGCCGCCAGTCGGCCCAGCGCCCAGAACAGTGTCAACGCCACCAGCAGCCCGGCCAGAATGCCGGCGATTGCAAGCAGCGCCGGGTGGGCGGACATCTGCATCCAGAGTCGCGCGTACCAGGGCAGGTTGCCCACGTAATAGGTCTCGCCCAAGCGCAGACCTTCGAGGTCGCGCTGGCGGATCACCGTGAGGTCGCCGCGAATCTGCGCGACCTTGCCCGGATCTTCGAGCACGTCGAGCACATCGCGCACGCGATCGTCGCTGGAGGCGGTCAGCGCCACCACGCTGCGGCGTTCCGCATAGGGCGACTCGAAGCCGATCAGCGCGGCCAGCGGTCCGTCGGCGACCAGTATCGCGCGGCCCGCCGGTGAAATGTTCTCGCTCTCCGCACCGCTGAGCCAGTTGGACCAGGCGTGCGAGCGCTGGTCGCGCAGCGCGATCTCAGTCTTGCCGCGCTCGATCAGCAACGGCAGCGACTTGCCCCATTTCTGCAGGATCTGCGCGGCGCTGCCGGTGCCGATGATGACGAGGTCATGATTCTTGACGGAGTCGATTGCCCGGGACGGCGTCACGCTCACGCGCAACGACGGCAGGCCGGTCCACTTGCCCATATGGCCCAGCACGGTCAGCACCGCTTCCTGGTCGATCGTGGTCGGTGCGTCTGGAATCACGACCGCGGTATCCGCGAGGTCGGCCATGCGCGTGAACGGGTAGCCGCTGTTGGCAAAGTACGCCAGGTTCGGCAGCGCGGCGTAATGCAGGAAACCGCTGAAGTCGATCGACGAGTCGGGGTCCACGGCGGCGCGTGCCACATTCGCGGCGGTGGACGAGCACAGCCCGGTCTTCTGCGAATCGATGTGGAAGCGGAACTGCATCTGGTTATTGCTACCGACGCGGAATGCCGGAATCAGTACCTCGTTGCTGACGCTGGCGCTGCCGCCGGACAGCAGCGGCACACTGACCAGGTTCTCGTCGGTCTGCACGGTCAGCGGCTTGAGCCGGTACGAGCGCACGAGCTGGTCGTTCACGTCGATGCTCAGCACCGAATCGTTGTACGTGGACGGGGCCGTGTAGCGGTACTTCATGCTCATCGGCACGGCGCGGTCGTTCCAGCCGAACAGATCGGCGGGAACTCTCAGGTTCACGCGAATGGCGTCGGGGCTGGCGCCCGATACCTGCAGCTGCTGCGGGTCGGTCACCAGTTCCTTGAACATGACCGGACGGTCCACGGGCGCCCACGCCGGCGCGTCATAGGGGCGCCGTGGCTTGCCAAGGTCCACCTCTTTCACCGTGGTGCTGGCCCCGGCCATGCCGGCCTTGCCTAGCACCACCGCGTTGGCGGCGACTTCGAGTTCCTGCGGGGTGCGGCCGGCCAGCACCAGCAGCTTGCGCGCCGGATTCGCGGGGTTGGGCATCACGCTGACCGTCGGGCCGTCGATTTTCTCCAGGCGCACACCATCGGGCTGTGCACCGGGCAACACCAGCGCAATCGCATGCGCATCGGCGGGCGCGGTGCGCGTGACCGGAAAGCGCAGCTCGCGGTAGCTGGCCAGCGCGCCCAGCCACGATGCCACCACGCCGGCGGCGCGCAACGTGACCGGATCGGCGTTGGCGGGCAGAACGAAGGGCACGGTCACGCGGCGATTGTCGCGGCGGTCGAAGAACGGGGCCGGCAGTAGCGCCAGGTTATCGGGCAGCGTGACGGTGGACTTGGTCAGCGTCAGCGTGCTGGTAGGGCTGATGTCGGTCCACAGGCTGGAGTGATAGGGGTCTTCGCAATGATCGAGCGTGTAGTGCGCGATCATCTGCACGTTGATGCGATTGAAGTCGGTAAAGAAGCGCGGATCGAGATCGATCTCGCGCGAGACCTGCTGACCGGCGTGCTCCTTGTCCAGGGGCAGCGTGGCCACCACTTCGTCGTTGAGCCGGATCTTCAGGTGAGAAAGCGGATAGATCAGCGAAGGCGAGTACGTGAAGACGAGCTTGAGCTTCGCGGCCGTCACCACTTCGTCGAGCCGCACGCCGACGTTGACTGTGCGGTCCGGGTCGACGCCGCGCAGCGGGATCGTGTAATTGGCGCCCATCTGGGCAAAGGTCAGCGATTGTGCCCGTCCCGGCGGCGGTGCCGCTGCGTCCGATGCGGCTGCCGGCACGGCAACCTGGACGGCCTGGGCTACAGCTTCCTGTGAAAGCAGGGCCGGCAGGACGGCTATCACCATCACAGCCATCCGCATGCAGCCACGTATCAGACCTGACACGAATTCCGTCATATCGGGATGCCCTGAGAATGTCGCGCAATAGGACACTGCGCTAGGGAAAAGTGCGTGACGAATATAGCACGCCACTTTCGGCCAGCAGCAAGGCTTTCCGGGCGGATCGGGGTGATTTAAGAAAGATTCAATTCAAACGGCGATGGTCTCCAAAAACTTTCAATTGCATCCGGCGCGGAGGTAGGGTTAGCCGTGTAGGACATGCTGAATTTGCATAAAGGCAGTCGGAGCCATGTGAAAGAATATCGGCCATCGCTTTCAGCTTTCCTTTTGAGAAATCCGTCATGTCCGAAGCCGTCGTCCTGCTGAACGGGGAACTGCTCCCGTTGTCCGAAGCCCGCATTCCCGTTCTCGATCGCGGGTTTATCTTTGGCGACGGCATCTACGAGGTGATTCCGCTCTACAACGGCAAGCCGTTCCGCGGCGCGCAGCACCTGGCCCGCCTGGCGCGCAGCCTGGCGGCCATCGGCATTCCCAATCCTCATACCGAAACGGAATGGCTGGCGCAGATCGATCGCGTGGTCAAGGCCAATGGCATGGCTGACCAGATGGTCTACATGCAGGTCACGCGCGGCGTGGCCAAGCGTGCGCACGCATTCCCGAAGGAAGTCACGCCGACGGTGCTGATCATGACCAATCCGATGGCGCTGCCGCCCGCGGCGTCCGTGGAGCAGGGCGTGGCCTGCGTGACGATGGAAGACCGCCGCTGGCTCAATTGCCAGATCAAGTCCACGTCGCTGCTGGGCAACGTGCTGGCGGCGCAGGTGGCGGCGGAAGCCGGCGTCACCGAGGCCATCCAGTTCCGCGACGGCTTTCTGACCGAAGCGTCGGCATCGAACGTGTGGGTGGTCAAGCAGGGGCGCGTGGCTGCGCCGCCCAAGGACAACCTGATCCTCGAAGGCATCCGCTACGGGCTGATGGAAGAGCTGTGCGCCGCGATGGAAATCTCGTTCGAGGCACGCCGCATCACCCGGGACGAAGTGTTCGGTGCCGACGAAGTACTGATTTCGTCGGCCAGCAAGGAGCTGCTGCCGGTGGTGACGATCGACGGCAAAGCGGTAGGCAACGGCAAGCCGGGGCCGGTGTTCCAGCGGCTCTACGCGGCATACCAGGCAGCCAAGGCGGCGCTGTAATCACACCGCTCGGGTGCCTTGAGCGCATGCTAGGATGGCCGCTGCGGTAATCCACCGATAGGAGGCTGCTCATGTCCAAGCGCGAGCGCAGCCGGCGTGTGATCAAGGAAGAGGTCAGCCGGCGGATTCAGAACATCGACGAGATCGCGGACGACGGTGCAAGGGTTCGGGTGCCTGACCCGATGCCTCATGAGCGGGACGCACGCGGCCGCAACTGGGACATGGCTCGCTTTGGCAACGCGCGTGGCTACGAGGCCGCCATCCGCGCGGTGGTGGACGAAGTGCGCGACGAATTCGATCTCGTCGACGATCCCATGAGCAAGGCGCCGAACCCGTTCGGCGACTGATGGCCGCGCCGGCAGCGGCTCAGGACGGCAACCCCGGCCAGACAGGTTGAGGTTGCCAGCCTTCAATGGCCTTGGCCGGCAACGGCTGGGCAAACAGGAATCCCTGCCCCACGTGGCACCCCTGGTCCTGCAGGAACTGGCGCTGGTACGCGCTGGTCACCCCCTCGGCCACCACATTGAGATTGCGCGCGCGGCCGATGCGGATCACGGCCTCCACTAGCGTGCGCGTTGCCTCGCTGGTTTCCAGATCCAGCAGAAAACTCCGATCGAGTTTGATTTCCTCCACCGGCAGGCGCGTGAGTTGGCTCAGGCTTGAGAATCCCGTTCCGAAGTCGTCGATCGACAGGCGCACGCCGAGCTTGCGCAGCGCGCCAATCGTGGTTTCCGCATCGGCCGTGTGTTCCAGGAAGACCCCTTCGGTGATCTCGATGGTCAGACTGCCGGGCGGCAGCCCGTGCGCGTGCAGGGCCTGGGCCACGACGTCGGGCAGCCCGGGGTCGCGGATGCAGATCGGCGACAGATTGACCGAAATGGCCGGAACGGCGGCGCCCGCCTTGCGCCATAGCGCCTGTTGCGCGCAGGCTTCGCGCACGGCCCAGTAACCCAGCGCGATGATCAGGCCCGATTCTTCGGCCAGCGGCACGAATACGGACGGCGACACATCGCCGCGGCGCGGATGCGGCCAGCGCGCCAGCGCTTCCACGGCCCAGAGATTGCCGCTGGCAAGGTGGATCTGTGGCTGGTAGTGCATGCGCAGCTTGCCCTCGGCGATGGCTTCGCGCAGTTCGCCTTCGAGCGTGCGGCGGTCGCCAAGGCGGCGCGCCAGGGCGGAGTCGTAGAGGCACACCTGATTGCTGCGCTCGCCCACCCGCTGGCGCTTGGCCTGGTAGACGGCCAGATCGGCGTGGTGCAACAGGGTCTCGCGGTCGCGCGCCTGCTCGCTCAGCAGGCTGATGCCGATGCTGGCCGATGGCGACAGACTGAATCCGCGCGCGACGTTGACCGGTTCGGTCAGCGCCTGCAACAAGTCTTGCGCGGCGGCGATGGCGGCATCGCGCGCGTGGCCGGGCAGCAGCACGGCGAATTCGTCGCCGGACAGGCGGCCCACCGTGGCGTCCCCGTGGCGGGCTTGCGCCACGTGCTGCAGACGGGTGGCCACTTCAATCAGGAAGCGGTCTCCCGCGCCATGTCCCTGCACGTCGTTGACGCGCTTGAAATCGTTGAGATCGATGAACAGCAGTGCCAGGGGCCCGCCATCGGCGTTGGCGCGGGCCACGGCATCGTCGGCGCGTGCCAGCAGCAACTGCCGGTTCGGCAGGCCGGTCAGTGCATCGTAGTAGGCCAGGCGATGAATGCGCTCCTGCGTCTGGTCGCGCGTCAGCGCCAGCGCGCAGAGGTCGGCCGCCACGGCCACGATGTTTTCGTGAAACGCATCGGGCAGCCGGGGTTCGGTGAAGCACAGGCCGAACGTTCCCAGCACGCGGCCATTGGCGGCACGTACCGGCGTGGACCAACTGGCGGCCAGGCCGGCGGCCAGCGCCACGTCGCGCAGCGGTTCCCAGCGGGGGTCGCGGGAAATGTCTCCGACCGCCACCGGCTTGCCCAGGAAGGCGGCAGCGCCACAGGAACCCGATTGCAGGCCGATCGGCATGTCGTCGAAGATGGCCACGGCGCCTGGGGCGGCCGATGGCATCGCCACATGCCTGAGGCGGCCGTCGGCCACGCGCATCACGGAGGCAATGGCGCCGGGCGCCATGCGTTCCACGCTGCGGCACAGGTCGGCCATGATCTTGCTGGTCGGCAGGTCGCGCGCCAGCGCTTCGAGCGTGCGGTGCTGGATCGACTCGCGCACCTTGGTGGCGGTGATGTCGGTCAGCACACTCACCGTATTGACCACACCGGCCGATGGCGCCGTCGTCATGATCGGACTGACGGCAATGGACAGCCAGCGCGGCTGGCCCGCCTTGTCGGCAACCAGCGTTTCATGCTGCAGGGGCTTGCCCTGTGCCAGCGGCGCCAGCAGGGCGTCGATCACATCGGCGCGGGCATTGAGCGGCTTCAGCAATTCGTGCCACGGGCGGCCTACCGCCTGATGCCTGGCGTAGCCGACCAGGCGGGCAAAGCCGCCGTTCACGTGGCAGATGATGCCGCGGCCATCGGTGATCATGACCGGGTTTTCGGCGTGATCCAGGCAGAGTGACAACATGTGCAACCCTGCCGGGCTTAGCGCTTCGCCACGCCCATCCGGGTGGTCGCACAGGAAGGCGGCAAACTGCATGGCCGAGCCGGTGTCGCCATCGAGCGGCGAAAAGGCGGTGGCATGGAGCCAGACATTGCGCACCGTGCCGTCGGATCGCGCGATGGCGATCGCGCGGGCGGCCTCGGCCTTGCTGCCGGCACCTGGCGTGTTCAGCGCGCCGAGCGACAGCGTGCTGGCGCATTGCCCAAGCACTGCCGATCGTCGGACTCCCCACAGCGCTTCGGCGGCGCCGTTGAACAGGGTGACCTGGTTGCGTGCGTTGACCGCGACCACGGCATCGATCGCCTGCTCAAGCGCCTGGGTACGCATGCTTTCTGACTTTCTCTTTATTTTTGGGAATTCGTTGCGTGCGCCCGGCAGTCTCCCTCGAAAGCCGTCCAACCACACGCCCCCGCGAGTGTAAGCCCGATCCCTACCGCCGACGGGCAGGGTTTGCCCGGTCTTTGTGCAGGAATTGCAACGGCGTCAACCCCACTTCCGGAGCGCGGCTGCCGTCCGCGTCATATCCGGCGCTGTTCGCTACCCGCGTATGCCAGAAATTAGAGGGTTTCTTCGGTATCGGGCAGCCAGGGCTAATCGACCGAGACGATGATGGAGACGCGCCGGTTTTCGGCGCGGCCGGCGGCGGTGCGATTGTCAGCCACCGGTCGGGTTTTTCCCAGCCCGCGCACTTCCAGGTGGTCGGGTGGAAAGCCGCAACTGGCCAGCACGCGAGCCACGGCCTCGGCCCGGCGCAGCGACAGCAGCCGGTTGTACTCGATAGGACCCGCGTTGTCAGTGTGGCCGTCGATGCGCAGCGATTCGATGCCCGCTTCGACGAGCACGCGCCCCATGCGCGTCAGCGAGGCCTGGCGCTCAGGCGCGATCGTATCGTCGTCAAAGCCGAACAGCACCTTGTCCGGCAACCCCAGTTCCCAGCCGTTGTCGGTCAGCGCAAAGCCCTGGCTCTTGAGTACGGTGATCTGGGCCGGGGTGAGCCGGCCTTGGGGTGCCGTGGCGCAACCGGCCAGTGCCGCGATCAGCCAGGCCACCAGTACCGTACTCAACACCTTGCCAGCGTGGCGCAGGCGCAGGCGGCGGACGGTGTCGACCCTCGGCATGGTGACGGTCAGGCGTGGGGTTCGGGCGGGGCGGTCTCGGCGCTGCGCCAGGTGGCGCCGGATTGGCGCTTGGCGCCATACATCGCGGCGTCCGCGGCGTGCAGCAGGGCGGTGCCATTTCTGGCGTGGATGGGATATACCGCCAGGCCGATGCTGAGCGGGGCCATGATGGCGGTGCCGTCGGGCAGGGCCATCGGTTCGGTCATCGCATCGAGAATGTCTTCGGCGATATGTACCGCGTCTTCGGGGCGGCGCAGCCCGGCGATCAGCACGGCAAATTCGTCACCGCCCAGGCGCGCCACGCAATCGGCTTCGCGCAGGCGCTCCCGGATGCGCTGGGCGATGCCGATCAGCACGGCGTCCCCAGCCGCGTGTCCGTGGCGGTCGTTGATACCTTTGAAGTCGTCACTGTCGAGATAGAGCACGGCGGCATGGCAGTTGCTGGTCGCTGCCGAGCGCACGGCAATGTCGAGCGCTTCGGTGAACGCGGCACGGTTCAGCAATCCTGTCAGGCTGTCATGCGTGGCGCGGTGCGCCAGCGAACGGTTCTCGTGCTGTAGCTGCTTTTGCCATGCCTCCAGTTCATCCAGCAGCACATTGAAGTCTTCGGACAGGTCGTTGAGTTCCTCGATCCTGGCTGGCGGCATGCGCTGGCCGAAGGCGCGCTCGGAGCGCACCGCGTGGGCCACGCGCATCAGGTTGCGCAGCGGATCGACGATATTGGCCAGCATCCGGCTGGACATGTAGTGCGCCCCCACCGCCGTCAGCAACAGGCAGGCCACCAGTCCCAGGGCCCCTTTCAACAGGAAGTGCAGCAGGGTGATGGGGTCGCCGGACACACGCACGCTGCCCACCTGCTGCGACTCGTGGATGACCGGCTGCTCCACCGGCCCCGAGGTCAGCAGTTCGCCAGCCAGCGCGCGCAGGGCCGGAAAGCGGCCCTGGCTACGCCGCTGCCACGACGCCAGCAGTTGATGCTCGCGGTCGAACACGGTGACGGCGGTCACGTCCTCGGCACTGGCGATGGCCGCCAGGGTGTCGGCGGTGGCGGCGTCGTCCCGGAACACGACCGGCGCCTCGACCGTATAGGCAATGGAGCGCGCCACCAGGCGCAGGTTGTGGTCGGCGTAGGCCCGCAGCGCGGTCAGGCCCAGGAATGTCAGCGAAATGCCTACCGTGAGCACCGCGATCAGCGCTACGCCCAGATGGATGCGGCGCAGCGCACTATATAGCGTGGGCCGGGTGGGCTGTGCGGAGGAAGGGGCGGCGCGGCGGCGGGGCAGGTTCATGGCGCCGGCGCCTTGCGGCGTCCCAGTTGCAGCACACCGGGGTGAATGTGGACGCCGCTGCGTGCGATGGCATCGAGGTTGATGCGGAACGACACCTGGTGCTCGCGGATATTCAGGCAGAACATGCTGCCGCCCTCACACTCGAAATCCTCTTCCGCCATCACCAGCACCGGCTTGCCCACGAAATACGTGGTCAGCGTGCGGCGGCGGGCCTCGTTGATCGTGCCGAGGTACAGGGCGTCGCACTCGGGCACCAGCCCCTCTGACAGGGTGTCGACCCTGCGGGCTTCAACGAGCCGCCCGGTGGATAACGTGCCACCTTCCATCAGCTTGCCGGCATAGCGGGCGGAACTGTCCACGCACAAACGCAGCGTTTCGCGTTCGCTGGGCCAGCGCGCATAGCTGAGCAGGCTCAACACCACGCGCGCGACGGCATCGGGCCGCGATGCCGGGGCAACGGCGGGTGCGGACGCAGGCACGGGCGCGGAGGGGGCCGGGGTCGCCCACGCGGGCACCGGAGGCAGCACGGCAGCCAGCAGCACCAGCAGCGCCAGGCGCGCACGGCGGCGAATGGCAGGGAGGAGGGAAGAGGGGCGGGACGCGAGGCGCGGCAATTGGGCAGCGGGCGAAGGAAAGGTCGGGCCGGCGAAAATGGCGGGTGAATGACTCCATGAAAGTGTCGGCAGGATTTGAAAAAACTGTAGTCACAAACGCCTGCGCCCGCATCCGGGCCAAATGCCCTAGGCCGGCGGGAGGGCGCCGGACGGATGTGCTAGAGTTTTTGGCAGTGCGTACCTGCCAGCGCCTTGTCCAGGCTGTCCCGTGTCTGTCCTGTTTGTCCTCTTTGTTGTCATATTGACCGGAGAAGCATCATGACGAGTGAATCCAGGCCGCAATTGAAGGCTTTTGTGCAAACCGCGCCCCAGGCCGGGCGCTATGTATGGGTCATCTCACTGGTGGATTTCAGTGCGCAGCAGATCCGCCGCACGATGGTGTCCGATGACACCTTCACCACCGCCGACGCCGCGCGCGTGGCCGGCGACGCCGAACTGAAAGCGATGGCGGCTGACCACTGACCACTGACCACTGACCACTGACCACTGACCGCTGACCACCGGCCCGGCCGTAACGCTCCGATACCCTTTCTTACATCACACCGCTTGGCCGGTGGGTACACTGCTGCCCGTTAGTCGACGTATTCCATCCAACAAGAGAAAGGGGTCAACCTTGAATCGTCAAGCCTTCCTGCGCGCCGCTGCCGGTGCCGCACTGCTCTGGTCCGCGGCGGCTTTCGCGCCCGCCGCGATGGCACAGGTCAATATCAGCATCGGTATTGGCACGCCGCCTCCGGCGCCCATCTACGAGGTCGTGCCGGCGCCGCGTGCCGGGTATGTCTGGGCACCGGGCTACTGGTCGTGGGATGACCACTATCGCAAGCACGCCTGGAAGAAGGGTCACTGGGTGACCGGGCGTCCGGGCTACGTCTACGAGGCGCCGCGCTGGGTGCAGGGCAGCAATGGCTGGGTGATGACGCCCGAGCGCTGGAATCGCGGTCCGGACTACGACCGCTATCAAGGCCACTATGACCATGACGACCATCATGGAAAGGGCCCCAAGGGCTACCACTGCCCGCCGGGACACGCAAAGAAGGGCGAGTGCTGAGGCACGTATCAGGCGGCGCGGTCTCACGACGCGGTGCCGTGCGGGCGTGAGGCCATGCTAGGATTTCCGGGCACAGCCGACTATCCGGAGTCCCGACATGCCCAAGCAGGTGTTCTCGCGCTCGCAGTATCTCGACATCCTTAACGACAGCCTGCGGCGTCATCCCGGCTTTCAGCCCGGCATGGCCTTCGTATTCCTGCCGCCAGGCGCGAGTGCCGACCAGGCGTCGGGCGTAGGCTGCACTGGTCCGCTAGACGCCATGCCGGTCTACTGCGAGATCGAGCGCGTCGCGTCCGGACTGATCGAAGTTAAGGATCGGTAAAGGTTTGGTGCTTCGGCCCAAGCCAAAGCCGAAGCCGCAGAAAGAAAAAACGCACCCGAGGGTGCGTTTTTTTTCAGCCTTCGTCTTCCTCGTCGTCGAGGAATTCGCGCCGCAACATCCAGTTGGCAATGGCTTCGTCGCAGACGTTCTTGAGCTTGCCCTTTTCGGGCAGCTTGTCGAACATCTGGAAGTTCACCAGCGCCATGCCAGCATCGGTGATGTAGAACAGACGGTCCGGTTCGTCGTAGTGGACGATGCGTCCGTCGATGCCGGACTCCTCGCTGTCGGCGGGCATGTCTTCGAGTTCCACGACCCGGCAGGTGAAGCGCGGGCTGCGTGTGTGGGTCAGGTACTCGAATTCGTCGTGCGTGACTTCGCCGCCCTTGCTGGCGGTAATGGCGAAGCCCCAGATGAACCGGGGCATCGGCAGATCGGACAGATCGTCAATCTCGTCCATGTGGTGTTCTCCCTGATGCGATAGCCGGCATTATCGCCGAAGTCTCGCGCCACGGGAGCCTGTCTGTCCTAATCGAGCATATATCCACGGGCCAGCGCGCCAAAGTCCTCCAGTTCGCGCGCCTGCCAGGCGGCATCCTGGCCCAGTTCCTCGGCCAGGATCTGCGCCACGCGCGGGGCGCCGGCCAGCGCGGCCCGGGCGTCGAGGAACAGCGCGCGGTTGCGCCTTCCCAGCACGTCTTCCACGCGGCGGGCCAGTTCGTGCCGGGCCGCGAAGCGGACATGCGCCTCGGTCAGGCCCGACGCCGGCACGATCATGGTGTCGGCCCCTGGCAGCGCACGCACCAGGGGCAGGTCCGCGCCGTAATAGCGGTCGGGCGATCCCGAATTGGCCGGCGGCAGGTCCGTCGGCATGCCGATGGCGCCGTGCAGCGGCAGCTCGGCGGTGCGGCACGGTGCGGCACGCAGCATCTGGCGCTGGATCGCGGTTTCGATCACGTCCTCCGCCATTTTCCGGTACGTGGTCCACTTGCCGCCGGTGACGGTGATCAGGCCCGCCTTCGACACCAGGATGGTGTGCTCGCGCGACAGCGAGGCCGTTGACGCCTCCCCGGTGGCCTTTACCAGCGGACGCAATCCTGCCCAGACGCTGGTGACATCTGCTCGCGACGGATCGCGGGCCAGGTAGCGCGCCGCCGTTTCCAGGATGAAGTCGACGTCGTCGCCTGTGGCGCGTGGCTCCAGCGGCAGGTCCTTGCGCGGGGTGTCCGTGGTGCCAACGATGACATGGCCGTTCCAGGGCACCAGAAACAGCACGCGCCCGTCGTCGGTTTTCGGGATCAGGATGGCGCGGTCGCCGGGCAGGAAGCTGCGCGGAAGAGTCAGGTGCACGCCCTGGCTGGGCGCCACCATCGTGCGGGCCTGGCCATCCTCCATCTGCCGCACGGCATCGACCCACACTCCGGTGGCGTTGATCACGCAGTCGGCGCACAACTGGAAGGTGCCCGTGCCGAGCGCATCCTCGGCCGTGAGGCCGGTGATGACGCCGTTGCGCTGCGTCAGGCCCGTCACGCGCATGTAGTTGATCGCCGTGCCGCCCACGTCGAACAGCGTGCGCATCAGGGCCATCGCCAGTCGCGCATCGTCGAACTGGCCGTCGAAATAGAGGTTGCCGCCTCGCAGCGGACGCCCCCCGACATGCTCGGCCAGCGTGGGCGCGGCTTCCAGTGTTTCGCGGTGGTTGAGCCAGCGGCTGCCCGACAGGTTCAGCCCGCCGGCGAGCATGTCGTAGAGCTTCAGGCCGATGCCGTAGAACGGCTGGTCGAACATCTGGTAGGCCGGCACCACGAAGCCGAGCGGCCACACCACATGCGGCGCATTGCGGGCGAGCAGGCCGCGTTCGTGCAGCGCCTCGCGCACCAGGCTGATATTGCCCTGGGCCAGGTAGCGCACACCGCCGTGCACGAGCTTGGTGGCCTTGCTTGACGTGCCCTTGGCAAAGTCGGCGGCTTCGAGCAGCAGGGTGCGGTAGCCACGCGCGGCCGCGTCGAGCGCCGTGCCCAGGCCCGTGGCGCCGCCGCCGATGACAATCACATCCCAGCGCGCGGTGCGCGACAGCGTATCGAGCAGTTCGGCCCGTGAGGGTGGCTGGACCGGAGGTACGGAGATAGACATGAGTTCTTCAGGCAATCGGATTCAATGTGTGATGTCTTCGCGTGCCCAGTCGCGCGCGCGGTCCACGGCGCGATGCCAGCGAGCGATACGATGCGCGCGATCATCGGCCGACAGCTTTGGCTCGAAGCGGTGCTCCACTTGCCACTGGCGCGAGATTTCCTCGGGATCGGTCCAGTAGCCCGTGGCCAGCCCCGCCAGGTAGGCGGCGCCGAGCGCCGTGGTTTCCGTGACGCGCGGACGCACGACCGGTGTGCCGAGCAGGTCCGCCTGCATCTGCATCAGCAGGTCGCTGCGCGAGGCACCGCCATCGACGCGCAGTTCGGCCAGCGAGATGCCGGCATCCTTCTGCATGGCGTCGAGCACGTCCACGCTTTGCAGCGCGATTGACTCCAGCGCCGCGCGGGCGATATGCGGACCACCGGTCCCGCGTGTGATCCCGACCAGCGTGCCTCGCGCGAAAGGGTCCCAGTGCGGTGCGCCAAGCCCTGCAAATGCGGGCACCAGCACCACGCCGCCAGTGTCTTCACATTGGCGCGCCAGTGGTTCCACTTCCGGCGCACTGTGGATCAGTTTGAGGCCGTCGCGCAGCCACTGGATCGTGGCGCCGCCCATGAACACGCCGCCTTCCAGGCAGTACTGGGTGTTCTGGCCGATCTGCCAGCCGATGGTCGTGATCAGCCGGTTCCGCGAGGTCACGGGTTTGTCGCCCGTATTCATCAGGATGAAGCAGCCGGTGCCGTAGGTGTTCTTGGCCATGCCGGGCCGCAGGCAGGCCTGGCCGAAGGTGGCGGCCTGCTGGTCGCCGGCGATTCCCGCGATGGGCACTTCCACGCCGAACAGGCGTGCCGACGTGCGCGCGACCTCGCCGCTGGACGGCACCACTTCGGGCAGCAGGCTGCGCGGAATATCGAGAACGCCGAGCAGTTCGTCGTCCCAGCGGAATTCGTGGATGTTGAACAGCAGGGTGCGCGAGGCGTTCGATACGTCGGTCACGTGCCGTTTGCCATCGGTCAGTTGCCAGATCAGCCAGGCATCCACCGTGCCGAACGCCAGCTCGCCGCGCTCGGCGCGTTCGCGTGCGCCATCGTAGTTGTCGAGCATCCAGCGCAGCTTGGTGCCAGAGAAATAGGCGTCGATGATCAGGCCGGTCTTGTTCTGAAACGCGTCGCCGTGCCCGGCGGCCTGCAGTTGCTCGCACATCGGCGCGGTGCGGCGGTCTTGCCAGACCAGCGCGCGGCCCACCGGCTCGCCGGTCTTGCGGTCCCACAGCACCGTGGTTTCGCGCTGGTTGGTGATGCCGATGGCGCGCAGCTGCGAGCCACTGACATTGGCGTCGCTCAGTACCTCGTGCGCGACGGCCAGTTGCGATTGCCAGATTTCGTAAGGGTCGTGCTCGACGTGGCCGGGATGCGGATAATATTGCCGGAATTCGCGCTGGGCGATCCTTACCACATTGCCGGCGTGATCGAACAGGATGGCGCGCGAGCTGCTGGTACCCTGGTCCAGGGCCAGTACGTACTGCGGCGTTTGCGTGGAATGCGTGGGTGTCATGCGGTCCATCCGTAACGGTGAATTTGATTGCCCATGTCCGATATCGTTAGCGAAGTCATTGACGGCGTTGCCGCGCGCAGTCCGTTTGATCCCGCCGCGCATCTGCGGCTGCTGGTGGACGGCGTGCAGGTGGGCTGGCTGCCGCGCCGCCATGCCGGCATCCTCCATGCAATGGGCGATGTGATCGGGCCGGTGGACGGGCAGGGCGTCGTCACGCTGTTGCCCGGCTGCGCCACGGTAGCGTCGCGCAACGCCGCGCTGGCCACGCTGGCGCGGCAACTGGCCGATGCCGGCCACGTGCGCGGCTGGCGCAACGAACTATTCGCGGTGACGCCGGCACTCGATGCCACGCCGTACGCGGTGATCGAACGCGCGGCGGCCCGCTTTCTGGGGCTGCTCACGTTTGCGTCGCACATGAACGGCATCGTCGAGGGGCAGCAGGCGTTCTGGATTTCGCGGCGCAGCCCGGCCAAGGCCGTGGACCCTGGCATGTGGGACAACCTCGTGGCCGGCGGCATGCCCGCCGGCAGCGATCCGCTGGAAACGCTGGTGCGGGAATGCGACGAGGAATCGGGCATTCCGGCCGCGCTGGCCAGCCGTGCCGAAGCGCACGGAGTGATCGATGTGCTGCGCGAAATTCCCGAAGGCGTGCAGTGGGAACGCGTGTATGTATATGACCTGACGCTGCCGCCGGACTTCGTGCCGCACAACCGCGATGGCGAAGTCGTTGAGCATCGGCATATCGACCCGGAGGCATTGCTTGCTATCATGGCGGGCCGCGCCATGACCGTAGATGCCACGCTGGTGACGCTGGATGCCCTCCGCAGGCGCGGCTGGGCGCACGTCCAGCCCTGAAACCGCGCCATCACGCTCAGGCCTTGCCTAACCCCGATTTGCCCAAGATGAGCTCCACTGGATTTATCCTGACGCTTTCCTGCCCGGATCAACCGGGCATCGTGCACGCTGTTTCCGGCCTGCTGTTCCAGCACGGCTGCAATATCGTGGATTCCGACCAGTACGGCGATGCATTCACCGGTCGCTTCTTCATGCGGGTGCATTTCAGCACCGCCACGGGCGGCCCCGGTCTGGCCGAACTGCGTGAAGCGTTCACGCCGGTGGGCGACCAGTTCGGCATGCAGTGGAACATGTTCGACGCCGCTGTGAAGCCGCGCGTGATGATCATGGTGTCGAAGATCGGCCATTGCCTGAACGACCTGCTGTTCCGCGCCAAGGCCGGTGGCCTGCCCGTGGAGATCGCCGCGATCGTGTCGAACCACCGCGACTTCTACCAGCTGGCCGCGTCGTACGACGTGCCGTTCTTCCACCTGCCGCTGATGAATGCATCGGGCGAGCAGAAGTCCGTGCAGGAAGCGCGGGTCTTTGAGGTGGTACGCGATCAGAACATCGATCTGGTGGTGCTGGCGCGCTACATGCAGGTGCTGTCCGACGACCTGTGCCGCAAGCTGGAAGGCCGTGCGATCAATATCCACCATTCGTTCCTGCCCAGCTTCAAGGGCGCCAAGCCGTACTACCAGGCGCATGACCGTGGCGTGAAGCTGATCGGCGCAACCGCGCACTACGTGACGGCCGATCTGGACGAAGGCCCGATCATCGAGCAGGAAATCGAGCGCGTGGACCACAGCATGGACCCCGAGCAGCTCACCGCCGTGGGCCGCGATGTCGAGTGCGTGGCGCTGGCCCGTGCGGTCAAGTGGCACGCCGAGCATCGTATTCTGCTGAACGGTCACAAGACCGTGGTGTTCAAGTAAGCCTTCGATTCGCCGAAGGTTTTCTCCCATCTCCCGAGCACGGGAGATGGGCTGGGAAGAGGGCTGCGGCATCAGGCCGCGTGGTTGCCGGATCAACGGCCGGCCCTTTCCCCCAACCCTTCTCCCACAAGCGGGATAAGGGAGCCGGATGCGCGAGCGGCGTTCATTCCTGATCCGCGACCACACATTTCACTCCGCTTTCCGCCAGCATCGTGTCGAACGGCGTGTGTAGCGGCTCGTCCGTGAACAACCGGTCGATGCTCGTCAACGGCGCCAGTTCCACCATCGCGCGGCGATTGAACTTGCTGGCATCCGCAGCCAGCCATATCTCGCGCGAGTGTTCCATGATCGTGCGCGCGACCTTCACTTCCCGAAAATCGTAATCGCGCAAGGTGCCGTCGGTCTCGATGCCCGAGATGCCGATCAGGCCGATATCCACCTTGAACTGGCGGATGAATTCCACCGTGGCCTCGCCGATGATGCCGCGATCGCGCGACCTTAGTACGCCGCCGGCCACGATCACTTCGCAGTCCGGGTTGTCCGCCAGGATATTGGCCACGTGCAGGTTGTTGGTGATCACGCGCAGCCCGCGGTGATGAATCAGCGCGCGCGCCACCTCTTCCACCGTCGTGCCGATGTTCAGGATCAGCGAGCAACCTTCAGGCACCGCCGCAGCCACCGCACGCGCAATGCGCGCCTTGCCTTCCGCATTGAGTACCTGCCGCTGCCGGTAGGCAATGTTCTCGGTTGTCGACCCTTCCATACGCACGCCGCCGTGAAACCGGGCCAGCATGCCGTTCTCAGCCAGCAGGTTTACGTCGCGCCGGACGGTTTGCAAGGTCACGCCGAACTTGCGCGCGAGTTCGTCGATGGAGGCAAAGCCCTGGGTGCGGACTTCCTCGAGCAGGGCGGTCTGGCGGGGATTAAGCGTCATGTCCGGCATTCTAGTTCAAACAGAAACGAAAACAAATGACGCACCGCAGTATTGTTTTATGTTCGTTTTTGCGCTAAAACGCACACGATGACTGGAAAAGTGCGCCTTGGCCGCGGTTTTCGGAGTGGCTAAGCAAGCACAGGAACATTGGAGACTGGATGCAGCTGAGCCTGGAAGGCATTGCGCAGCAAGTGGGGTCGCAAGCCTATCTTTACCCGATGTCGCTGGCCCCGGTGCCTGGCGCCGTCACCATCCTGCTGGGGGCTACCCAGGCCGGCAAGACATCGCTGATGCGGGTCATGGCCGGACTCGACAGGCCCACCACCGGCCGCGTGCTGGTCGACGGCGTGGACGTGACCGGCGTGCCGGTGCGCGAGCGCAACGTGTCGATGGTGTACCAGCAGTTCATCAACTATCCGTCGCTGACCGTCTTCGACAACATCGCGTCGCCGCTGCGGCTGCGGCGTGACAGCCGCGACGACATCGCCGCGCGCGTGCGCAGTCTGGCGGGGCGTCTCCATATCGAGCATCTGCTGGAACGGTTTCCGTCGGAGCTGTCCGGCGGCCAGCAGCAACGGGTGGCACTGGCGCGCGCGCTGGCCAAGAATGCGCCGTTGATGCTGCTGGACGAGCCGCTGGTCAACCTGGACTACAAGCTGCGCGAGGAACTCCGCGAAGAGCTGACGCATCTGTTTGCGCAGGGCGATGCCACGGTGATCTACGCCACCACGGAGCCGGCCGAAGCGCTGTTGCTGGGCGGCCATACCGCCGTGCTCGACGCCGGCGAATTGCTGCAGTACGGCCCGACGCCCGAAGTCTTTCACTATCCCACGTCGCTGCGGGTGGCACGCGCGTTCAGCGATCCGCCGATGAACCTCGTGGAAGGCGTGCTCGATGGCGGCCGCGTGACGTTGCCGGGCCAGATCGTGATTCCGTTGCCCGACGTGAACGCACCGGGCGGCCCGGTGACCGTTGGCGTACGCGCCGGCGCGCTGCGCCTGCAGGCCGTGCCGGGCGCCGTGGAGGTGCCGGGCAAGGTCGCGCTGGCCGAACTGTCGGGTTCGGACACGTTCGTGCATATCGATACGGCCGCCGGCAACCTCGTCGCGCAGTTCGCCGGCGTGCTCGATCTGCAGCTCGGCGCGCCGTTGTCGCTCCATATCGAGCCAGGCCAGCTTTATCTGTTCAATGCTGCCGGCGATCGCATCCACGCGCCGCGCCGTCCTGGCG
The DNA here is from genome assembly GCF_057798835.1 of Cupriavidus sp. 291-E7. Classification (NCBI taxonomy): domain Bacteria; kingdom Pseudomonadati; phylum Pseudomonadota; class Betaproteobacteria; order Burkholderiales; family Burkholderiaceae; genus Cupriavidus; species Cupriavidus sp. 291-E7. Next base: position 37,522 of record NZ_JBYOJV010000008.1, read on the forward strand.
CTCTGGCCGATGTGGTCAGCGCGCCGATCACCGAGTCGGGAGCCTGACATGGCACGTATCGATCTCGACCTCGCCCATTCCTATGTCGCCGATCCGCAGAAGGATGAGGACTACGCGCTGCTGCCGCTCAATTTCACATTCGAGGACGGCGGGGCCTATGCGTTGCTGGGGCCGTCCGGCTGCGGCAAGACCACGCTGCTGAACTGCATCTCGGGGCTGCTGCGCCCGTCGCAGGGCACGATCCGCTTTGACGGCAAGGACGTCACCGACGCCTCGCCGCAGGCGCGCAACATTGCCCAGGTGTTCCAGTTTCCGGTGATCTACGACACGATGACCGTGGGAGAAAACCTGGCCTTTCCGCTGCGCAACCGCGGCGTGCCGGCCGCGCAGGTCAAGGAGCGCGTCGGCAAAGTGGCTGAAATGCTGGACCTGTCGGCCTCGCTCGACCGGCGCGCAAGCGGGCTGGCTGCCGATGCCAAGCAGAAGATCTCGCTCGGACGCGGGCTGGTGCGGCAGGACGTGTCGGCCATCCTGTTCGACGAGCCGCTGACCGTGATCGACCCGCACCTCAAATGGCAACTGCGGCGCAAGCTCAAGGAAATCCATCACGAATTCCGGCTCACGCTGATCTACGTGACGCATGACCAGACCGAAGCCTTGACCTTTGCCGACCAGGTGGTGGTGATGTCTCGTGGCAAGGCCGTGCAGGTAGGATCGGCCGACGCGCTGTTCGAGCGGCCCGCGCATACGTTCGTGGGCCATTTCATCGGTTCGCCGGGCATGAACTTCCTGCCGGGCCAGTGGCGCGACGGGGCAATCGAAGTGGCCGGACGCCGCTACACGCCCGAGCTGCCGTCGCAGACGCAAGCCGCGCTGCAGACCGCCGGCAGTTTCAAGGTCGGCGTGCGGCCCGAATACCTGCACCTGACGCCTGCCGATGACCCGCAGGCCATGCCGGTGCGCGTGGAGCGCGCCCAGGATATCGGCACCTACTGGCTCATGACATCGACCGTGAACCACGGCGAGGCCGCGACCATCCGCGCCCGCCTGGGCACCGAGGCCGCATCGCTGCGCCCCGGCGATACCGCCTGGTTGTCGGTATTCAACCGGCATACCTGCTTCTACATCAACGAGGAACTGGTTTCATGAAGCCCGTCAACCAGAAGGCCTGGCTGCTGGTCTTGCCCGTGGTGATCTGCGTGGCGTTCTCGGCCATCCTGCCGCTGATGACCATCGTCAATTACTCGGTGCAGGACATTATTTCGCCGGAGCGCCGCGTGTTCGTCGGCACCGAATGGTTTGCCACCGTGCTGCGCGATGGCGAACTGCACGACGCGCTGCTGCGTCAGCTCGGCTTCTCACTGGCCGTGCTGTGCGTGGAGATTCCGCTGGGCATCCTGCTGGCGCTGGCCATGCCTGCCAAGGGGTGGAAGGCGTCCGCGGCGCTGGTCATCATCGCGTTGTCGCTGCTGATTCCGTGGAACGTGGTCGGCACGATCTGGCAAATCTTTGGCCGTACCGATATCGGCCTGCTTGGCGCGGCACTCGATGGGATGGGCTTCGACTATAACTACACGGGCAGCGCCGTGGATGCGTGGGTGACCGTGCTGGTGATGGATGTCTGGCACTGGACGCCGCTGGTGGCCCTGCTGTGCTATGCGGGCCTGCGCGCGATTCCCGATGCCTACTACCAGGCCGCGCAGATCGATGGTGCGTCGCGCCTTGCGGTGTTCCGCTTCATCCAGCTGCCCAAGCTGCGCGGCGTGCTGATGATTGCCGTGCTGCTGCGCTTCATGGACAGCTTCATGATCTACACCGAGCCGTTCGTACTGACCGGTGGTGGGCCGGGCAACGCCACCACGTTCCTGTCGCAGTATCTGACGCAGAAGGCAGTGGGCCAGTTCGACCTGGGGCCGGCCGCGGCGTTCTCGATCGTCTACTTCCTGATCATCCTGCTGACCTGTTTCGTGCTCTATAACTGGATGCAGCGCGCCGGCACCGCCGGTACCGAGGAGATTCCCAATGGCTGAGCGCAACCTTCCCGGCCAGCGCCCCGGCTGGTGGCGTCCGATGTTCCTGACGCTGTACCTGCTGTTCGCCATCGTGCCGATCTACTGGATGGTGAACATGTCGTTCAAGACCAACGAGGAGATCGTCTCATCGCTGTCGCTCTGGCCGGCGTCGTTCACGTTGGAGCACTACGTGACGATCTTTACCGATTCGTCGTGGTACTCGGGCTATATCAACTCGCTGATCTACGTCGCGTTGAACACGGTGATTTCGATCTCCGTGGCGCTGCCGGCGGCCTATGCGTTCTCGCGCTACCAGTTCATCGGCGACAAGCACGTGTTCTTCTGGCTGCTGACCAATCGGATGACGCCGCCGGCGGTGTTCCTGCTGCCGTTCTTTCAGCTCTACACGACGATGGGGCTGATGGACACGCACCTGGGCGTGGCGCTGGCCCATCTGGTGTTCAACGTGCCGCTGGCAGTGTGGATTCTGGAAGGCTTCATGTCGGGCGTGCCGCGCGAGATCGACGAAACCGCGTACGTGGACGGCTATTCGTTCCCGCGTTTCTTCCTGACGATCTTCCTGCCGCTGATCAAGGCCGGCGTGGGGGTGGCGGCGTTCTTCTGCTTCATGTTCAGCTGGGTGGAACTGCTGCTGGCGCGCACGCTGACGTCGGTCAATGCCAAGCCGATCGTGGCGACGATGACGCGCACGGTGTCGGCATCGGGCATGGACTGGGGTGTGCTGGCAGCGGCCGGTGTGCTGACCATCGTGCCCGGCGCGATCGTGATCTGGTTTGTCCGGCACTACATCGCGAAGGGCTTCGCGATGGGCCGCGTGTAAGGAGAAGACGATGCTGAGCTGGATGGTATGGACCACGCCGGTGGCCGTGTTCTTCTCCCTGGTGGTGCTGATGCTGATCGGTATGACGTTCTGGGAAGTGCGCTCGCCAACCGTCGAGCGCAAGGGCTTTCTGCCCATCGCCACCACGCGCGGTGACCGCCTGTTCATCGGCCTGATGTGCGCGGCCTGGATCAACCTGGCATGGGTGGGCCTGGGCGAGAAGATGCAGAGCTGGTTCCAGCTTGAGGTGGAGCCTTCGGTCTGGATCAGCGCGGTGATATCCGCCGTGGTGCTGCTGATCATCATGCGCAAGGGATAGCCTGCGCCAGGCAAAGGCGACGAGACGAGAGGTTTTGCTGTTCATGGGCTGCGAGATCTTTGTCCCTTCCCCGGGGCCGCAACCCAGGTACAGAGCCGGGGAAGGGTACCTGAGGAGACACGAATGAAAGAGCGCGTGAAGTTGGGGATGTCGGCCCTGGCCTTTGCGGCCGCGTTGACATGCGGGCATGCCGCGTGGGCCGACGAGGCCGCGGCGAAGAAGTGGATCGACAGCGAATTCCAGCCGTCGTCGCTGGCCAAGGACAAGCAGCAGGCCGAGATGAAGTGGTTCATCGACGCGGCGGCGAAGCTCAAGGCCAAGGGTGTGACGCAGATCAGCGTGGTGTCCGAGACGATCACCACACACGAATACGAATCGAAGACGCTGGCCAAGGCCTTCGAGGAAATCACCGGTATCAAGGTCAGCCATGACCTGATCCAGGAAGGCGACGTCGTGGAGAAGCTGCAGACGTCGATGCAGTCGGGCAAGTCGATCTACGATGGGTGGATCTCGGACTCCGATCTGATCGGCACGCACTACCGCTATGGCGCCATCCTGCCGCTGTCCGACTATATGAGCGGCGCGGGCAAGGAATTCACGAACCCGGGCATCGACGTCAAGGACTTCATCGGCACGAAGTTCACCACGGCGCCGGACGGCAAGCTGTATCAGCTGCCCGACCAGCAGTTCGCCAACCTGTACTGGTTCCGTGCCGACTGGTTCGCGCGCAAGGACCTGCAGGACAAGTTCAAGGCCAAGTACGGTTATGACCTGGGCGTGCCGACCAATTGGTCCGCCTACGAGGACATCGCCAACTTCTTCACCAACGACGTGAAGGAGCTCGATGGCAAGAAGGTCTTTGGCCACATGGACTACGGCAAGAAGGACCCGTCGCTGGGCTGGCGCTTCACCGATGCCTGGCTGTCGATGGCCGGCTCGGCTGACAAGGGTCTGCCCAACGGCATGCCGGTGGACGAGTGGGGCATCCGCGTGGCCGACGACAAATGCACGCCGGTGGGGGCCTCCGTGTCGCGGGGCGGCGCAACCAACAGCCCGGCCGCGGTCTATGCGCTGACCAAGTACATCGACTGGATGAAGAAGTACGCGCCGCCGCAGGCAATGGGCATGACGTTCTCGGAAGCCGGCCCGGTGCCCGCGCAAGGCCAGGTCGCGCAGCAGATCTTCTGGTACACGGCGTTCACGGCCGACATGACCAAGAAGGGCCTGCCCGTGGTGAACGCCGATGGCTCGCCGAAGTGGCGCATGGCACCGTCGCCCTACGGCCCGTACTGGAAGCAGGGCATGCAGAACGGCTACCAGGACGTGGGTTCGTGGACGTTCTTCAAGAACACGGATCCGAATCGCCTGGCCGCGGCGTGGCTCTACGCTCAGTTCGTGACGTCGAAGACCGTGTCGCTGAAGAAGTCGCTGACCGGCCTGACCTTCATCCGCGACAGCGATATCAATCACGAGTACCTGACCAAGAATGCGGCCAAGTACGGCGGCCTGGTGGAGTTCTACCGCAGCCCGGCCCGCGTGGCCTGGACGCCGACCGGCAACAACGTGCCCGACTATCCGAAGCTCGCACAGCTCTGGTGGAAGAACGTGGCCACGGCCGTGACGGGTGAGAAGACGCCGCAGGCCGCGATGGACAACCTGGCCGAGGAAATGGATCAGGTGATGGGCCGGCTGCAGCGCGCGGGCATGGCCCAGTGCGCGCCGAAGCTGAACCCGAAGAGCGATCCGTCGAAGTGGCTGTCGTCGGAACACGCGCCTTGGAAGAAGCTCGAAAACGAAAAGCCGAAGGGCGAGACCATTTCCTACGACAAACTGCTGCAAGCGTGGAAGGAAGGGCGAGTACGCTAATCCTTCGCTGAACGGGGTATTCAGCTTGCAGGCCGAAGCGGTGGCGCGTGTTGCGTCACCGCTTCATTTTTTTGTGGATGTGTAAAGGATCTGACTATTGCTGTTGCAGTCGGCGACGAGGGGTGGACTCCGAGCGTGGGCTACATAGAATCGGCAGCAACATCTTGCCGGTAACTGGAGCCTCTCAATGAATCCATTCTTCTTCAGGCGTCGTGCATTGGCTTGCGAACTCGCAACGCTTCTTGTGGACGCCGACGGTGAACGAACGGCGCGCTCGGGCGTGATGCTGACGGCGCCGCGCGGCACAGGCAAGTCGGTGTTCCTCAACAATGACCTGGCGGCCGCGCTGAGGCATCGCGGAGCCGTCGTCATCGTCGCCGATCTGGCGAAGCATTCCGATGCGGATCCGGCGGACCTGGTTGCCAAGGCGGTACTCGAAGCGCTCAAGGCGCATGAAGGTGTGCTGGCGCGGCTGGCAAGGCGGGTGGGTCTTGAACGCATCGGCTTTGGTGGCGTGTCGTTTCTGGTGTCGCGCCCCAGGTCCGATGGGATGTGGCTCTCCGAGGCACTGGAGGCGCTGTCTGATATGACGCGGCGACCCATCGTCCTGATTCTGGACGAAGCGCAGCAATGTCTGACGACGCCGCGCGGCACCAGTCTGCTGACCGTCCTCAAGGCGGCGCGCGATTCGCTGAATATTTCCCACTATGGGATGCGGATCATGGCAACCGGTTCGCACCGGGCCAAGCTGATGACGCTGCTGGGCAGAAGCAAAGTGTTTTTCTGTTCGAAGCGGATATCGCTGCCACCGCTCGATGGCGAATTTCTGGACTGGTTTCACCGCCATCACGGACTACCGGCATCGCTTGGCCCCGATGCTCTGGCGTCCCTGTTCCGGAGCGCGGGATATCGTCCGCAAGTTCTAACGGACGCCACGCTAGAGGTAATTTCGACCGGCGGCTTTCAGTATGGCGATGCGACCAGGATTCTCCGCCGGGCGATCGACAGGCAATCCACTGAGATTCACAAGGACATACTCGAAGTCATTGGGCGACTGCCTGCGATGGCGTCGGCGGTTGTCCGGGTCATGGCGACCACTGACAAGACGCGGGCCGGATTCGATCCGGCGACCATGACCGTCTACGCGGACGTGGTTCGCCGCATTGATCCTGCATGGAATGGCCAGGTCGATGTGGATGGCGTGGAACAGGCGCTTGCGGTGCTGGCGAGCAGGCGTCTGGTGTGGAAATCGACGATCGGCGTCTATATGCTCGAAGACCCGCTGGTGGCCACGGCGATGCGGCGGGCCGGCCTGCTGGACATCGTGCCCCCGATTCCCGGCGTCAGCCCCTATGAGGAAGCGTCGGACGATGTCGGGGACGATGAAGTATTCCCGCTCTGGGTCGGCACCTGTCGTCAGGCATTCGTTGCCGTGTCGACGGCTCGGTGGGCGCCCGTCGACGCGTAGCAGGCCTTGCCATGCCGCTTGGCATCGTAGAGCGCCATATCCGCGCGCATGAACAGTTCGCTGACCGACGTGCCCTGGTCTGGCCGATGCATTGCGCTGCCTACGCTGGCCGTCGATACGAGTCGATGGCCATCAATGTCGAACGGCCTCAGGGCCGCGTGGACCACCGTATGGGCGATGCGCTCGACGGTGTTGGGATTGCCCACGTTGTCGAGGACGATTGCGAATTCGTCTCCGCCTATCCGTGCCACGGCATCGCCATTGCGCACGCAGGCGCGCAGGCGCTCGGCGAAAGCAATCAGGAGCTGATCGCCGACCGGGTGTCCGTAGGTGTCGTTGACCGCCTTGAAGTCGTCCAGATCCACCAGCAGCAGGGCAGCGCGATAGTTGCCGGCGTCGGCACGCGCCATCGTCTCCTGCAAACGGCGGTCGAAGCCCTTGCGGTTGAGCAGGCCGGTCAGGTGATCGGACAGGGTCTGGGCTTCGAGGCTGCGCAGCTTCTGGCGTTCGCCGGTGATGTTGCGCGCGAACATGTGCAGCCCGGTGACAGTGTCCTTGGTCTCGTTCCAGGCGGGTTGGAATGTCATCTCCCAGGCCACGCTTTCGGCATTCTCGCGCGTGTACGTCACGGACTCGCCGCCGCAGGCGCGTTCCAGATATGGCTTGTTGGCGACGTACTCCGGCGTACCCCACAGTTCGCGCAGCGTCAGCCCGGTGATCTGTTCGGCCGGCAGCCCGAAATGACGGGCATAGGCCCGGTTGACGAAGACGAAGCGTTCACCGGCGTCGACGAATGCGACCAGATCCGGCACGTGGTTGGCGATGGCCTCAAGGCGTTTTTCGCTGGCGGCGGCACTTTCATTGGCGGCCTTCAAGGCGGCCTCCCGCTCGGTCAGCTGGGTCATGACTTCCGAGAACGCGCCGGCCAGCTCGCCAATCTCGTCGTCGCGGCGCACGGGCAGTTCCGCCACGGCAGCAGGTTGTTCGCAGAGCCGCCGTACTGTGCGATGCAGATGTTCCAGCGGAGCCAGCAGGTGCCGGATCACGGCCCACATCAGCGCCGCGGCGGCCAGGAGCGTCACGATGCCCAGGATGACCGCCCGGTGGCGGACCTCCACCAATGGCGCATACGCTTCAGCGGCGGGCAGGACGGAAATGACTTCCCATCCATTCGATTCCAGCAGATAGCGCGCTACAACCGGTTCTAAGGGTGCTACCGATTCCCAATCGGACTCGGGGACATCGGCGCCGCAGGCTTCACCAACCGGCAATGCCGGGGTGAGAACCTTTGAAGTGTCGGGGTGCATCGCGTAACGCGGATTCGGTCCGGCCGACACCAGGCAGTAGAAGCCCGTGACGCCCACGCGGTGCTGGGCCAGTTCCCGCAGGAAGTTGTCCGCCGAAAGGTTCAGCACGCCACCAACCACACCGCGCAGTTGGCCATGCGCGTCGCGCATCGGCACGGCGAGGATGACGCCTGGGGCGCTGGAGTGCTTGCCTTGCAGCAGATCGGAAACAGCGAAGTCTGCGCCGTTGACGATGGCCTTGAAGTAATCGCGATCGCCGACTGTCATCTTCACGCCATCAGGCACGGCAGTGCTGAATGCGAGCGTGCCATCTGGCCAGGCCAGGAACGTGGCGTTGAAGTGCTCCGGCATGTCCACGGTGTCGGTGGCGAGCTGCCGCAGTTGAGCGGTGGGTCGATCCAGAACAGGCGCCAGCGTGCGTGCGAGCCGGCGAAGCACCACGGCGCGCGATTCGAGCTTCTCATCGAGTTGGTCCGCAACCAGCTTGACCAGTGTGTCCTGCTGAGCCTGAATGACCTCCTTCAGGCGCGTGTATGCGTAGAGCTGGGAAAAACCCACTCGCACGACAAACACCAGCGTGACAACCGTCGCTGCCGCGATGGCCATCCGGTACTTCAAAGAGTGCCGCATGAATCTCTTTTTGTTCTGCGCACTGACCCGTTTCTACGACTGCCTGGGCTTTCAGTTCTGCGACCCTGCCCATCTAGGCGATGCATTAGTGCGATGCATCAATGACAGCCGGTTCAAAGCGTAGCAGAAGCGTTGCTTTTTTTTGGCTGTGGTGAGGTGGAAACACGTGTGCCACCCCACACGGAGTGGTGTATGCGGCGCGTCGTGGTAGCGATGCGACACCGAGCATGCGCGGTGCGCCTCAAGGGCAGGTTGCCAGGGCTTCAGCCAGCCAGTCGATGACCGGCCGGAATCGTGATGCGCCTCGGAACTCGGCGGGGTAGGCGAGCCAGATTTCGCGGATGACCTCCGGCACATCGCGCACCAGGGCAAGGCCCGGTTCGCCAGCGCCGAGGTAATGCGGCAGCAGTGCGACGCCCAGGCCGGCACACACGGCCTCGCGCACGGCCAGCAGGCTGTTGGATTGGAACGAGAAGCGTCGCTCCTGCGCCCGCGGCCATTCCACTTCCGGCAGCGAGAATCCTTCGTCGAGTAGCCCGCACATCGGCGTATCGCGGGAGTCGGCCTCCTCGGCCAGCATCGATGTGGATGCGTAGAGTCCGAACTGGATGGTGCCGACGCGCTGTGCCACCAGCGAATCTTCCTGCGGACGCGCCAGGCGCACGGCGATATGTGCGCGGCGCCGCGCCAGGCTGGTGATGCGGTTGTCCACTTCGAGCCGCAATTCCACATCGGGGTTGCGTGCGTAGAAGGTGGGTAACTGAGGCGTAAGGAAGTGGCTGCCCAGCGAAGCGGTGGCCGCCACCCGCACCACACCCGAAACCCCCGAGCCGGCGCCTTCGATCTCACGCAACAGCCGGTCAGCCGATTGCTCCATCTGGCGCGCCGCCGTCAGGGCATTGCGGCCTGCGTCGGTCAGCACGAAGCTGCCGTCCGTGCGTGTGGCAACGGGTTTGCCAAGCGCCGATTCGAGCCGGCGGATGCGTCGGATCGCCGTGGCATGGGTGATATCGAGTTCCCGGGCACAGGCCGAATAGCTGCCCACGCGCATCAGCGTGGACAAGGTGAGCAGGTCGTCCCAGGCGATTGTGCTTTTTTGCACAGCTTGTGTGATTTTGTGGCGAATTGGCGTACAGCTTACCGCGCCATAGGATGCGTGCATAGCCAATGATTTCCGCCTGGAGACATCCATGACCGCAGCCACAGTCGCCAAACCTTTCACCCTGCTCGATGCCGCAGGCGCAAGCCGCCTGCCGTCTGCCTGGAGCGAAGCCGTACTGATCCTGGTGGACCACCAGCGCGAATACATCGATGGCAAGCTGCCGCTGACCGGCATGCCCGATGCCGTGTCGGAATGCGCCACGCTGCTATCGATGGCTCGTCAGCACGGCACGCCGGTGATCCACGTCGTGCATCACGGCAAGCCGGGCGGGGCGTTCGATCCGAACGGGCCGTATGCCGCGATCATCGAGGGCGTGACGCCTGTCGACGGTGAGCAAACGGTCACCAAGAGCCTGCCGAACAGTTTCGCCGGCACGGATCTCGCGGCCCGGCTGGAGGCAATCGGCCGCAAGGAATTGATCGTGGGCGGATTCCAGACGCATATGTGCATCAGCGCAACGGTGCGCTCGGCGCTGGATCACGGATACCGCGTGACGCTGGTTGCGGCCGCTTGCGCCACGCGCGATCTGCCGGACCCGCTGGGTGGCGAGCCGCTGGCTGCCGCCGAGCTGCACCGGGTCACGCTCGCAGCGCTCAACGATCGCTTTGCCACCGTAGTGCCCGACGCCACGGCGTGGCAGACCTGACGCAGTGGGTATTGGCGCTAGCGCGGCACCCCCGCGCCTAGGCGCCGAATCGTGCCGTTGGCATTGCGTCGGCGTAGCGCCAGTATTCGAAATCCACGATCGTGGTGTTGCCGTTGGCGGTGACCACATCCAGCATGTATGGCTGGCGCCGGATCAGCATCTGCGTCAGGTAGCGCGCCCCGCGCGGCAGGGTCTTCGGTGCCGGAGTGGGGTCGCCATGACGTATTGCCAGGCGCAGGATATGCACGGGCACGAAGCTCTGCGCATTCTCCATGCGCGCCAACGCCGCACCCCAGTACAGCAGCGACGCGTTGGCCAAGCTGGCAAAGCGGGTACGCAACTGCGCCAGCATGGCTGGCGCCAGCGCGGCGCCGGTCCCGGTCAGCCCCAGCGGCGTCAGGCCGCGCACATTCTCGCGCCATAGCCCGCCCACCACCACCAGCGGATCGCGCTTTTCTGGTGGCGGCAATGCCGACAGGTCTTCCCACACAGAGAACATCTCGCCGTTGAGATCGTAGAGATGGCTGCGCAGGCCAAAGCGGCGATAGTAGCCAATGATGCAATCGAGATCTTCATCGAAGATCGGCCGCGCATCGCGGGTCAGGTAGGGGGGACGGATTTCGAACAGGCCGGCCGAGGCGGCATAGCGGCCTGTCCAGCTCCGCGGTGCGGTGGCTTCTGACCGAGCATCGGTACCGGTATGCAGGGTTGGTAGTTCCAGCGACATCGTCATCGATTCGTAGCGTTGAGGGAGTCCCCCACGCTACGCGGCTCACCGTTCGATGTCGGTAGGACGGTTCTGCAAATCGATGCGGAAATTTCTCTTCTTGTCGCCAGTTTGATGCAGGGCAACGTGTGCGCGCGTTGGCCAGTCAGTGGATGAAGCCGCCCTGGACAAAGCGCACTGGCTCGGCATCCATGCGCAGGAGCAGCGCGGTGAGGCCATCCGGTGGCACGGTTTGGTCGCCACTACGGGCGCTGTCATTGCCGGCCCCGGCACCTTGGCCAGCGGTGCAGAGCAGGCTGCCATCGCTCCATCCGCCGCTGCCCGGTACCGCCAGCGCGCGCAGCCAGCCGTCGCGGTCAGCCAGCCAGGCGGTGCCGTCCAGGCGTGCAGGGTCGATGCCGGCAATCCGCGCGAAAGCAGGCCAGGCGTCGGAGGAAGTGGCCACGCAGCCAGCGCGGAATTCGGGGACGGTCGATAGCGGACCGCCATCGCGCGTAATCAGCAGCGTCAGGAATCGTGGATCGTCGATTGGCAATGCGGCTCGCGCACCGTCGAACGCCACCACGCGCACGCGCTGGTCGCCGCGCCACGCGGCCAGACTGCGCGGCGCCGCCTGCCCGCAGCGCACCGTAACGTTGGGCAGACGCAGCGGGATCGGCCAGTTGCCCTGAGTGGTGGCGCCCGTACCGGCGGCCAGCGTCTTCATGTAGTCGATCACGGCCCAGATCTGCGCATCGTCGAGCTGGCGTCCGAATGCCGGCATCGTTGGATGCCCATCACGGTCACTCATGCCAGCGGAGATGCGCCAGAACAGTTCGCCTTCGGCGCGCCGGCCCAGCAGCGGACTCAGGAAGGTCGGCGGCCAGCGTGACAGCGAGGCCGCTATCGGTCCCTCGCCGCGGCCATCGTCGCCGTGACACGCCACGCAATGCCGGGCGTAGACGCGGGCGCCTTCCGCGATCGCGCTGACCGCAAATTGCGTCGGACTCCGATGAAAGCTGGTGGGAGCCGCCGGCGTCAGCAGCAGCGTGGGCGATGGCCACGGCGCCAGGACGATTGCCAGCGCGCCCAGGCCCAGCCATGCCAGGCGCCTGCGGCGCCAGCACAGCGCCACGATCACGCAACCCAATGCGAATGCGACCGCCAGCAAGGTCAGCCCGAGCTGGCGCGCCAGTCCCAGATCGATCAGCAGTGTTTCGCCGGCAACGCGGTGCGTCCATTGCCACGCGGGTTGCCCGTGGATATCGTCGGTCCAGCCCAGCGCGTGCCAGACCCGCAGCAGCGCAAGCTGGGTCTCCTGCACCACGCGCAGCAGCGCGTTGAGCCACGCCTGCGGCGGCGGGGCACTCATGGCTTACCAACTGTCATCGAGGCCCAGATGGCGAAGCGCTTCATGGCGAAGTTCGGCCAGGCGCGGGTCGCCGCGATGACGCGGATAGGGCAGGTCGACATGAATCTCGGCCGTGATGCGGGCAGGCCGCTGGCTGAACACGATCACGCGCTGGGCCAGGAACAGTGCCTCCTCGACATCGTGGGTCACGAGTAGCGCGGAGAATCCGGCGCGTTGCCACAGTTCGACGAGGTCGCTCTGCATGGCCAGTCGTGTCAGCGAATCGAGTTTGCCGAGCGGTTCGTCCAGAACCAGCAGCCGTGGATCGTTGACCAGCGCGCGCGCCAGCGCCACCCGCTGGGCCATGCCGCCGGACAACTGATGCGGAAAGGCGCGTGCAAACGCTTCGAGGCCAACGCGCTTGAGTGCCGCATCCACGCGATGGCCCTCACGGCGCAGCAGTCCGCGCGCCTGCAGCCCGAGTGCGACGTTGTCGCGTACGCGCCGCCACGGGTAAAGCGTCGGGTCCTGGAACACCACGATCCGCGACGGATCGGGCCGGTCGATCGGCGCGTCGTCCTGCAGGATCTCACCGTGCGTGGGACTGTCGAGCCCTGCCACGAGCCGCAGTAGCGTGGACTTGCCACAGCCGCTCGGTCCGAGCAGTGCGACGAACTCACCGGGCGCCACGTTGAGGTTCACGCTGTCGAGCACCGGCAACCGGTTGTCGCCATCGCCAAAGGCATGGCTGACCGCCCGGATATCGATTCTTGCGCCGCGTGCGGCGTTTCCGGCCTGTTCGGTCTGTTCGCTCTGTCGCGTTGCGCCGACTACCATTTGACGGTTCCTTTCTGCCAAGACAGCGCGCGATCGCGCACGGCAAACAGCAGTGTGATGACGCTTGAGAACAGCAATGCCATGACGATCAGCGCCGCATACATGTTCACGTAGGAAGCCCAGCCCTGCGCCCACGTCAGGTACCAGCCCAGCCCCGACTTCACGCCCATCATCTCGGCCGTAACCAGTACCGAGAACGATGCGCCAAGTCCCATGAACAGCCCGACGAAGACCTGAGGCAGCGCGGCCGGGATGGCGACGCGCAGCACCAGGAACCACTCGGAGGCACCCATCGTGCGCGCCACGTCGTAATAGCTTTTGTTCACGCTGGCCACGCCGGACCATGTCAGCACCGCCACCGGGAATGCCGTGGCCAGCGCGATCAGAAACACGGCGGCCGAATAGCTCGACGGGAAGAAATAGAACGTCAGCGGCAGCAACGCGGTGGACGGCAGCGGGCCAAGCACGCGCAGCACCGGATGCACCCAATAGCCAATGCGCCGTGACCAGCCGATCGATACCCCAATCAGGAAGCCGGCCACGCCGCCATAGGCCACGCCGAAGCCGAGCAGCTTCAGCGTGTTGAGCACGCTGTCCCCGAGCCGGCGCCAGTCGTCGATATAGACCTCGATCAGTGCCTGGGGCGGCGCGAAGAACGGCGTGGGCAGGGTGGCGGTTTTGGCCGTCAGGATCTCCCATGCCGCAAAGACCGCCGGCAGCGCGATCAGCCACGGCCCCGCGTTGCGCAGCGGATCGCGCACGCGATGCAACGGCCGGTAGCCGCCCGCCAGCGCCACCAGAAGCAGCGCGGCGGCGGCAACGAGCACCGCGATGCCCAGTTCCTCCGTATAGGCCCAGTCGTTGAAGCCCGCCACCTTGTTCGGCCAGCGCCAGGTGATCGCGCCGAAGGCGCCCCACGCCAGCGCGGCGACGATGCCGGTGGGCCAGATGCTGGCCGGCGTGCGCGGCGCGCCGGTGTGCAGCAGCGGGGCGTCAAGCGTTTGCTGCGACGATGCCATGTTCGCTCTCCTGTATCAGCCGAGCACGTTCGCGTACACGTGCTGCGCCAGCTTCCTTGTATCGGTCGACTTCTTGAGGACGCCGATACGCTGGAAATCGCCGGCATAGAACGCGATCTCTTCCTGCAGGTCCACGCCGGTAGGGTGGTGGGTATAGGTCAGCGACGCGTAGAGCTTGCGCAGGTCGTCGGTGCTGATCTTCGGCGAGTATTTGGCAAAGACCTTGGCCGCCTCGTTCGGATTCTCGTTGACGTAGTCGGTCGCCTGGACAATCGAGCGCGCCAGCGCCGAGGCGGCGGGGCGGTCGTTACGCACCAGCTCGCCACGCGCGCCGATCACGCAGCAGACCTTGCGCGCGTATTCGCCGGTCAGGTTGGTGGCCAGTTCCACGTAGGCGCCATTGGTGCGCTTTTCCAGCAGATAGAGATTGGGATCGCCGTCGGCAATCGCCTGGATCTCGCCCTTTTCGACGGCCACGCCCAGCAGGTCCGCCGGATACTGGCGCCACGTGATGTCGCGGTCGGGGTCGATGCCATTCTTTGCCAGCAGAATCGTGAAGAAGTGCTTGCCCGGCGCGGCCAGATCGCTCACGCCCACCGTCTTGCCCTTGAGCGCCTGCAGGTTCGTCACGCCAGCCGCCTTTGCGCCGACCAGTCGCACGCACCCGCCATGCGAACTGCCGATGATCTTGACGTCGAAGCCTGCCTCCAGCGGCTTGAGCCAGCGATGGATCATGCCTACCGCCGCATCGGCCTTGCCGGTGGCAATCGATTCCAGCAACTGGTCGGTGGACCCGCTGTAGTTGATCAGGTCGATCTGCAGCCCGTTCTTTTCGAAGAAGCCTTTTTCCTGCGCCACCACGATTGGCGTCAGGCAGAACGAATTCTGGTTCCACGCGAACGTGAGCTTGCGTGGCGCGGACCATGCCTGGCGGCCCAGGATCAGTGCCGGCGCCGCGATGGCCGCGCTGCCGGCCAGCCGCAGCACGCTGCGGCGGCGTGTATCGGGTTGGTGTTCTTTTTGGCTCATGATTTCCCGCTCCCCTTCTTGTCGATGTTCGTGAGGTGGGCCGCCCGTTCAGGCGGCGTGGCGCCGATGCGCGGCGTCCCTTTGTGCGACCAGTTCGCGCACGCGGGGAATCAGTTCGCGGCCGTAGTCGACGGCGTCTTCCAGCGGATCAAAGCCGCGGATCAGGAACGTGGTGACGCCAAGGTCGTAGTAAGCCAGCAGCGCATCAGCCACTTGCTCCGGCGTGCCGACCAGCCCGGTCGAGTTCGACCGGCCGCCCGTTTCGCGCGCGATGGCCGTCCACAGACGCTGGTCGACGCGGTCGCCTTTGTCGGCCGCCGCCAGCAACCTGCGCGCGCCCTCGCTCTGCTGCGGGCCGCCGCGGCTGTAGCCGGCCTGCACGCGCAGCGCCCTGGTGCGTTCGAGGATGTCTTCGGCACGTTTCCACGCCTTGTCTTCGGTTTCGGCCAGCACAGGGCGGAACGACACCGAGAAATTCACCGTGCGCCCGTGCTTTGCCGCTTCGGCGCGCACGCGGGTGGTCAGGTCGCGCACCTGATCGAGCGACTCGCCCCACAGCGCGTAGACGTCGGCATGCTTGCCGGCCACTTCGATGGCGGCTTCGGAGGCGCCGCCGAAGTAGATCGGAACATGAGGCTGCTGCGCGGGCTTGACCTCGGAGAAGCCACGCTCGAAGCGATAGAACGTGCTTTCATGATCGAACGGCTGCGCCTCCGTCCAGATGCGCCGCAGGATGCCGAGGTACTCATCGGTGCGCGCATAGCGCTGGTCGTGGTCCAGGTAATCGCCGTCGCGCTTCTGTTCGTCGTCCGATCCGCCCGAGATGAAGTGGACGCCAAGCCGGCCGCCGCTGAACTGGTCGAGCGTGGCGATCTGCCGCGCGGCCAGCGTCGGCGACGTAAAGCCGGGGCGATGCGCCAGCATGAAGTGGATGCGCTCCGTCACGGCCGCCGCATACGAAATCGTCAGCGTGGCCGATGGCCCGGTGGAGTGGTGCGGTACCAGGATGCGGTCGAAGCCTGCCTGTTCATGCGCCTGCGCAAAGGCGCGCACGTAGTCGCGGTCCACTACCGCGCCCTGCGGCGGATGGATCTCGGACTGCTTCTGGCTCTGGATCATGCCGATGAAATTGACGCTCATGCGTGCTTCTCCTGGTTCGCTTTTGGGTACGGACGAGAACCGTACGCCCGCGCCACGCGAGACCAAACGAATAAAAACGCGGCTCCATATGCGCAAAAACCGTTGCTCGATATGCGATATGCGTCGTTACTGGCGCAGGGTGTGGGGCGGTACGCTATGTGGCGTTTCGCCGTCCCTCCACAGGATATTTATGTCTTCGTCATCGCTTCACCGCCTGCCCGTGTCCGAGGCAAGGCTGGACGATGTGCTGGCCGAACTGGCCGCGCGCTTTGCTACCACCGCCGCCGATCACGACGCTAGCGGCGCCTTCCCGCACGACAATTTCGCGCTGCTGCACGAGTACGGGCTGATTGCGCAGGTAGTGCCGGCGGCCCACGGTGGCGGCGGTGTCGGGCTGACCCGCGCGCGGCAAATCATCGCGGCCGTGGCTGGCGGCGATGCGGCGACGGCACTGGTCCTCACCATGACGTACCTGGTGCATCGTTCGATTGGCCGGGCCGATTCGCGCTGGCCGCAAGCGGTGCGGCAGCAGGTATTTCGCAGTGCGGTGGAAGAGGGCGCACTGATCAATTCCTTGCGCGTGGAACCTGAACTTGGATCGCCGTCGCGCGGGGGCCTGCCGGCTACCGTGGCGCTGCGCGTGGGCGACCGCTGGCGGCTCAGTGGTCACAAGCTCTACACCACGGGCATTCCGGCTCTCAAATGGCTGGCGGTCTGGGGACGCACGCACGAACCCGAACCGCGGGTCGGCATTTTTCTGGTGCCGAAGCCGCAAGCCGAGACACCGGGCATCCGCGTGATCGAAAGCTGGAACCACATGGGGCTGCGCGCTTCCGGCAGCCATGAAGCCGTGTTCGAGGATGTCTGGATTCCGCTGGAGTATGCCGTCGACATTCGCCCACCCGCCGCATGGGCGCCAGCCACCGGCAGTCAGGCCGACTTCGATGCCAATGCCGATCAGCAGGCGTGGATGGTGGGCTTGCTGG
Source organism: Cupriavidus sp. 291-E7 (assembly GCF_057798835.1). Lineage (NCBI taxonomy): Bacteria > Pseudomonadati > Pseudomonadota > Betaproteobacteria > Burkholderiales > Burkholderiaceae > Cupriavidus > Cupriavidus sp. 291-E7. The sequence goes on from NZ_JBYOJV010000008.1 coordinate 54,841, forward strand.
GCAGCCTGTACGACGCCGTGGCGCGGGCAGCCTTCGCGTGGATTCGCCAGTTCGTGCGCGAGCGTGTGCCGGGCAGCCTTGGCAAGCCGCTGGCTACGTTGCCGCGCGTGCAGGAATCGATCGGCGAGATCGCGGCGCTGCTGCAGACGAATCAGGTGTTGCTGGACGATATCGCCGCGCGTACCGATGCGGGCACTCCGCCATCGGCTGCCGACAGCGGGTTGCTCAAATACACGGTGACGTCCAACGCAATCCGCGCCGTGGAGCTGGCGTTGCAGTTGTCGGGCAATCACGGCCTGAGCCGCAATAATCCGCTGGAGCGCCACTATCGCGACGTGCTCTGCAGCCGCATCCATACGCCCCAGAACGACGCCATCCTGACCGCCGCCGGCCGCGCGGCGCTGGGTGCCTGAGTGTCTCCGGCCGCCGCGCCGGTCTGCCGTCATCGTGCTATGGTGGCGGCAGATTCGCCGCGACCGCAGACGGTGAACATATCCTGGAGACACGCTCATGGCTGAGACGCTTCCTGCCGCGCAGCGGCTGGCGCCGCTACGCGACTTCATTACCGCTTTCTCCGCGCTGCTGGACCAGCAGCCGGGCGAGGCGCGCATTCTCGACGAAGGCGGCAAGCTGCTTGCCACGCTGGTATCGCGCGACGACTGGTTGCCCGATGCCTACGCCCAACCGCATCCCGAGTATTATCAGCAGATGCTGCTGCACTGCGATTCCGCCGAGCGGTTTTCGATCGTCAGCTTTGTCTGGGGTCCGGGGCAGCGGACGCCGATTCATGACCATACGGTCTGGGGACTGATCGGCATGCTGCGTGGCGCGGAGTACGCCCAACCGTATGCCATCGGCACCGATGACGTGCCGCGACCTCATGGCGAGCCGGTGCGCCTGGAGCCTGGCCACGTGGAGACGGTGTCGCCTACCGTGGGCGATATCCATCGCGTACACAACGCATTCGACGACCGCGTGTCGATCAGCATCCACGTCTACGGTGCCAACATCGGCGCCGTGCGCAGGCACGTCTATCTTGACGCCGGAGGCAGCAAGACCTTTATCTCCGGCTACTCCAATTCCACCTTGCCCAATCCCTGGGATCGTTCGAAGGATTCCGCAGCACCATGACCGACGCCCGTCAGCCGTTTCCCGTCACCACCAGCCAGGCGGTGCGCCAGGCCTTGCTCGATCGCGCCGAGATAGCGCTGATTGATGTCCGCGAGGAAGATCCGTTTGCGCAGCAGCATCCGCTCTGGGCCGCGAACTTTCCGGTCTCGAAACTTGAGCTGGAAGCATGGCGGCGCATTCCACGCCGCGATACGCGCATCGTCGTCTACGGCACGCATGACGGCGAGGACCTTGCCCCGCGCGCCGCCGCGAAGCTGCGTGAACTGGGATATACCGATGTGTCGCTGCTCGATGGCGGCCTGGATGCATGGATCGCCGCCGGTGGCGAGGTATTCCGCGATGTCAACGTTCCCAGCAAGTCGTTTGGCGAAGTCGTGGAGGCCCGCCGGCACACGCCGTCGCTGAGTGCGCAGGAAGTGCAGGCGCTGATCGATAGCAAGGCCGATGTGGTGATCGTCGACGCGCGTCGCTTTGACGAATACCAGACCATGAACATTCCGACGTCAACCAGCCTGCCGGGTGCTGAACTGGTGCTGCGTATTCGTGAACTGGCGCCCGACCCGCGTACGCAGGTCATCGTCAATTGCGCGGGACGCACGCGCAGCATCATCGGCACGCAGTCGCTGGTCAATGCAGGGATTCCCAACCCCGTGGCGGCGCTGCGCAATGGCACGATCGGCTGGACGCTGGCGGGACAGACGCTGTCGCATGGCGCTAGCCGCCGCGCACCGGCGCAGGTGGACCCCGCCAACCTTGCGCAGGCCCGCGAAGGGGCGCGTGCGATTGCGTCGCGCGTCGGAGTGCGGCGTATCGCTTTCGATGCGCTGGCGTCGCTGGAAGAGCCGGGGCGCACGGTGTATCGCTTCGATGTACGCACGCCCGAAGAATATGCCGACGGACATCTGCCCGGGTTTGCCAGTGCGCCGGGTGGTCAGCTCGTGCAGGAGACCGATCATCAGGCGCCGGTGCGTGGCGCGCGGATCGTGCTCGCCGATGACGACGAGGTGCGCGCGAACATGTCGGCATCGTGGCTCGCGCAGATGGGCTGGGAAGTGTACGTCGTGGAACCGGTCGACGCCGCGCGACGCAACGAGCGCGGCACGCCTGCGGCGAATCATGCGGCTACGCCAGAGGTAGCGACGGTAGATCCCGCGACGCTTGCCGAATGGCTGAAAGCCGGCGACACCGCCGTGATCGACGTGACGGCCAGCGCCAACTATGTGAAACGTCATGTCCCCGGTGCCTGGTTTGCCATTCGTGCGCAGCTGGCGCAGGCGCTGCGCGTGATTCCGCCAGCCGGCCGTTACGTACTGACTTGCGGCTCAAGCCTGCTGGCGCGCTTTGCGGCGAAGGATCTGCAGGCGCTGTCGAAGGCTGAAGTCTTCGTGCTGGAAGGTGGCACGGCGGCGTGGGTGGAAGCGGGGCTGCCAGTGGAGCAGGGCGAAACCCGGCTGGCCGTGCCGCGCACGGACCGTTACCGCCGGCCCTATGAAGGCACCGATAACGCCGCGGCGGCGATGCAGGCCTACCTCGACTGGGAATTCGGCCTGATCGCGCAGTTGGACCGCGACGGAACGCACTTCTTTGAGGTTCAGGGCTAAGCACTACCTTGCGCCGTTGCCGGGCTGAACCGGCCGGCGCATGGACACGCCTATCGTGCTATCGCCGTGTGGCTATGGCGGCGGCCGGGGCCAGTCAGAGGTCCCGGGTGCCGGGAATGATCACGGCCTGTCCGTGCAGCACGCCGTCGGCATCAAACATTTGCCAGAGCGTGGCTTCCTCGATCATGAAGCGCTTTCCGGATCGGGTAATCCGCACGCCCTTGTAGCCGGACTCGTAGCCGAGGCGCTGGACGCGCTCAAGAAACCGCTGCCGTTCCTCGCGGTTTGGCGCTTCGGCGGACAGGCGCGACGGCAGGTTCGTAATCGCGTCCCAGTCGTATTCAAAGCGTTGCTGGGCGGCCTTGTTACCGTAGATGAACACCGGGTCTGGCGCGGTATTGTGGGCAAGGATGGCGAACGGCGCGTGCTCGTACAGCCAGGCCGTGGCTTCGGCCACCGGCATGGGATGGGGCACCAGCGGCTTGCCCAGGATGCGGGCATAGCTGCCGGCAAGCAGTTCGTAAAACGCGGGATCGCTGTGGCGAGGCAGCATGGACGGCTTTTCCGCGTGACGATCAGGCGGACTTTGCCGTGGTCCTCGCAGCAGGCTTCGACAGGTCACCGCCGAACTCGGCGAACACACGCGCCTGAACCGCTTCCATGACGCCGAGCGTACGCGCATCCGCCACTTCGTCCGCCGTCACCCCCGTGGCGTCCTTGGGTTTTGCGCCAATCGGATAGAAGACGAAGCTGGACCCGAAATCCTTGCCCGCTTCGTTCTTCAGGCTTCGGTTCAGAGCCTTCAGATACTTCTTCTTCGCTGCCTTCGTCATTGCCATGTTTTTCGTGGTCTGGTTGTTTAGTGGTGCATCTGTTTGCCGCGCAGCGCCTGAACAGCCTTGCGTTCCGTCAGCACCAGCAGGTAGTCCGGAAACTTCGCGTCGAGCAGCAGACCGTCCCAGGCGTGCCAGAACTCCCAGCGCACTCGCTCCACGGGCAGTTCCAGTGCCGCGGCGATGCGGGCAATGGCGTCTTCTCCCGCTGCCGGCCTGGCCTTCGGGGCATGGCTGGCTTCCGCCGCAGTGGACTCATCTTGCAGTGGCGGGTTCTGAATAGCTTCTTGCGAGTGATTCATCTGGCATCCCCGGACAGGTCGGCGTGAGGCTATGTTAGTCGCCCCATGCAGGCGCGATCAACATCCGAATGGCTTTGTATCTAATGTTTGGAGAAGCCGGGATTCAGATAGCCAGCTTTTTGAGACCTTCCAGTACCGCGGCGCCCTTGAACGGCTTGACGATCCAGCCCTTGACGCCAGCCGCCTTGCCGCGATCCTTCATGGCCTGGCTGCTTTCGGTGGTCAGCATCACCACGTTGACACTCTTGTTGGCAAGCTCGCTACGAATTTTCTCGACCATCGTCAGGCCGTCCATATTGGGCATGTTCACGTCGCTGATGATGAGCCGGATGCCGGGGTCTGCCTTGAGCCGGGACAGGCCGTCCTTGCCGTCGACGGCGGTCTGCACGTCCAGGCCGTTGCTCCGCAGAAAGGTTGCCACTTCATCGCGCACCGCGCTCGAATCGTCCACTACCAGAATCTTCGCCAATTCATTTCTCCTGCAAGGACATTCAAAACAGTTCCAGTTCACCGTCGCTGGTGTCTTCCTCGACTTCGTGCCCCACTTGGAAGTCGACCGGCACGCGCGTGAACATGCACATCGTCACGCCGACTGCCACCGATGAGCCGATGGCAACGTCGAAGTCGGCACGAAAGTCGGGTTTCAGGCTATCCACGTGCCGCAGGGCGTGTCCTCCCAGCACATAAGGCGTGGACATGCCCAGGTCCGGGAAATGCCGGCCCAGGTCCTGGTTGATCGCTCCGCAACAAAGATTGCCCAGCTCCAGCAATGCGTCGCGCAGATCGTTGGCGTTGCCTCGGGCAAAGTAATCGGCGGTGGCCGCGTCGTCGGGAAAGCGCAGGAACAGCATGTACCGGAACCCCATCGACGAAATTGTGAGCACCACGATGACGTCGTTTGCGGCACCGTCGGGCATGTGCGTGGCCACCTCGGTGATGGAGCATGGGTCGCCGGGTTGCAGTACCAGCCGCGATTGCACGGCGCGATGCAACACGCGAATCAGGCTCTGCCTGGCCTGTGCGCTGATCATGCTGGCGTTTGCCGCGGTCACTGGTAAGCCGCCTCGAACTGTTCGGCCAGCAGGGCGACGCTGGCCAGCGAGGCAGTCACCATCTTGCCGCCGGCCTGGATGTCCTGGAACGTGGCGGTTGTCGTCAGGTCGCTTTGGTGCAGGCTGTCGCCATAACTCTTGGACAGCGCCTCGGATCGCGCCGCCAGCGCGCGCACTTCGCTGGCCACCACGCCAAAGCCCCGGCCCGCGGCACCGGCGCGGGCCGCTTCGATCGAAGCATTGAGCGAGACGATGACTACGTGCCTGACGATGGCCGACAGTTCCATGTTCTGCTCGTGCATGGCGCGGTTACGTGCCATCAGCGAAATCATGTGTTCATGCCAGCGTTCGAACGTCGTCGAGAGGCCGCGCAGCCGCGTGGTCTCCTCGGCGATGCGGCGCGCCTGGTGCAGTGCTTCGGCCTGGAGCCGACGGCTCGTGGCCAGGTCGGCATCTCGCTGTTCCAGCGCTGTGGAGCGCTCGGCGGTCATCGCCTGCATGCGCTGCACCTCGGCCAGCAGGGTTTCCTTTTCCTGCTCGCACGCGTCAATGCGCGCGCCGAGATCGGCATTGTCCTGATGCAGCTGTGCCAGCGCGCTCTCCTGCGCGGCCTGCGCGTGTGCCGTCATGCGTTGCATGCCGTTGCGCCACGCCAGCCATGCCGGTGCCGCGACGATGATCATGCCAAGAAGCGCACCTACCAGATACTCACCCATACTGCGTGTTCCTCATCCAACCTCAACAACTGCACGCGCGATGCGCCTGCAGCGCTCAAAGCGTCATCGATGCCGGTGTTTCAGCCAGCACGGCCACGCTATCCACGGCAAACCGGTCGGGCAGGCTCACGATGGTCTGGAACTGCCGGAACGGTGCGCCAACGTGGTTGTCGGTAAAGCGCAGCTCGATGGTGCCCGCCGAACGGGACAGAAACTCCCGCACTGCGTCCATGCCGACGCCTCGGCCGGAGATCATGGTCACGGCCTCGGCCGTCGAGAATCCGGGGTGGAAGATGAACTGCGCGATCGCGTCGTCGCCGAGCGCGGCGTCGGCGTCGATCCAGCCACGTTCCACGGCCGTCGCGCGAATCTTGTGTAGTGCCAGGCCGCGGCCATCGTCGGTGACGGTGATCTGCAGCGTCTGCTGATCGACTCCGGCTTCGACAACGACGCGGCCCGCGGGAGGCTTGCCGGCGGCCAGTCGTGCCTGCGGTGGTTCGATGCCGTGGTCGATGGCATTGCGAAGCAGATGCGTGAACACGTTTTCCAGCATGCCCGTGACTTCCGCGCGCAGCCTGTAGCCGTTGTCCTGGATGCTGACTTCCGGCGCGGCCTTGCCGAGCTCCGCGGCCAGCGAGGGCAGGGCATCGACTACGGGCGACAGTACCTCGGACAGGCTGGTGGCATCGAGCACGCGCAGGATGCGGTGCACAGCCGCGCGCATCGACAACAGCTCGGCCAGGCTGTCGGTCTTGGCGGCTTCCAGCAGGCGCAGGCTTTCGCGGATGCGGCCCAGTTCGGCATCGGCCAGCCGGGCGGCCTCCAGACCAGATGCCGTGCGACCCTTGCCCTTGCGCCCGAGCTTGTCCTCGTTGATCGTGGAGTAGCGGGCCAGCGTGTCACGTACGCGCGCCACGTCTTTCAGCAGGGCGTCGGGATTCCATTCGTTGGCTTCGCGCTCCAGATTGCGCAGCAGTTCCAGCCGTTGCTCGGCTTCGTGCACGACATCGGTCAGATGCTGGAGCTTGTAAGTGCGCGCATTGCCCTTGATCGTATGCATGTTGCGGAACAGGGCGGCGATGGCTGCGTTGTCCGCTTCGGTGGACTGCCGGATGATGTGCTCGTTCTCGTGCACAAAGCCGTGCGCGGTTTCCATGAACCGATGGAACTTCTCTTCGCTGACCGCCAGGATTTCGCCAATGATCTCCAGGCTGCGGCGCTGTTCGCTGGCCTCGGCCGCGAGTTCGCGCAGCTGCGTCACGTCGCGCACACACAGCATCAGGCGAATGATCGTGTCGGCGTCGTCGGTGATGGCGGACCAGCTCAAGTCCAGCACCTTGACCTGCCCATCGGACAGACGTTTCTCGATCTCCGTCGGCAGCAGGTGCTCGTTGAAGACGAAGTTGATGCCGTCCTGACCCAGGCAGGCGTTGATGGCCGCGTCGGCCTGCGCCAGCGCATCGGCGCCCAGGCCGGTATCGGCGAACACCAGATCCATGAAATTGCGGCCGGCAATGTCTTTCGTCTCGAAGATCTGTTCGAGGTAGGCCGAATACTCGGGATGCACGACGCCGCCTTCGACGGCCGTCAGAATGCCTTGCTGCATGTTCTGCAGAATGGCCTGGATGTCCGTGGTCTTCTGTCGCAGCAGGGAGGCGTTTTCCTGGATGCGCTCGATCATCTGATTGAACGCGACGATCGAGTGGCCAATCTCGTCCATGCGGCCCACCTCGATGCGGCGCGTGAAGTCCTGGCTGGCGGCGATCTCGCTCATGGTCGATTGCATCCGCGTGAGCGGACGGGCGATCTGGCGATGCAGCAGCCAGCCGATCAGCGACAGCAGCACGACGGCGGCGGCGCTGACCAGCCCGATCGTCCCGGCGGCGCTGGCGAGCGTGCTGTTGAGCGCGGCGATGGCGTCGTCTTTCTCGCGATTCTTTTCCACGCGCAGCGTATCGACGATCTTTTCCATCTCGTCGCGATAACGCGCGACGTTGGCAAACAGGAAGGCCTGCGCAATTTCGTCGCGCCCGGCGGCCTTCATCTCGGCGGTTTCGCGGATGGCGTCGAAGTAGTTGGTCAGGCTTTCATCGGCCTGCGCCATCAGCCCTTTCTGGGCGTGGGTGATGGCGTTACCCGCCTGCCTGGCCAGGGCCTCGCGCAGTGCGGTCTGCCTGGCCTTGAGGTCTTCCTGCGCCTGCGCCAGCAGATTGGCGTCGGGCGCATAGACCAGGGTCATGGTGGCCAGCTGAATATCCTTGACCAGGGACACCACATCGGCAGAAGCCAACGCACTGGGCACGACGCCCTCGGTCACCTGTTTCACTTCAGAAGCGCTGGAACGTGTCTGCAGCACGGCGTAGCCACCAATCGCGGCCAACGCCAGACACATCAGGACGATCAGCAGCACAATGCGCTGACGAATGGTCATGGCAAAGCTCCCCGGCATTACTAGTGTCAAGCCCTTCAAGGAAGGGAATTCGCCTCGTTCTATGCGAAGCAATCCATCTGTGGGGAGGATTATGTGAATGGGTGTATGACCTTGGGATGACCGTTGGCTGCTGGGGGTTCCCCTCGGAGGGAGGGGTGGGGTGAGGTGATTTGATGCGGGGGCAGGCAGGGGAGTGTTGTTGCGCGGGGTCGTGTGGCGCGAACTGATGGGGAGAGGGCGCTGGCGCGAAATCGGAGGCCGGTTGAGGGCGGCGTCGGACAAAACAAAAAGCCCAGCATCGCTGCTGGGCTTTTTGATGAATCTGGTGGGTGGTACAGGGATTGAACCTGTGACCCCTGCCGTGTGAAGGCAGTGCTCTACCGCTGAGCTAACCACCCCTTACTGCTTCGTCACCGTTGTTGCTGGTGTCGTGCAGCGGAGAAACGAGATTATGCCGATGGGCCAGTATCTTGTAAAGCCCTTTTTTCAACTTTCTACGAAAAAGTTGCGAAGGCTTCGGCACTGGTCCACTGGCCTATTGCACCGTTGCGTCCGCGGGCACTTCGGATGGCACTTCGATTTTCCAGACGGTCTTGCCGCCGCTGGCCTTGTCCAGCTCCTTGAGCACGACCTCGTGGGCCGAGATTTCCGTCTCGGTGGCCAGCAGGATCGGCAGGGACAGGGCGGACAGGTCGGCCGTGGCGCGGGCCTCGCCGCCGGCGGTGCCGCCGTCGAGCATGTCGATGACCAGCGAGTTCTGGCCGCGTGTCATGGCCAGGTACACCTCGGCCAGCAGCTCGGCATCGAGCAATGCGCCGTGCAGCGTGCGGTGTGCGTTGCTGACGCCCAGGCGGTCGCACAGTGCGTCCAGGGAATTCCGCTTGCCTGGGAACATCTGGCGCGCTTCGCGCAGGGTGTCGATCACGTTTGCCACATGGTCGCGGAACGGGGGCAGGTTGTGGAGCTTGAACTCCATCTCCAGAAAGCCCATGTCGAACGCCGCGTTATGGATGATCAGCTCGGCATCGCGCACGAATTCGCGGATATCGTGCATGACTTCGGCGAACTTCGGCTTGTCGGCCAGGAAGTCGGCGGTCAGGCCGTGGATGGCCACGGCGTCCTCGGGGACGTCGCGCTCCGGGTTGATGTAGAAGTGCAGGTTGCGGCCGGTCAGGCGGCGGTTCACCAGCTCCACGCAGCCAATTTCGATCAGGCGATCGCCGGTGGCGTGGTTCAGGCCGGTGGTTTCGGTATCGAGAACGATCTGTCGCATGGGGCAGGATTGTAATCGCTGGCGATAGGCTTTCAGGAATTGATCGATTCCACGCCGCGATTGGCGAGGCGATCCGCGCGTTCGTTGCCGGGGTGGCCGGCGTGGCCGCGCACCCAGTGCCATTCGATCTCGTGCGGCTGGCGGGCTTCGTCCAGGATTTGCCAGAGGTCGGCATTTTTCACGGGTTTTTTGTCAGCCGTCTTCCAGCCGCGCGCCTTCCAGCCCGTGATCCACTCGCTGATGCCTTTCTGCACGTACTGCGAATCGGTGTAGATCTTGATGACGCAGGGCCGCTTGAGCGCGCGCAGCGCCTCGATCACGGCCATCAGCTCCATGCGGTTGTTGGTGGTGGGGTTCTCCCCGCCGAACAGCTCTTTCTCGTGGCCGCCGGATACCAGCACGGCACCCCAGCCGCCAGGGCCGGGGTTGCCCTTGCAGGCCCCGTCGGAATAAATCGTGACTTCTTGCATGGATGGAATCTGGATGGCCCGGCCTCAATTGCCGGGCGAGTTCTTGTGGTGCTTGCCGTGTGTGCCCGTGGGCGTGGCCACCGGGGCCGACACCGGCGCCAGTGAAGGCTTGGAATTCTTCCAGGCCGGACCCACCAGGCGGATGTTCTTCACGCGCTTGACCGCGGAGATCATATAGACCGAGCCGAAGATCGGCCACCAGCGATCGCCCGCTTTCTCCATGAAGGCGGCGCGCTGCAGCCAGCGGTCGGTGCGGTAGGGCGGGCAATAGCAGCCAAACCGGCCGCGGATGATCTCGAAACCGAGCAGCTTGAGCCAGTCCTTGATCCGCACGAAGCCGATCGTCTGCGCATCGCTGGGCAGGAAGGGCGTGGCACCCAGGCGGTTCAGGCCCTGGCGCGCGCCCCACAGGCTCATTGGATTGAAACAGGTAACGACCACGCGGCCCTCGGGCATCAGCACGCGCGACACCTCGCGCAGCACTTCGTGCGGGTCCTCTGAGAATTCGAGGATGTGGGGCAGCGTGAGCAGGTCGATACTCTGGGTGTCGAACGGCAGCTCGTCGAACCGGCACAGCAGCTGGCGGGCGTCGGGGTGGGTCTCGCGCGGGCCGTGCGGGCCGGCGCGGTTGTCGAGCGCCAGCGCCGAGAACGGCATGCGGTTCTCGCGCAGCGTGTCGATATGGGGCAGCCCTAGCTGCACCGCGTGATAGCCGAAGATGTCCGCTACCGTCCGGTCATATTGCTGGGCTTCCCACTCGAGCATGTACTGCCCGGGTGGCGACGCCAGCCATTCTTCCCAATCTATAATCGGTCGGTTGGACATAGGAGCACGCATGTTGAAAGTGGAGCCGATCCCCGCCTTTCAGGACAACTATATCTGGGCTATCCATGACGGCAAAAGTGCCGCCGTGGTGGACCCAGGCGAGGCCGAGCCGGTCGAGCGCTTTCTGGCGCAACGCGGGCTGGCACTGGGCGCTATTGTAATCACGCATCATCACGGCGATCACCAGGGCGGTGTAACGCACCTGCTGGAAAGCCACCCGACCGGCCCCGACGGCGCGCCGATGCCGGTGATCGGACCCGCCGGCGAACGGATCGGGCATCGTACCCAGGCCGTGCGCGAGGGCGATACCGTGACGCTGGCGCATCCGGCCGCCACCTTCCGCGTGCTGGACGTCCCGGGCCATACCGCCGGTCACGTGGCCTATGTGGGAGACCTGCCCGGCGCCGGCCATGCGGTGTTCTGCGGCGACACCCTGTTCGCCAGCGGCTGCGGGCGGCTGTTCGAGGGTACGCCCGCGCAGATGCTGGCCTCGCTGGACAAGCTGGCCGCCTTGCCGGGCGATACCCGCGTCTACTGTGCCCACGAATACACGCGCAGCAATGTCCGCTTTGCCGAAGCCGTGGAGCCGGCCAACGCCGACCTGTCGGCGTGGTCGGCCCGCGTGGATGCATTGCGCCAGGCGGACACCCCAACGGTGCCGACGACTGTCGCCCATGAGCGCGCCGTCAATCCGTTCCTGCGCTCGCGCGAGCCATCGGTGCGCCATGCCGTGCAGGCCCAGGGCGGCGACGTCAGCAGCGATGCCGCGGCCTTCGGCGCGTTGCGCGGCTGGAAGGACAACTTCCGCTGATCGGCTAATACATTCCAGACGTTTCTGAGCGCGGCCGGCGGCCTTGGCTGCCATCGAAAGTAGCGCAAGATGTCCAAATTGCATCTTCGGGAAAATCTCATTGACGTTCACCGGCCTTTTCCATAGCATCAGGCGAAATTTTTGGCGTCACTTTCAGAGAACTTAATGCGATTTGGTCGATTTCTGGCGGTAGTTGCGTGTGCCGCGCTGCTTGCAGCCTGCGCCAGCACACCCACTCCGCCCGCCGGTGAGATGGCCGGCACGCCGACCGCCCTGGAATCCGGTCCAGCCAAGGACCCGCTCAATACCCTGAACAGCACCGGCCGCGCCGGCTCGCTCTCCCGCGCCAACGTCGTCAATGTCGACCAGTCCAGCGTGGACTGGCTGCGTGGCCCTTCCAACGATATCTGGGACCGCATCCGCAAGGGCTTTGCGATGCCTGATCTGGAAGGCACGCTGGTCGATGACCGCACGCAGTGGTACGCCGCCCGCCCTGACTATATGGAACGGATGGTAGGCCGGTCGAGCCGCTACCTGTACCACATCGTGGAAGAGCTCGAGCGTCGCAAGATGCCTACCGAGCTGGCGCTGCTGCCGTTCGTGGAAAGCGCATTCAATCCCCAGGCGGAATCCACGGCCAAGGCGGCCGGGATGTGGCAGTTCATTCCGAGCACGGGCAAGTCTTATAACCTCAAGCAGAACATGTTCCGCGACGAGCGGCGCGATGTGCTGGCGTCCACCGACGCCGCGCTCGACTATCTGTCGCGGCTCTATGACATGTTCGGCGACTGGCAACTGGCGCTGGCCGCTTACAACTGGGGCGAGGGCGCGGTGTCGCGTGCCATTGCGCGCAACCAGGCGCGCGGGCTGCCGACGGATTACGCCAGCCTGACCATGCCGAACGAGACGCGCTACTACGTGCCGAAGCTGCAGGCGGTGAAGAACATCATCGCCAACCCGGCCGCGTATGGCGTGAAGCTGCCCGAGATTCCGGATCACCCGTACTTTGTGACGGTGACCACGTCGCGCGATATCGACGTGGCGCTGGCCGCCAAGCTGGCCAACATGCCGCTGGACGAATTCAAGGCGTTGAACCCGTCGTTCAACCGGCCGGTGATCCTGGGCGCGGCCAATCCGCAGATCCTGCTGCCTTTCGATAACGCCGAGCGCTTTCAGTACAACCTCAATACCTATCGAGGCGGCCTGTCCACCTGGACGGCCATTTCGGTGGATAGCCGTGAGCGCGTGGAAGCACTGGCCGCGCGGCTCAATGTCGATGCCGACACGCTGCGCGAAATCAATCGCATCCCCAAGGGCATGCGCCTGAAGGCGGGTTCGACGGTCATGATCCCCCGCACCGAGCGCCATGACCAGGATGTCAGCGCTTCGCTGGTGGATACCGCGATGCTGGCCGTGGAACCCGACGTGCCGGATGCCAAGCGCGTGGTGGTCAAGGCGGGCCGCAAGGACACGGTGGTTTCGGTGGCGCGCCGTTATGGCGTGTCTCCGCGGCAGGTGCAGTCGTGGAACAAGCTGTCGGGCAGCAAGCTCGTGGCGGGGCAGAGCCTGGTGCTGATGGTGCGGCCGAACTCGGCAGCCGCCGCGCGCGCCGAGCGTGGCGACGACGGCGACGATACGCCTGCACGCGGTGCCGCGCAGGGCAAGTCGCATGGCAAGACGGTTGCCGCGAAATCGGAGAAGACTTCGAAGTCGACGAAATCCGAAAAGGCCGAGAAGGCCGAACCGCGCAAGCATGTGGTGGTAGAGGCTTCGCCGCGCAAGGGCACGGCCAAGTCCACGAGTAAGCCGGCGCCTGCGGCACCGGCGAAACCAGCCGCCGCCAAGTCCAGCAAGGGTCATTCTCGCTGAACTACGATGTCTCGCCCCGGCCGTATGCCGGGGCGTTTCGTTTGTGGCCTTCCGTTGTGTCTGGCCGTTGACGGGCATCAACGACTGCTTCCACTAAGCATGACAAAAGTGACATCTTTCGCAGGTGTTCATTTTGTCCATGTCTCTTTTCAGAACGCTCTGTGGCCTGCCGCTCGTTGCGGCGTGCCTCGGTGCCGCGTGCGATACCACGCGCAGCGGCGCCGATGCCGCATATCCCGCTCCGAAACTGATCGCGCATCGCGCAGGCACCGCAGACCGGCCGGAAAACACGCTGGCAGCTATCGACGCAGCCCTGGCGCAGCGCGTGGACATGATCTGGCTGTCGGTCCAGCTCAGTGCCGATGGCGAGCCCGTGCTTTACCGGCCCGCGGCGCTCGATGCGTTGACCAACGGCACGGGCAAGGTGGCCGATTGGTCTGCCGCGGCGCTTGCCAAGCTCAACGCGGGATGGAGCTTTGCCGAGAAGGTTGCCGATGGCACCGTGCGATACCCGTATCGCAATCGTCCCGTAGGTATTCCCACGCTGCGTGACGCGCTGCACGCCATTCCTGGCCGCATTCCTGTCGTGCTCGACATGAAGTCGATGCCGGCCGAGCCGCTGACGTTTGCCGTGGCACAGGTACTGACGGCGGAAGATGCCTGGGGCCGCGTGCTGATCTATTCGACCGAGGCCGACTTCCAGCGCACGTTTGCGTCATGGCCGAAGGCACGGCTGTTCGAATCGCGCGATACAACGCGCAACCGGCTGGTAACCGCCACGCTTGGTCAGGCATGTGGCACGCCGCCCCCAACCGGCGCCTGGGCCGGATTCGAGCTGCGTCGCAATGTGGAAGTCGTCGAGCAATTCACGCTCGGCGAAGGGCGCTCTCCCGTCAATGCCGTGTTCTGGACCAAAGCCTCGGTGAACTGCTACCGCGAAAAGACATCGGTCAACCTTGTTGCCTTCGGGATCAACGACCTGGACACCTATTGCAATGCCAAACGGCTGGGACTCGATGCGGTCATGGTAGATTCTCCAGAAAAGATGGCTGGCATCCGTGACCAGGTGGTGCAAAGCCCCGCGCGATGCAACAAGTAGGAGTGCCGGGGCCGAAGTAGTACCCAGGCAGTGCCCATCAGGCCGGCCGATGCCATCCGATACCGCATTCATATTCACACTACAAGCGGAGGAGACACATCATGACGGCAAGCCGTGCGCTGCACGCGCGTTCCCTGTCCGACAAGGCCGGTTTCTGGGCCGAACAGGCCGCGCGGATCGACTGGGAGACACCGTTCGAGCGCGTACTCGACGACAGTAATCCGCCGTTTGCACGCTGGTTCGTCGGCGGGCGCACCAATCTCTGCCACAACGCCATCGACCGCCACCTGGCCGCGCGCGGCGACCAGCGCGCGCTCGTCTATGTGTCGACCGAGACCGACACCGAGCGCGTCTACTCGTATCGTGACCTGCACGACGAAGTGAACCGCATGGCGGCCACGCTGCAGGCGCTGGGTGTGCAGCGCGGTGACCGCGTATTGATCTACATGCCGATGATTCCCGAGGCGATGTTTGCGATGCTGGCTTGCGCGCGCATCGGGGCGGTGCACTCGGTGGTGTTCGGAGGGTTTGCCTCGGTCAGTCTGGCCGCGCGTATCGACGATGCCAGGCCGAAGGTGATTGTCAGCGCCGATGGCGGCTCACGCGCCGGCAAGGTGGTGCCATACAAGCCGCTGCTGGACGAGGCAGTCCGTCTGGCGGGCCATCACCCGGACAAGGTGTTGCTGGTCGACCGGAAGCTGGCCGAAATGCCGCGCACGGCGGGCCGTGACGAGGACTACGCCACCTGGCGCGACAAGATGGCCGGCCAGCAGGTGCCGTGTGTCTGGCTGGAATCGAGCGAGCCGTCCTATGTGCTCTATACCTCGGGTACCACGGGCAAGCCCAAGGGCGTGCAGCGCGACACCGGCGGCTATGCCGTGGCGCTGGCCACCTCGATGGAGTACATCTTCTGCGGCAAACCGGGCGACACCATGTTCACGGCGTCGGACGTCGGCTGGGTCGTCGGGCACAGCTATATCGTCTACGCGCCGTTGCTGGCCGGCATGACGACGGTCATGTACGAAGGCACGCCGATCCGTCCTGATGGCGGCATCCTCTGGCGGATCGTGGAAAAACACGGCGTCAACATCATGTTCAGCGCGCCTACGGCCATTCGCGTGCTCAAGAAGCAGGATCCCGCGCTGCTCAAGCGCAATGACCTGTCCAGTCTGCGGCTGTTGTTCCTGGCTGGCGAGCCGCTGGACGAACCCACCGCGCGCTGGATTCAGGACGGCATTGGCAAGCCAGTCGTCGACAACTACTGGCAGACCGAGTCGGGCTGGCCGATCATCGCGATCCAGCGCGGTGTTGAGCCGTTGCCCGCCAAGCTCGGCTCGCCTGGCGTGCCGGCCTATGGCTATGACCTGCGCATCGTCGACGAGGTGACTGGCGAGGAATGCCAGCCCAATCAAAAGGGTGTGGTCGCCATCGACTATCCATTGCCGCCCGGCTGCATGACCACGATCTGGGGCGACGATGACCGGTTTGTGCGCACCTACTGGTCGTCGGTGCCAAGCCGGCGATGCTATTCGACCTTCGACTGGGGCGTGCGGGACGAGGATGGCTATGTTTTCATCCTCGGCCGCACGGACGATGTGATCAACGTGGCGGGGCACCGGCTTGGCACGCGCGAGATCGAAGAGAGTCTTTCGTCCCATTCGGGCGTGGCCGAGGTGGCCGTGGTTGGCGTGCAGGATGCGCTGAAAGGGCAGGTGGCGCTGGGCTTCTGCATCGCTCGTGATGCCAGCCGCACCGGAACCGATGCGGATCGCCTGGCCTTCGAGGGCGAGTTGATGAAGACCGTGGAGCAGCAGCTGGGGGCCGTGGCGCGCCCGTCGCGCGTGTTTTTTGTCAACGCGCTGCCCAAGACCCGCTCCGGAAAATTGCTGCGGCGCGCGATTCAGGCCGTGGCGGAAGGGCGCGATCCGGGCGATCTGACGACGATCGAGGACCCGACCGCACTCGAACAGGTCAAGTCCGCACTTTCCGGCGCGTCCAGCTAGAGTAAAGAGGGTTCCGGTGGCGTGTGCGGCGCCGGAACCCTGAAATTCCTCTTGCAACCGATCAGCATGCGGCCTAATATTTTAAGCATAAAATATTTAACCCTGATGTAGAGACCGCCAGTTCACTGCTGGCGGCGTGCAGGAGATCGACAGATGCGTGTGCTCTGTATTGGTGGTGGCCCGGCCGGACTGTATTTCGGCCTGCTGATGAAGCTGCAGGACCCGGCCAACGAGGTAATCGTGGTCGAGCGCAACCGGCCCTATGACACGTTTGGCTGGGGCGTCGTGTTCTCCGATGCCACGCTCGAGAACCTGAAGCAGGCTGACCCCGTCAGCGCGGCCGAGATCAACGAGGCCTTCAACCACTGGGACGATATCGATATCCATATCGGCGGCCGGACCATCCGCTCCGGGGGCCACGGATTCATCGGCATCGGCCGCAAGCGCCTGCTCAACATCCTGCAGGCGCGTTGCGAGGCGCTTGGTGTAAAGCTGGTTTTCGAGACCGATGTCAGCGACGACCAGGCCCTGGCGCAGCAGTACAACGCCGACCTGGTGATTGCGTCCGACGGCATCAACAGCCGCATCCGCGCGCGATATGCGGCGTCGTTCGCGCCCGATATCGACACGCGCCAGTGCCGCTTTGTCTGGCTCGGCACGCGCAAGCTGTTCGATGCGTTCACGTTTGCATTCGAGAAGACCGAACACGGCTGGTTCCAGGCTCATGCATACCGCTTTGACGACGACACATCGACGTTCATCGTGGAAGTCCCCGAGCCGGTCTGGCGCGCCGCCGGCATCGAACAGATGAGCCAGGAGGAGGGCGTGGCGTATTGCGAAAAACTCTTTGCGCGCCACCTCGACGGCCACAAGCTCATCAGCAATGCCACGCACTTGCGCGGCTCGGCCAGCTGGATCCGCTTCCCGCGCGTGATCTGCCACCGCTGGGTGCATTGGAACACGCTGGCTGACGGGCGCCGCGTGCCCGTGGTGCTGATGGGCGATGCCGCCCACACCGCCCATTTCTCGATTGGATCGGGCACCAAGCTCGCGCTGGAAGACGCCATCGACCTGGCTAACGAAATCGGCACCCACCGCGCTGCCGGTATCGACGGCCTGCCCGAGGCGCTGACCCGCTACGAAGCCACGCGCAGCGTGGAAGTGCTGAAGATCCAGAACGCCGCGCGCAACTCCACCGAATGGTTCGAGAACGTCGACCGCTACGCGGGCATGGCGCCGGAGCAGTTCGCCTACTCGCTGCTGACGCGCTCGCAGCGGATTTCGCACGAAAACCTGCGGGTGCGAGACGCGGGCTATGTCGATGGATTCGAGCAATGGCTGGCCGCGCAGGCGGGCGTGCCGCCGGAGACGCTCAAGCTGCGCGCCGCTGCCGGCGACGCGGGTCTGCCGCCGATGTTCACGCCGTTCACGGTACGTGGCGTGACACTGAAGAACCGTGTGATCGTCAGCCCAATGGCGATGTATTCGTCGGTCGATGGCGTGCCGGGCGACTTCCACCTGGTGCATCTTGGCTCGCGCGCAATGGGCGGGGCTGGCATGGTGGTGGCCGAGATGACCTGCGTGTCGCCGGATGCCCGCATCACGCCGGGATGCCCGGGTTTGTGGAACGATGCGCAACGCGATGCGTGGCGGCGCATTGTCGACTTCGTGCACGCGAATAGCGATGCGAAGATCGCCATGCAGCTGGGCCATGCCGGACGCAAGGGTTCCACGCAACTGGGCTGGGAGAAGATGGACTACCCGCTCGCCGATGGTAACTGGCCGCTGGAGTCGGCGTCGGCGCTGCCTTACATGCCCGGCATCTCGCAGGTGCCGCGCGAGATGACGCGCGCCGACATGGCTCGCGTGCGCGACGACTTCGCCGCCAATGCGCGCCGCGCCGCGGAAGCCGGCTTCGACTGGCTGGAGCTGCATTGCGCGCATGGCTACCTGCTGTCGAGCTTCATTTCGCCGCTGACCAACGTCC
Organism: Cupriavidus sp. 291-E7; assembly: GCF_057798835.1. Taxonomy (NCBI): domain Bacteria; kingdom Pseudomonadati; phylum Pseudomonadota; class Betaproteobacteria; order Burkholderiales; family Burkholderiaceae; genus Cupriavidus; species Cupriavidus sp. 291-E7. The sequence goes on from NZ_JBYOJV010000008.1 coordinate 73,244, forward strand.
GGACCGACGAATACGGCGGATCACTGGACAACCGCCTGCGCTTTCCGCTCGAAGTATTCGCCGCCGTACGCGCGGTGTGGCCGCAGGACAAGCCGATGTCGGTGCGGATTTCCGCCCACGACTGGGTCGACGGCGGTATCACGGCCGACGATGCCGTGAAGATTGCGCGAGCCTTCAAGGCCGCCGGCGCGGACATGATCGATTGCTCGTCCGGCCAGGTCAGCCCCGATCAGGCGCCGGTCTACGGCCGGATGTACCAGACGCCGTTCGCGGACCGCATCCGCAACGAGGCCGGCATTCCGACGATTGCCGTCGGCGCCATCTTCGAAGCGGACCACGTCGACAGCATCGTGGCGGCGGGCCGTGCCGACCTGTGCGCGATTGCCCGACCGCATCTGGCCGATCCGGCCTGGACGCTGCACGAGGCGGCACGGCTCGGCTTCCGCGACGTGACGTGGCCGAAGCAGTACGTGGCCGGCAAGCGGCAGTTGGAAACCAATCTTGCGCGCGCGGCATCGTACGCGCAGCAGCCGGGAAAGTGATCATGACACTGTCTCTGCAGGGCCGGCATGCGCTGGTGACCGGCGGCGGACGCGGAATTGGCGCCGCAATTGCGCGCCGACTGCTTGAGGAAGGCGCCAGCGTGACACTGGTGGGCCGCCACTGCGCGGCGCTCGATGCCGCGATGCAGACGCTGGAGCCGTTGGCCGTGGATGGCGCGGCGCTGGGCGCGGCGGCGGCCGACATCACCGATGCCGATGCCGTGGCTGCCGCGTTTGCGCAAGCCACCGAGGAACGCGGCCCGGTCACGCTGCTGATCAACAACGCGGGGCAGGCGCACAGTGCGCCGTTCGGCAAGACCGATCTGGCGCTGTGGCAACGCATGCTCGATGTGAATCTCACGGGCACCTTCCTGTGCACGCAGGCAGCGTTGCCGGCGATGCTGGAGCAGGGCTGGGGACGCATCGTCAATGTGGCGAGCACCGCGGGCCTGATCGGCTATGGCTATGTCAGCGCCTACTGCGCGGCCAAGCACGGCGTGATCGGCCTGACCCGCGCGCTGGCGCTGGAACTGGCGACCAAGGGCATCACGGTCAACGCCGTGTGCCCCGGCTATACCGAAACCGATATCGTGCGCGACGCGGTGGCCAACATCGCCGGCAAGACCGGCCGCACCGAGGAGCAGGCACGCGCCGAACTGGCCGCGCGCAACCCGCAGAAGCGGCTGGTGCAGCCCGACGAGGTAGCCGACGCCGTGGCGTGGCTGTGCCGCCCATCGGCATCCGCGATCACGGGGCAGGCTGTGCCAGTGGCGGGCGGCGAGGTGATGGCGGGTTGAAGTACCGACTGTTTGCTCCGCTCTCCCGCCAGGTGGGAGAGGGGAGAACACACACACTGGAGCGAGACAAGCAATGACCGAAATTGCACTGGACATGCGCCACCACAAGCGCGCATTCGCCAACTACCAGCCGAAGCACTTCCTGTGGTCGGTATCGCCCGACGGCAAGGTGGCCACGATCACGCTGAACCGGCCCGAGCGCAAGAATCCGCTGACGTTCGATTCCTACGCGGAACTGCGCGACCTGTTCCGCGCGCTGTGCTATGCCACGGACATCAAGACCGTGGTGATAACCGGCGCGGGCGGCAACTACTGCTCCGGCGGCGACGTGCACGAAATCATCGGCCCGCTGACGCGCATGACGATGCCGGAGCTGCTCGACTTCACGCGCATGACCGGTGACCTGGTCAAGGCGATGCGCGCCTGCCCGCAGCCGATTATCAGCGCGATCGACGGAATCTGCGCCGGAGCGGGCGCGATGATGGCGCTGGCATCGGACATGCGGCTTGGCACGGCGCAAGCCAAGACGGCGTTCCTGTTCGTGCGCGTGGGCCTGGCCGGCGCCGACATGGGCGCATGCACGCTGCTGCCGCGCATGATCGGACAAGGGCGCGCAAGCGAGTTGCTCTATACGGGCCGGTCGATGAGCGGCGAGGAAGGGCTGCAGTGGGGCTTCTTCAATGCGCTGCATGCGTCGGACGCGGTGCTGGCTCAGGCCCAGGCACTTGCCGCGCAGATCGCGGCGGGACCCACCTTCGCGCACGGCGTGACAAAGAAGCTGCTGCACCAGGAATGGAACATGGGTGTGGATGAAGCCATCGAGGCCGAAGCCGAGGCACAGGCCATCTGCATGCAGACCCGCGACTTCCGGCGTGCGTACGACGCATTCGTGGCAAAGCAGAAGCCAGTGTTCGAAGGCGATTGAGGAGCGGGCATGAGCGACAAGACCTATATCGACCTGCCGTTCTTCGACGACGCGCATCGCCAGCTTGAACGCGAGCTCGATGCGTGGTGCGGTGAGCACCTGCGCGACATCGATCACCACGATGCCGACGCCGCGTGCCGCGCGCTGGTTCGCCAGCTTGGTCAGGCCGGCTGGCTGCGCTACTGCGTGCCGGCGGCGTTCGGCGGTGCCTTGCCCGCGCTGGATTCGCGCGCACTGTGTCTGCTGCGCGAAACGCTGGCGCGTCACGACGGATTGGCCGACTTTGCGTTCGCAATGCAGGGCCTTGGGTCCGGCGCCATCACGCTGGCCGGCAGCGACGCGGTGCGCGAGCGCTACCTGCCGCGCGTGGCAAAGGGCGAGGCAATCGCCGCCTTCGCGCTTTCCGAGCCCGATGCGGGCTCCGATGTAGCGGCGATGCAATGCAGCGCCAGACTGTCCGACGATGGCAGTCACTATGTGCTGGATGGCGCCAAGACCTGGATCTCGAACGGTGGCATTGCGGACTTCTACTGTGTGTTCGCGCGCACCGGCGAGGCGCCGGGAGCGCGTGGCATTACGGCCTTCGTGGTCGATGCCGATACGCCGGGCCTGACGATTGCCGAGCGCATCGACGTCATCGCGCCGCATCCGCTGGCCACGCTGCGCTTTGACAATTGCCGCGTGCCCGTGGGGAATCGTCTGGGCGAAGCCGGGCAGGGCTTCAAGGTGGCGATGATGACGCTGGACATCTTCCGCGCATCGGTGGCCGCGGCCGCGCTCGGCTTTGGCCGTGCGGCGCTGGACGATGCGCTCGCGCGCGCCACGTCGCGCCCGATGTTCGGCGGCGTGCTGGCGGACCTGCAACTGACGCAGGCGGCGATCGGCGACATGGCGACTGCCATCGATTCCGCCGCGCTGCTGACCTATCGCGCTGCGTGGCTGCGCGATGTGCGCCAGCAGCGCACCACACGCGAGGCGGCGATGGCCAAGATGGTGGCCACCGAAAACGCCCAGCAGGTGATCGACCGGGCGGTGCAGATCTTTGGCGGCCTGGGTGTCAAGGTGGGCACGCGCGTGGAAAGCCTGTATCGGGAAATCCGCTCGCTGCGCATCTACGAAGGCGCCACCGAAGTGCAGAAGCTGATCATCGCGCGCGAGACACTCGCCGCGCGCCAGGTCTAAATCGAATCAGGAGACAAGCATGGTCGCCCCCAACGTCGCCACGTCTCACGTCGACACCTTTGCGCAAGACCGGCTGCCGCCGCTGAAGGCCTGGCCGGTATTCCAGTTCAATGACGATACGCGCTATCCCGCGCGGCTCAACGCGGCCGTGGAGCTGGTGGACCGCCATGTCTCGGAAGGCAAGGGCAAGCGCGTGGCGGTGCGCCATGAACGCGATGGCCGTATCGAGACGGTGACGTACGCGCAGCTGGCGGCGCTGGTCAATCGCATCGCCCATGTGCTGGTGGAAGACATGGGGCTGGTGCCGGGCAATCGCGTGCTGTTGCGCGGGCCGAACAACCTGATGATGGCGGCAAGCTGGCTGGCGACGGTCAAGGCCGGGCTGATCGCGGTACCGACGATGCCGCTGCTGCGCGCGAAGGAACTGCGCCAGATCATCGACAAGGCGCAGGTGACGGCGGCGCTGTGCGATGCGCGCCTGCGCGACGAACTGGAAGCGAACCGGCGCGCGGACGGCGAGCATTATTGCCCGACGCTGGCAACGGTGCGGTATTTCAACGGCACGGGTGACGATGCGCTGGAAACCGCGATGGATAGCAAGCCGGAGACGTTCACGGCGTGCGACACCGCCACCGATGACATCTGCGTAATTGCATTCACCAGCGGCACCACTGGCCAGCCGAAGGGCACCATGCATTTTCATCGCGACGTGCTGGCGATGTGCGACCTGTTCCCGCGTCACGTGCTGAAGCCGACGCCGGACGACGTCTTCTGCGGCACGCCGCCCCTGGCGTTCACGTTCGGGCTCGGCGGCATGCTGTGCTTTCCGCTGCGGATAGGCGCCAGCACGGCGCTGGCCGAGAAACTCACGCCCGAAACCCTGCTGAAGCTGATTCAGGATCATCGTGCGACCGTGGTGTTCACGGCACCGACGTTCTATCGGCAGATGGCCGCGCTGGCCCCTGGCTTCGATCTCAAGAGCCTGAGGGAGAGCGTATCGGCTGGCGAGGCACTGCCCGATGCCACGCGCCAGGCCTGGAAGGCTGCCACCGGCATCGAGATGACCGACGGGCTTGGTGGCACCGAAATGATGCATATCTTCATTTCCAGTGCGGGAAGCGATGTGCGGCCCGGCGCGGTCGGGCGCGTGGTGCCCGGCTACGAAGCACGCATCGTCGACGACAACATGCAGCCGGTGCCGCCTGGCACCGTGGGCAAGCTGGCGGTGCGCGGCCCCACGGGCTGCCGCTATCTCGACGACTCTCGCCAGGAAGTCTACGTGCGCGACGGCTGGAACCTGCCGGGCGACACCTTCATGGCCGATGAGGACGGCTACTACTTCTACCAGGCGCGCTCCGACGACATGATCATTTCCGCCGGCTACAACATCGCCGGACCGGAAGTGGAGGGAACGCTGATGAAGCACGAATTCGTCGCCGAATGCGGCGTGGTCGGCGCGACCGATGCCGAGCGTGGCCAGGTGGTGACGGCCTACGTGGTGCTGCGGCCCGGCGTGGATGCCGGTGATGCGACACGCACCGTCCTGCAGGACTATTGCAAGCGCGAGATCGCGCCCTACAAGTACCCGCGCCGCATCGAGTTCGTGGCGGCGCTGCCGCGTACGGAAACAGGCAAGTTGCAGCGCTTCAGGCTTCGGCAGCTTGCCAACGAGGACGCGCAGCCATGAGTGAGGTGTTCCGCAATCACGTGCGCATCCGCTTCAAGCATTGTGACGCGGCCGGCATCGTCTTCTATCCGCGCTACTTCGAGATGCTGAACGACTTCATCGAGGACTGGTTTGCCGACGGACTCGACTGGCCGTTCGATGCGATGCACGGGGCGGGGCACGCCGGTATTCCCACGGCCGAGCTGCAGTGCCGCTTCGAGGCGCCGAGCCGCCTGGGCGAATTACTGACCCGCGAGCTGCGCGTCACGCACATCGGCCGCAGCAGTTTTGCCGTGGAGATCCGCTTTGCCGGCCCCGACAACGGCACGCGGATGGCCATCACCCAGCGGCTGGTCTGCGTCGACACGCGATCGATGACGCCGCAGCCGCTGCCGGACAACGTTCGTACCGCAATGGGCCGCTATCTGGCGTCCGCTGCATAAATTCATAGCGCATAGAGAGCAGACATCATGCTGAAGACTTTGCAACCGCCCGACTGGGCACCGCCGAAGGGCTACGCCAACGGCATCATGGCCGAGATGCAGGTGGGCAGCCGGCTGATCTTCGTGGGCGGCCAGATCGGCTGGAACGGCCAGTGCGAATTCGAGACCGACGACTTCGCGCTGCAGGTGGCGCAGGCGCTGCGCAATATCGTGGCCGTGCTGGAGCAGGGCGGGGCACGCCCCGAGCACATCGCGCGCATGACCTGGTATGTGAAGGAAAAGGCCGAATACGTCGGCGCGTACAAGGCCATCGGCCAGCACTATCGCGACATCATCGGCCGGCATTTTCCGGCGATGACCGCCGTCGAAGTGGCCGATTTGGTGGAGCCGCGCGCCAAGGTCGAAATCGAGGTGACGGCCGTTGTGCCGCCCGTTATCTGAGTTACGGAAAACTGACCGTGCGGCTTAATGACCATCCGATGTCAGGTAAGCCGCACGCCTTCGCTGTCCATCGTAAGTTATTGAATAGTTGAGAAATTGGGTGCGGCGGGATATAATTCGAAAGTTTCGCTTTCAGAACCCTTCACCCTAGCGCCTACCGTATTCCACCTTCCGCCGCCCCGATTGCGCGCCTTTTTCGTGCACCGCACTAAAGTGACGAAAAGAGCATGCGCCAGCCGGTCCTTCGCAGGGCCGCCCAGGGGGCACGAGGCGTTGAGCAGGTCGGTCACGGGGTGAGTCCAGCAGGAGCCTACCCGTGTTACCGTCTTTTCCGTCCGCCATCCTCGCGCTTGCAGACGGCACGGTCTTTCGTGGCTATTCCATCGGCGCTTCCGGCCATACGATCGGCGAAGTGGTGTTCAACACCGCCATCACCGGTTATCAGGAAATCCTCACCGACCCGAGCTATTCGCGGCAGATCGTCACGCTGACGTATCCGCATATCGGCAATTACGGCGTCAATCCTGAGGATGTAGAAGCCACGAAAGTCCATGCCGCCGGCCTGATCATCAAGGATCTGCCGCTTCTGGCCTCCAATTTCCGCAAGGAACACACGCTCGCCCATTACCTGAAGCAGGAAAAGGTCGTGGCGATCGCCGGTATCGATACCCGCAAGCTGACCCGTATCCTCCGCGAGAAGGGCGCGCAGAACGGTTGCATTCTTGCCGGTGAAGATAACGTCCAGAAGGCCATCGACCTGGCGCGCTCGTTCCCTGGCCTGGCCGGCATGGACCTGGCCAAGGTCGTCTCCGTCAAGGAGCCGTACGAGTGGACCCAGACCGAATGGAAGCTGGGCGAAGGCTATGGCAAGCAGGACAAGCCGCAATTCCACGTCGTGGCCTATGACTACGGCGTGAAGTTCAACATCCTGCGCATGCTGGCCGAGCGTGGCTGCAAGGTGACGGTGCTGCCGGCGCAAGCCAGCGCGGCCGACGCCCTGGCGCTGAATCCGGACGGCATCTTCCTGTCCAACGGCCCTGGCGACCCCGAGCCGTGCGACTACGCGATCGCTGCCACGCGCGAGTTCATCGCCCGCGGCATCCCGACGTTCGGCATCTGCCTGGGCCACCAGATCATGGCGCTGGCCGTGGGCGCGAAGACGCTCAAGATGAGCACGGGCCACCACGGCGCGAACCATCCGGTCAAGGATCACGACGACGGCCGCGTGGTCATCACGTCGCAGAACCACGGTTTCGCGGTGGATGCCTCCACGCTGCCGGCCAATGCGCGCGTCACGCACACGTCGCTGTTCGACGGCACGCTGCAAGGCTTCGCGCTGACCGACAAGCCCGCATTCTGCTTCCAGGGCCACCCGGAAGCGTCGCCCGGTCCGCATGACATCGCGTACCTGTTCGACCGCTTCACGAAGCTGATGCAGGACGCCCGCGCCAAGGCTGCCGCCTGACGCGACGAGCGCAACGAGAGACCTGAACAGGACGAAACAGGATCGCCCATGACGGAATTCATGCACGCCAGCTTCGGTATCACGGACTTCTGGACCTATGTGCTCGGCACGATTTTCATCGTGCTGCTGCCGGGGCCGAATTCCATGTATGTGCTGTCGGTGGCCGCGCAGCGTGGTGTGCGCGCCGGCTACAAGGGCGCGTGCGGAGTGTTCCTGGGCGACGCGATCCTGATGGTGCTGTCGGCCGCGGGCGTGGCGTCGCTGCTCAAGGCCAGTCCGGCGCTGTTCCACGTGGTCAAGTACGTGGGCGCGGCCTACCTGGCGTGGATCGGCTTCCAGATGCTGCGCGGCGCGCTGCGTAACTGGGCCAAGCCGTCGGATGCCACCGCGCAGGCTGCCGCCGTAGCGGTGGACCGCTCGGCGAACCCGTTCACCAAGGCACTCGTGATCAGCCTGCTGAATCCGAAGGCCATCCTGTTCTTCATCTCGTTCTTCATCCAGTTCGTGGATCCGCAGTTCGCGTATCCGGCGCTGTCGTTCGTGGCGCTGGGCCTGGTCTGCCAGATCTGCAGCTTTGCGTACCTGACCACGATCATTTTCGTGGGCGCGAAGCTGGCCGATGCGTTCCGCCGCCGTCGGCGCCTGTCCGCAGGCATGTCGAGCGGAGTCGGCGCGATGTTCATCGGCTTCGGTGCCAAGCTGGCTACTGCCACCCTGGGCTGACGGTCAAAACCTGATATCCGGCACGGCCCGCGCAGAACTGCGGGCCGGCCAATAAAGAGAGCGTGCAATGCCAAAGCGCACAGACATCAAAAGCATCCTAATCATCGGCGCGGGCCCGATCATCATCGGCCAGGCGTGCGAGTTCGACTACTCCGGCGCACAGGCCTGCAAGGCGCTGCGCGAAGAGGGCTTCAAGGTCATCCTGGTCAACTCGAACCCGGCGACCATCATGACGGACCCGAACACGGCCGACGTGACCTACATCGAGCCCATCACGTGGGAAGTGGTCGAGCGCATCATCGACAAGGAACGTCCTGACGCGATCCTGCCGACGATGGGCGGCCAGACCGCGCTGAACTGCGCGCTGGATCTGCATCGCCACGGCGTGCTGGACAAGTACAAGGTTGAGCTGATCGGCGCATCGCCGGAAGCCATCGACAAGGCCGAGGACCGTCAGAAGTTCAAGGACGCGATGACCAAGATCGGTCTCGGTTCGGCCAAGTCGGGCATCGCCCATTCGATGGACGAAGCCGTGGCCGTGCAGTCGCGCATCGCGCAGGATACCGGCACCGCCGGCTACCCGATCGTGATCCGCCCGTCGTTCACGCTGGGCGGCACCGGCGGCGGCATTGCCTACAACCGCGAAGAGTTCGAAGAGATCTGCAAGCGCGGCCTGGACCTGTCGCCCACGCGCGAGCTGCTGATCGAAGAATCGCTGCTCGGCTGGAAGGAATACGAGATGGAAGTCGTCCGCGACAAGGCGGACAACTGCATCATCATCTGCTCGATCGAAAACCTGGACCCGATGGGTATCCACACCGGCGACTCGATCACGGTGGCCCCGGCCCAGACGCTGACCGACAAGGAATACCAGATCCTGCGTAACGCGTCGCTGGCCGTGCTGCGCGAGATCGGCGTCGATACCGGCGGTTCGAACGTGCAGTTCTCGATCAATCCGAAGGACGGCCGGATGATCGTGATCGAAATGAACCCGCGTGTGTCGCGTTCGTCGGCACTGGCCTCGAAGGCCACGGGCTTCCCGATCGCCAAGGTCGCGGCCAAGCTGGCCGTGGGCTACACGCTGGACGAGCTCAAGAATGAAATCACCGGCGGCCAGACCCCGGCGTCGTTCGAGCCGTCGATCGACTACGTGGTCACCAAGGTGCCGCGTTTCGCGTTCGAGAAGTTCCCGGCAGCCGATAGCCACCTGACCACGCAGATGAAGTCGGTGGGCGAGGTGATGGCGATGGGCCGTACGTTCCAGGAATCGTTCCAGAAGGCGCTGCGCGGCCTGGAAGTGGGCGTGGACGGTCTGGACGAAAAGTCGACCGACCGCGACGAAGTGATCGAGGAAATCGGAGAAGCCGGCCCGGACCGTATCTGGTACGTGGGCGATGCATTCCGCCTGGGCATGTCGCTGGAAGAGGTCTACGCCGAGACCGATATCGATCCGTGGTTCCTGGCCCAGATCGAGGACATCGTCAAGACCGAAGGCCTGGTGCGTAACCGCACGCTGGACACCCTGTCGGCGGTTGAACTGCGCTTCCTGAAGCAGAAGGGTTTCTCGGACCGCCGCCTGGCTCGTCTGCTGAAGACCGATGCCAAGAGCGTGCGCGAGGCGCGCCTGGCGCAGAACGTGCGCCCGGTGTACAAGCGCGTGGACACCTGCGCGGCCGAGTTCGCCACCAACACCGCGTACATGTACGGCACGTACGAAGCCGAGCATGGCGAGTGCGAGGCGGACCCGACCAACAACAAGAAGATCATGGTGCTGGGCGGTGGCCCGAACCGGATCGGCCAGGGTATCGAGTTCGACTACTGCTGCGTGCATGCCGCGCTGGCACTGCGCGAAGACGGGTACGAGACCATCATGGTCAACTGCAACCCGGAAACCGTGTCGACCGACTATGACACGTCCGACCGCCTGTACTTCGAGCCGCTGACGCTGGAAGACGTGCTGGAAATCGTCGACAAGGAAAAGCCGGTTGGCGTGATCGTCCAGTACGGCGGCCAGACGCCGCTGAAGCTGGCGCTGGACCTGGAAGCCAACGGCGTGCCCATCATCGGCACGAGCCCGGACATGATCGACGCCGCGGAAGATCGCGAGCGCTTCCAGAAGCTGCTGCAGGAGCTGGGCCTGCGCCAGCCGCCGAACCGCACCGCGCGTGCCGAGGACGAAGCCCTGCGTCTGGCCGAGGAAATCGGTTATCCGCTGGTGGTGCGTCCGTCGTACGTGCTGGGTGGCCGCGCGATGGAAATCGTGCACGAGCCGCGCGACCTGGAGCGCTACATGCGCGAGGCCGTGAAGGTATCGAACGACTCGCCGGTGCTGCTGGACCGCTTCCTGAACGATGCGATTGAATGCGATGTGGACGCCCTGTGCGACGGCCAGCGCGTGTTCATCGGCGGCGTGATGGAACACATCGAGCAGGCTGGCGTGCACTCGGGCGACTCGGCGTGCTCGCTGCCGCCGTACTCGCTGGCGCAAGCCACCGTCGACGAACTGAAGCGCCAGACCGCCGCGATGGCCAAGGCGCTGAACGTGGTCGGCCTGATGAACGTGCAGTTCGCCATCCAGCAGAAGGGCGGCGAGGATGTCGTCTACGTGCTGGAAGTGAACCCGCGCGCGTCGCGTACCGTGCCGTACGTGTCGAAGGCTACCGGCCTGTCGCTGGCCAAGATCGCCGCGCGCTGCATGGCCGGCCAGTCGCTGGATTCGCAAGGTATTGGCGCGGAAGTCGTGCCACCTTACTTCAGCGTCAAGGAAGCCGTGTTCCCGTTCAACAAGTTCCCGGGCGTGGATCCGGTCCTCGGACCTGAAATGCGTTCCACCGGTGAAGTGATGGGCGTGGGCAAGGTGTTCGGCGAAGCGCTGTTCAAGAGCCAGCTGGCCGCCGGTTCGCGTCTGCCCGAGAAGGGCACCGTGCTGATCACGGTCAAGGATAGCGACAAGCCGCGCGCCGTGACCGTGGCACGCATGCTGCACGACATGGGCTACCCGATCGTCGCCACGCGCGGCACGGCGTCGGCCATCGAGGCAGCCGGCATCCCGGTCCGGGTGGTCAACAAGGTCAAGGATGGCCGTCCGCACATCGTGGATATGATCAAGAACGGCGAACTGGCCCTGGTCTTCACGACGGTGGATGAAACGCGCACGGCAATTGCCGACTCGCGCTCGATCCGTATCGCCGCGCTGGCCAACCGCGTGCCGTACTACACGACCATCGCCGGCGCCAATGCCGCGGTGGAAGGCCTGAAGCACATGCAGAGCCTGGAGGTCTACGACCTGCAAGGCCTGCACAAGCAACTGGCCTGACGTCCCGCCCGATGCTGCGCCGCGGAAGATGCTTCCACGGCGCGGCCCGTCCGCCGGGTTGAAACCGGCGGCGGTTCTGGCCTACACTACGTCGAATTCGCTGATCGACCTGGCGTCACGCCGGTCGGTCCCATCTGAAAGCCGCGGTCGAGCGGAAGTGCCCCTGGCAGTTGTTGCCGAGGCATGGTTCCAGCTCCGCTGCGGCTCATTTTTTTGTTGAACAAGATATGAGCACCATTCCGATTACAAAGCGTGGCGCCGAACTGCTGAAGGAAGAACTGCAACGCCTCAAGGCCGTTGAGCGTCCTGCGGTGATCAATGCCATCTCCGAGGCGCGTGCCCAAGGCGATCTGTCGGAAAACGCCGAATACGACGCCGCAAAAGAGAAGCAGGCATTCATCGAAGGCCGTATCCAGGAAGTGGAAGCCAAGCTGTCGGCCGCACAGGTCATCGACCCGACCCAGCTCGATACGGACGGCCGCATCGTGTTCGGTGCCACCGTGGACCTGGAAGACCTGGAATCGGGCAAGGCCGTGAGCTATCAGATCGTCGGCGACGACGAGGCTGATCTGGACACCGGCAAGATCTCGGTGAGCTCGCCGATTGCACGTGCGCTGATTGGCAAGTTCGAAGGCGACGTTGCCACGGTGCTTGCGCCGGGTGGCGAGCGCGAATACGAAGTCATCACCGTCCGTTACATCTGACGCGGCGGGACAGACGTGTTTTCGTCTTCCTACTCGAATCTGCCGCCGCTGCCGCATCGCATCTTCCTGCTGCTGACCGTCATCTGGGCCGGCAGCCTGTGGACGGTGGGCTACATGGTGGCGCCGACGCTGTTTGCCGTGTTGCCGAGCCGTGAAACAGCCGGGATGATCGCCGGGCACCTGTTTCGTTATGAGGCCATCCTTGGCGTGACGGTGGGCGTGCTGCAACTGGTGCTGTGCAATGTGCTGATCCGCCGCGGTGCCGCGCGCTATCGCGCGCTGCGCTGGATCGTGCTGGCCATGCTGGTGTGCGTGCTGGCCGGGTATTTCGGCCTGCAGCCGTTCATGGAAGGGCTGAAGGTCAAGGCCCAGGCGATGAACCTCGGCGTGTCGGAATCGCCGTACAAGAGCCAGTTCGGCATGCTGCATGGCGTGTCGAGCGTGTTCTACCTGTTGCAGAGCCTGCTCGCGCTGGTACTCGTATGGCGTGCAAGCGCGCCACGCTCCGCCGGCGAATGAAAAAAGGCGGCCACGGCCGCCTTTTCTTCAGGGTCGGGGAACCGGCCGGCGCGGGGCCGATCTGATTCTGCCGATCAGCCCAGTGCCTTCTTCTTCTGGCTCGAAGGACGCGCGCGGGCGCGCTTGACGTTGCCGGCCTGCGTGACGCGTTCGTTGCCAAGCACCTTGACCGCGGTGCGCGGCGCGCGACGCTGGCCCGAACCGGTCGCCTTGCGGACCATGACGGTGCGCGGGGCGGTGCCGGAACCCAGGCGGCGACGGGCCGCACCCAGATCCTCGGGCTGGTTTTCCTTCAGGCGGGCAGGACCCGGACGCCAGATGACCAGCAGCTTGCCGATGTGTTGAATCGGCGCGGCACTGAGTTCGTCACAAATGGATTCGTAGATGGCGATGCGGGTGTCGCGTTCGTCGCCGAAAACCCGGATCTTGATCAGGTCATGTGCCGCCAGGCTGCGGTCGATTTCGGCCAGGACCGAGCGGGTCAGGCCTTCGGCGCCGATCATGACCACGGGATTGAGGCCGTGGGCGCGGGAGCGCAGTTCGGAGCGTTGTGCGGGGATCAGTTGTAGAGCGGGCATCAGGGCAGCAAATTTCGGATTGGTGCGTATTATCCGCTAAAAATACGCCAGAATGTCGCCGCAAGACGGTAAAGATCATCAAATGGGAGAAAAAAGCACTCCCGCAATCAGGCAAGTCTCAGGAATGGCCAAGGGCAAGAACAAGTTCAACCAGTCGTGGCTGCACGACCACATCAACGATCCCTACGTGAAGATGGCGCAGCGTGAGGGCTATCGCGCACGCGCGGCCTACAAGCTGAAGGAGATCGACGACCAGGACAAGCTGATCCAGCCGGGCCAGGTCATCGTCGACCTGGGCGCCGCGCCGGGCAGCTGGAGCCAGTACGCCCGCAACAAGCTGGCGGCGTCGCCCCGTGCAAAGGACGGCAAGCCGGACGGTGCGGTGGTGGCCATCGACATCCTGCCGATGGAGCCCGTGGCTGACGTGATCTTCATCCAGGGCGATTTCCGGGAGGAAGAAGTGTTCCGGGAACTGGAAAAGGTGGTGCTGGAGGCGTCCGGCGGCTCCAGAATCGACCTTGTTATCTCGGACATGGCCCCCAATTTGTCCGGTGTGGCTTCGGCCGATTCGGCGCGGATCGAGTATTTGTGCGATCTGGCGCTGGAATTTGCCCAGGCCCACCTGAAGCCGGAAGGGTCGTTGCTGGTCAAGTGTTTCCACGGTTCCGGCTACAGCCAGATCGTGGAGAAGTTCAAGCGTCAGTTCAAGGTTGTCGCCAAGCGCAAGCCCAAGGCGTCACGCGACAAGTCTTCAGAAACCTTCATTCTTGGGCGTTACCTGAAATCGGTGGACTGACATGGTGTATGACAGTGCTGGGCTGTCCCCCCGAAAGCAGGGGGCTTCGGGTTTGTGCCGGGAACCGACCGGCTTGCCCGGACTGTTCGGCTCGGGCACTATCAGGCTCATAGAATCAGATTTCCCTGTGGGAACGGACGCTGCATTACAATGCAATGCAGCTATCCGTTGGCAAGGCAATTGCAAAGGAGTTCGGCCTTGAATAACAACCTGTTTCAAAAGGCGGCAATCTGGCTCGTGATCGCGCTGGTTTTGTTCACCGTCTTCAAGCAGTTCGACAAACCGCGTGCCCAGGACGGTGTCACCTATTCGCAGTTCATGGATGACGCCAAGAACGGCAAGGTGTCGCGCGTCGACGTGCAGGGCCGCAATCTTGTGGTGTCGCCCAAGGAAGGGCCCAAGTACACCATCATCTCGCCGGGCGACATCTGGATGGTCGGCGACCTGATGAAGTACGGCGTCCAGGTGACCGGCAAGGCCGACGACGAGCCGAACGTGCTGGTCCAGGCGTTGTACTACCTGGGACCGACGCTTCTGATCATCGTCTTCTGGTTCTACATGATGCGGCAGATGCAGGGCGGGGGGAAAGGCGGAGCCTTCTCCTTCGGCAAATCCCGCGCACGGCTGATCGATGAGAACCAGAACGCCGTGACCTTTGCCGATGTGGCAGGGTGCGACGAGTCCAAGGAGGAAGTGGTCGAGCTGGTCGACTTCCTCAAGGATCCTCAGAAATTCCAGAAGCTTGGCGGCCGTATCCCGCGCGGCGTGCTGCTGGTTGGCCCTCCGGGTACCGGCAAGACGCTGCTGGCACGCGCCATCGCCGGCGAGGCGAAGGTGCCGTTCTTCAGCATCTCGGGTTCGGACTTCGTTGAAATGTTCGTCGGCGTGGGCGCTGCCCGCGTACGGGACATGTTCGAGAACGCCAAGAAGCAGGCACCCTGCATCGTGTTCATCGACGAAATCGACGCGGTCGGCCGCCATCGTGGCGCCGGCATGGGCGGCGGTAACGACGAGCGCGAGCAGACCCTGAACCAGATGCTGGTCGAGATGGACGGTTTCGAGGCCAACTCGGGTGTGATCGTGATCGCCGCGACCAATCGTGCCGACGTGCTGGACAAGGCGTTGCTGCGCCCGGGCCGTTTCGACCGTCAGGTCTACGTTGGCCTGCCGGACATCCGCGGCCGCGAGCAGATCCTGAAGGTCCATATGCGCAAGGTGCCGATCGGCAACGACGTGGACGCTTCGGTCATCGCACGTGGCACGCCGGGCTTCTCCGGTGCCGACCTGGCCAACCTGGTCAATGAAGCCGCACTGTTTGCCGCCCGCCGCAACAAGCGCGTGGTCGACATGCAGGACTTTGAGGACGCCAAGGACAAGATCTACATGGGTCCGGAGCGCAAGTCGACGGTCATGCGCGAGGAAGAGCGCAAGGCTACGGCTTACCACGAGTCCGGCCATGCGGTGGTTGCCAAGCTGCTGCCGAAGGCCGACCCGGTCCACAAGGTCACGATCATGCCGCGTGGCTGGGCACTGGGCGTGACCTGGCAGTTGCCGGAGCACGACAAGTACTCGAAGTACAAGGACAACATGCTTGAGGAAATCGCGATCCTGTTCGGCGGCCGTGCCGCGGAAGAGGTGTTCCTCAACGCCATGAGCACCGGTGCCTCGAACGACTTCGAACGTGCTACCAAGATTGCCCGTGACATGGTGACGCGCTTCGGTATGAGCGATTCGCTGGGTGCGATGGTCTATGTCGATACGGAGCAGGACGGCATGTTCGGCAAGCTGTCGTCGAAGACCGTATCGGAAGCCACGCAGCAAAAGGTCGACGCGGAGATCCGCAACATCATCGACGAGCAGTACGCGCTGGCCAAGCGCCTGCTCGAAGAGAACCGCGACAAGGTCGAAGCGATGACCAACGCGCTGATGGAGTGGGAAACGATCGACGCCGACCAGGTGAACGACATCATGGCCGGCAAGCCGCCGCGCCCGCCGCGTGGCCTGCAGGGTCCGAGCGGTGGTGGCAGCACGCCTTCGGGCGGATCGCCGGTGGCGCCGACCAACGCGCCTGCCACGGCGCGAGTCGACGACACGGTGTAAGCCAGTCGCTTCTTGGCGTGGGGTACGCCGCGTAACAGACCGTTTGGTACGGTTTCAAACGCGGCGGATTCTGATAGCCTCCAAAGCCGGTGCCCAGTGCGCCGGCTTTTTGTTTTCAGGACGCACAACGTGTCGACCGAGTCTTTTCAGTGCGGGCGTTATCGCTTTGCCCGTAACCGTCGCCCACTGGTAATGGGCATTCTCAACGTAACGCCGGACTCCTTTTCGGACGGTGGCCAGCACGCCAGCCGTGACGCCGCGCTGCGCCATGCGGAGCAGATGATTGCCGAAGGCGTCGACATCATCGATATCGGCGGCGAATCCAGCCGGCCTGGATCTGCCGCGCTACCGCTGGACCAGGAGCTGGACCGCGTAATGCCGATCGTCGAAGCACTGGCAGCCTGCGGCAAACCGTTGTCAATCGACACATATAAGCCTGAAGTGATGCGTGAGGCACTGGCGGGCGGAGCCGATTTGATCAACGATATCTGGGGTTTCCGGATGCCTGGCGCCGTGGAAGCCGTTGCGGCGGGGCAGGCAGGCCTGTGCGTCATGCATATGCAGCGCGATCCCCAGACGATGCAGGAAGACCCCCACTACGCGGATGTGGTGGCGGAGGTCGAGGGTTTTCTGCGCGAAAGGGTGTCAACCCTACGCGCGGCGGGCGTGGACGACGCGCGGATTTCGCTCGATCCGGGCTTTGGCTTTGGCAAGACGCCGGATCATAATCTGCGCCTGCTCGGGCAGATGCCGCGACTGGCGGTGGACGGGCTGCCGATTCTGGCGGGCTTGTCGCGCAAATCCACGCTCGGCGCCATCATCGGCGGCAAGCCACCGCAGGCACGGGTGGCCGCCAGCATCGCGGCGGCGGTTTGTGCAGCCGAGAAAGGTGCTTTTATCGTGCGCGTGCACGACGTAGAACAATCGGTGGACGCCCTCAAGGTCTGGTGGGCGATTCGCCATGAGTCAGTTGCCCCGCAAGGGCAGCAAGGAGAATGATCAGATGACACGCAAGTATTTCGGGACGGACGGTGTACGGGGCAGGGTAGGCGAGGTACCAATCACGCCCGACTTTGTGATGCGGCTCGGATATGCCGCGGGCAAGGTGCTGGCGCTGGGACAGAAGACGTCGCAGGGCAAGCCCACGGTGCTGATCGGCAAAGACACGCGGGTTTCCGGGTACATGCTTGAGGCGGCCCTGGTGGCCGGCTTCACGGCGGCAGGTGTCAACGTGCGGCAGACCGGTCCGCTGCCTACCCCCGCGATTGCCTACCTGACGCGGGCCCTGCGCCTGGCGGCGGGCGTGGTGATTTCAGCCAGCCACAATCCGTACTACGACAACGGCATCAAGTTCTTCTCGGCATCGGGCGACAAGCTGCCCGATGAAACCGAAGCGAAGATCGAAGCGCTGCTGGAAGAACCGATGCTGTGCGTGCGCTCCGAAGACCTCGGCCGCGCCAAGCGTATAGACGATGCCGCTGGCCGGTATATCGAGTTCTGCAAGAGCACCTTCCCGTACGAACAGGACTTGCACGGCCTGCGCATCGTGGTCGACTGCGCGCATGGCGCCGCGTACCACATCGCTCCGCATGTATTCCATGAACTCGGCGCGGAAGTGATTCCGATCGGCAACCAGCCCGACGGCCGCAACATCAACGCCGGCTACGGCGCCACCGAACCGGAAAAGCTCGTGGAGGCCGTGCGCACCCATCGTGCCGACCTGGGCCTGGCGTTCGATGGCGACGCAGACCGCCTGCAGGTGGTGGACGCGAATGGCCGTCTCTACAACGGCGACGAACTGCTGTACTTGATCGTCCGCGACCGCCAGGCGGCTGGCCAGCAAGTGGATGGCGCCGTTGGCACGCTGATGACGAACATGGCCGTGGAGCTGGCGCTGAAGCGTCAGGGCGTGGAGTTTGTTCGCGCCAAGGTGGGCGACCGCTATGTGCTGGAAGAGCTGAACAAGCGCGGCTGGCAACTGGGCGGCGAGGGCTCGGGCCACCTGCTTTGCCTGGACCGCCACACCACCGGTGACGGCATTGTCTCGGCCCTGCAGGTGCTGGCAGCGCTGCGCCGTAGCGGCAAGACGCTGGCGCAACTGCTGGACGGCGTGAACCTGTTCCCACAAACGCTGATCAATGTTCGCGTGGAAAAGGGCTTCGACTGGCAAAGCCATGCGGGTCTGAAGGCTGCGCGTGAGCAGGTGGAGCCGGAGCTGGAAGGCCGCGGCCGCGTGCTGATCCGTGCTTCTGGCACCGAACCCGTGGTGCGTGTGATGGTGGAAGCCGAGCAGGTGGAAACCGCCGAGCGCGCCGCGCAGACGCTGGCCAACGCGTTGCGAGCCGCCTGAGCGGAGTCACCAGGGGCCGCCGGGGCATCCCCGGCCAGGCCAACAAAAAAGCCACGACACGGCGTCGTGGCTTTTTTGTTGAAGAAATTAGCAATTAACCGCCGAGTAATCCGAAGGCATGTGATACGCAGGCCGCGTTCAGTGGAGTGGCGAGTAGGGCACGGCGATGCGACAGTTTCGTGACGGACGGGGAATATCGGCCATTTGGCTGACCGTTTGAAGAAGATTTCGGGATGTCATGGAACTGTCATACAAGCGGCATAAAGTTCGCCTTGTCAAAAATTTGTCATTCCCAACCAATGTTCTCTGGAGGACATATGAAGCTGGTCAAGACTGCCGTGGCAGGCATCGTGTCGATTGTGGTGGCGGGTACTGCGTTCGCGGCGGAAATTACCGGTGCAGGCGCTTCTTTCCCGGCGCCCGTGTATTCCAAATGGGCTGATGCCTATCAAAAAGCAACGGGTAACAAGGTCAACTATCAATCCATCGGTTCGTCGGGCGGCATCAAGCAGATCAATGCCAAGACGGTCGATTTCGGTGCTTCGGACGCGCCCCTGAAGGACGATGAGCTTGCCAAGGGCAACCTCGTCCAGTTCCCGACCGTGATCGGCGGCGTGGTGCCCGTGATCAACCTGCAAGGCGTGAAGCCGGGCGAGCTGATGATCACCGGCGACGTGCTGGCCAACATCTACCTGGGCAAGATCAAGAAGTGGGACGACCCCGCGATCAAGGCCCTGAACCCGAAGGCCAAGCTGCCGAGCCAGGACATCCTGCCGGTGCGCCGTGCTGATGGCTCGGGCACGACGTTCATCTTCACGAACTACCTGTCGAAGGTCAGCAACGACTGGAAGAGCTCGGTTGGCGAAGGCACGACCGTGAACTGGCCGGGTGGCGGCACGGGCGGCAAGGGCAACGAAGGCGTGGCCGCTTTCGTGCAGCGTCTGAACGGCGCTATCGGCTACGTCGAGTACGCCTACGCCAAGCAGAACAAGATGACGTACCTGACGATGAAGAACTCGGCAGGTGAAGTGGTGCAGCCGAGCGACGACGCCTTCAAGGCCGCAGCCGCCGGTGCCGACTGGAACAAGTCGTTCTACCAGATCCTGACGAACCAGCCGGGCAAGGGCGCATGGCCGATCGCTGGCGCGACTTTCATCCTGGTCCACAAGAACCAGGAAAAGCCTGCCCAGGGCCAGGAAGTGCTGAAGTTCTTCGACTGGGCATACAAGAGCGGTGCCGCAATGGCTTCGGACCTGGACTACGTGCCGCTGCCGGAAGCCGTCGTGAACCAGATCCGCGCGACGTGGAAGCAGAGCGTCAAGGACGGATCGGGCAAGGCCCTGTACTAAGCCGGTGTTGTACTGAAGTACGACCCGTCACGCGCATCCCGCCCCGCATCGTGGCAGGGCGCGCGTGACGGGGCCACGGTGGCCCGCACGCCGCCGTGGCATATGTTCCACCTACCGATTTCCATCATGGCGACTACGTCCGATCTTCCCGCAGTCCGGCCTCCCAGCCGCCTTGGCGACATCCTGTTCGGCGGCCTGACCCGCGGCGCCGCCATTGTCACCTTGCTGCTCCTCGGCGGCATCATCGTATCGCTCGCCATCAGCGCCTGGCCCTCGATCAAGCAATTCGGCCTGTCGTTCCTGTGGAGCGCCGAGTGGGATCCACCCGCCGACGTGTACGGCGCGCTCGTGCCGATCTACGGCACGCTGGTCACCTCGCTGATTGCCCTCATCATCGCCGTGCCGGTCAGCTTCGGCATCGCACTGTTTCTTACCGAGCTGTCGCCCGTGTGGCTGCGTCGTCCGCTCGGAACCGCCATCGAGCTGCTCGCCGCCGTGCCGTCCATCGTCTACGGCATGTGGGGTCTGCTCGTGTTCGCGCCGATCTTCGGTGAATATTTCCAAAAGCCTCTGGCAGCCACCGTGGGCCAGGTGCCCGTGATCGGCAAGCTGTTCCAGGGCGCGCCGCTGGGTATCGGCCTGCTGTGCGCGGGTGTGATCCTGGCCATCATGATCATTCCCTACATTGCCTCGGTGATGCGTGACGTGTTCGAAGTCACGCCCGTGCTGCTCAAGGAATCGGCCTATGGCATCGGCTGCACCACGTGGGAAGTCATGTGGAAGGTCGTGCTGCCGTACACCCGCGCCGGTGTGATCGGCGGCGTCATGCTGGGCCTGGGCCGCGCGCTCGGTGAAACGATGGCTGTCACGTTCGTGATCGGCAACACCAACCTGCTGGACAACGTGTCGCTGTTCTCGCCGGGTAACAGCATCACCTCGGCGCTGGCGAACGAATTCGCGGAAGCCGGAGCCGGCCTGCATACCGCCGCGCTGATGGAACTGGGCCTGATCCTGTTCTTCATCACGTTCGTGGTGCTGGCCCTGTCCAAGATCCTGCTGCTGCGCCTTGCAAAGAATGAGGGTGGCAAATGAACCAAGCCAGTCAAGCCGTGTCTACTTCGTCCATCCCCGCCGTCCGTCCCGATTCCGAAGCCGTCCGCACACGGCTCCAGAGTTCGCGCCGACGCACCAACGCCTTTGCCCTGACTGCCTCGCTGGCTGCGATGGGTTTCGGCCTGTTCTGGCTGGCGTGGATTCTCTGGACCACCATCTCGCTCGGCGTGGGTGGTCTGTCTATCGATCTGTTCACACAGATGACCCCGGCGCCGAACACCGCCGGTGGCGGTCTGGCCAATGCCATCTTCGGCAGCTTCGTGCTGGTGGGCGTGGCTACGCTGGTTGGCACGCCGCTGGGCATCCTGGCGGGCATCTACCTGTCCGAGTATGGCCAGAAGTCGCCGCTGGCCAGCTTGATCCGCTTTATCAATGACATCCTGCTGTCGGCCCCGTCGATCGTGATCGGCCTGTTCGTCTACGCGCTGGTGGTGACCCGCATGGGCCATTTTTCCGGCTGGGCGGGTGTCTGCGCGCTGGCGCTGCTGCAGATTCCGATCGTGGTCCGCACCACCGAGAACATGCTGAACCTGGTGCCGAATGCGCTGCGCGAGGCAGCGGTGGCCCTGGGCACGCCGAAGTGGAAGATGGTGATGTCGATCACGGTCAAGTCGTCGTACGCGGGTATCGTCACCGGCGTGTTGCTGGCCGTGGCCCGTATCGCCGGCGAAACCGCGCCGCTGCTGTTCACCGCGCTGTCCAACCAGTTCTGGAGCGCGGATCTGAACAAGCCGATGGCCAATCTGCCCGTGACGATTTTCCGGTTTGCCATGAGCCCGTTCACGGAGTGGCAGCAACTGGCCTGGGCGGGGGTGTTCCTGATTACCGTCGGTGTGCTTGCGCTGAACATTGTCGCGCGCATGCTGTTCAAGAAATAACCGGCGCCACGCGAAACGCCTGAGCCAACTACCGAATTCAAGCGAGACATCAGCATGACCTCTACCGTCATCGATATTCCCGATACCGTGCGCGCCAAGATTGACGTCCGGAACCTGAACTTCTATTACAACCAGTTCCACGCGCTCAAGAACATCAACATGTCGATCCCGGACCGCAAGGTCACGGCGTTCATCGGCCCGTCCGGCTGCGGCAAATCCACGCTGCTGCGCACGTTCAACAAGATGTTTGCGCTGTACCCGGAGCAACGTGCCGAGGGCGAGATCAATATGGACGGCGAAAACCTGCTGACCAGCAAGCAGGACATCTCGCTGTTGCGCGCCAAGGTGGGCATGGTGTTCCAGAAGCCGACGCCGTTCCCGATGTCGATCTATGACAATATTGCCTTTGGGGTGCGCCTGTTCGAGAAGCTGTCGCGCTCGGAAATGGACGACCGCGTGGAATGGGCGCTGTCCAAGGCGGCGCTGTGGAACGAGGCCAAGGACAAGCTGCACCAGTCGGGCTACGGCCTGTCGGGCGGCCAGCAACAGCGTCTGTGCATCGCGCGTGGCATCGCCATCCGCCCGGAAGTGCTGCTGCTGGACGAGCCGTGCTCGGCGCTGGACCCGATTTCCACGGGCCGCATCGAGGAACTGATCGCAGAACTCAAGGACGAATACACCGTCGTGATCGTGACGCACAATATGCAACAGGCCGCGCGTTGCTCGGACTACACGGCATACATGTACCTGGGCGAGCTGATCGAGTTCGGCGAGACGGAGAAGATCTTCATCAAGCCGCACCGCAAGGAAACCGAAGATTACATTACCGGCCGCTTCGGTTGAACGCGGCGGGCATTGCAGGACATATCCAGCATTCGGAAAGCGGCCAGGAGAACATCATGACTGACAAGCACCTGTCGACCCAGTTCGACGCCGACCTCAACGCGATCAACACCAAGCTGCTGCAGATGGGCGGCCTGGTCGAATCGCAGATCGAAATGGCCATGCGCGCGCTGGCCGACTTCGATGGCGACCTGGCCGACCAGGTCATGGTTCGAGAGCAGCAGCTCAATTCGCTCGAAGTTGAAATCGATGCCGATTGTGGCAACATCATCGCGCGTCGCCAACCCACCGCGCGCGACCTGCGCCTGGTGATGGCGATCTCGAAGACGATCACGAACCTTGAGCGTGCGGGCGACGAGGCTGAGAAGATCGCCAAGCGCACCAAGCACATCATGGAAGATGCTGCCGCGCACAACATCAATTACGCCGAAGTGAAGCTGTCCGGCGAGATGGCCATCAACCTGCTGCGCCAGGCACTGGACGCCTTTGCCCGCCTGGATACGGTGGCGGCCGCGCGCATCGTCAAGGACGACAAGGCCATCGACGAGGAATTCCGTGCCTTCGTGCGCAAGCTGATCACGTACATGATGGAAGACCCGCGCACGATTTCGGTGGCGTTGGACTTCCTGTTCATCGCCAAGGCGGTGGAACGTATCGGCGACCACGCGAAGAACATTGCCGAATTCATCATTTACATCGTGAAGGGCACGGACGTGCGCCATGCCTCGCGCGAAGACATGGAGCGCGAAGCATTAAGCTGATAACGCGCCAGGACTGATAAGCGGAGAAAAAATACATGCCGAGCAGTATTCTCGTTGTCGAAGACGAACCGGCAATCGCCGAGCTGATTGCCGTCAATCTCCAGCACGCGGGACACTATCCGATTCGCGCCTATAACGCCGAGCAGGCACTGTCGCTGATGAGCGACGTGTTGCCCGATCTCGTGCTGCTGGACTGGATGCTTCCGGGAAAGTCCGGGGCAACCTTCGCCAAGGAGCTGCGGACCAACGATCGCACCAAGCAGATCCCGATCATCATGCTCACCGCGCGTAGCGAAGAGCAGGACAAGGTCATGGGACTGGAAGCCGGTGCGGACGACTATGTGACCAAACCGTTCTCGCCCAAGGAACTGCTGGCCCGCATCAAGGCTGTGCTGCGCCGCCGCGCACCGCAGCTGACCGACGACGTGGTAGCCATCAACGGCCTGAGGCTGGACCCCGCCACGCATCGCGTGACCGGACAGGACGACAGCGGCCCGATCAAGCTCGATCTGGGTCCGACCGAGTTCCGTCTGCTGCATTTCCTGATGACCCATCCGGAGCGGGTGCATAGCCGGTCACAATTGCTGGATCAGGTGTGGGGCGACCACGTGTTCGTGGAAGAACGTACCGTCGACGTGCACATCAAGCGTCTGCGTGCCGCATTGACGCCTGGCGGGTACAGCAACATGATCGAGACTGTTCGCGGCAGCGGCTATCGTCTGGCGCGATCGCCGAGCCACTGATGTGGCCGGCCGGCGGCGGAGCAGCGGGGGCCGCGCCGGCCGATGTCGGATAATGCCGGCTGTATGCCACGCCGTGGCGCTTGTTGTGGCAGACTGTGCCGCAATGCGAACGCGGTCTGAACCTCTTCTACTCCTCGCATGAATGTCATCTGGGCCCGATCCGTGGCCATCCTCGTCGGCCTGGCGGTCATCGCCGCCGGTCTGTACGTCACCGCCGGCGCCGTTCCCGGCCTGCTATTCCTTTGCATCGCGCTGTTTGGCCTGCTCGGCTATTACCTGTTCCAGATCAACCGTCTGTGGCGGGTGCTCGACGCGCCGGCCTATGGCGAGATTCCGAGCGCACTTGGCCTCTGGGGCGAGGTGTATTACCGGCTGCACCGCCTGGTCAAGCGCTGGCGCACGCAGGTTCTGCAGGTGGAGCAGCAGCACACGCGTTTCATCCAGGCTATCCAGGCGTCGCCGTATGGCGTGCTGATGCTCGATGACGCCGACCAGATCGAATGGTGCAATGGCGTGGCCGAGCAGCACTTCGGCCTGAATGCTAGGCGCGACGTGCGCCAGCGCATCACGCACCTGATCCGCCGGCCCGAATTCGTGCACTACCTGACGCGCGAGCGCTATGACGAGCCGCTGATCATGCGCGATATGGGCGAGCACAAGCGCAATATCACGTCGGTGCAGATCCTGCCGTATGGCGAAAATCGCAAGCTCGTGCTGACGCAGGACATCACCAAGGTCGAAAACACCGAGGCGATGCGGCGCGACTTCGTGGCGAACGTTTCGCACGAACTGAAGACGCCGCTGACGGTGCTGACCGGCTTTCTGGAAACGGTGCGCGACCTGCCCGTATCGGAAGAAGACCGCAAGCGCTACGTCGATATGATGCTGGTGCAGTCGATGCGGATGCAGCATATCGTCGAAGACCTGCTGGCGCTGGCCAAGCTGGAATCGGACGCGCAGCCGCCCGCGCACGATCGCGTCAACGTGGCCGGCCTGGCCGCGCATCTGGTGCACGATGCCGAGGCGCTGTCGCAGGGCCGGCACGATATCGAAACCGAGATCGATACCGCGGTGGTGTTGCGTGGATCGGAAGGGGAGCTGCTGTCGGCGCTGGGCAATCTCGTGTCCAACGCGGTGCGCTATACGCCGGACGGTGGCCGCATTGCCATTCGAATGACCTTTACCGATGGCCATTCGGTGTTCTCGGTCAGCGATACCGGCCTGGGCATCGCGCCCGAGCATATCCCGCGCCTGACCGAACGCTTCTATCGCGTGGACCGCAGCCGCTCGCGCGATACCGGTGGCACCGGGCTGGGCCTGGCCATCGTCAAGCACGTGCTGTCGCGCCACCATGCCGACCTGCGCGTGACGAGCGAAGTTGGCCGCGGCAGCACCTTCCGCATCGTCTTTCCCGTGGACCGCAGCGGCTACGAACCGGACGCCGCGCAACCGCTGTCCCAGGCGGGCGACGCTCCGCGCTACGCTGCCTGATCATACCCGCGCGCCGCTCGCGGCGCCGATCTGCCTGCCTTAAAAAGAAAGGCCGCTACACCGAGGCGTAGCGGCCTTTTTCTTTGCGCGGCCGGTTAGGCGGCCGGTTTGACGGCCCTTACGTGCCGAACTTCAAAAGCAGTTCCTGCTGGCTCACGCGCTGCACCTTCGCACGCGAAGCCTTGCGTACGTATTCGCCATTGGGTTCCATGACCCACGCCGACACATTGTCGTGCAGATGTACCTGCAGGCCTTCCTTGATCACGCGCGCCTTGAGCGAGCGGTCCAGGATCGGGAATGCGACCTCCACGCGGCGGAACAGGTTCCGGTCCATCCAGTCGGCGCTCGACAGGTAGAGAACATCTTCGCCAGCCGCGTGGAAGTAGTAGACGCGGTGGTGTTCCAGAAAGCGCCCGACGATCGAGCGCACCGAAATGTTCTCCGACATACCCGGCACGCCCGCACGCAAGGCGCAGACGCCGCGCACAATCAGGTCGATCTTCACGCCGGCGCGCGACGCCTTGTAAAGTTCGTCGATGATCGTTGGCTCAAGCAGCGCGTTCATCTTGGCGATGATACGTGCGCGCTTGCCGGCGCGCGCGTTGCGGGCCTCGGCGCGGATGTGCTCGACCAGGTTGCTGTGCATCGTGAACGGCGACTGCCACAGGTGGTTCAGCCGAATCGTGCCAGCGGTGCCCGTCAGCAGCTGGAAGACGTGATGCGCGTCCTCGCAGACCTGCTCGTTTGCGGTGAGCAGACCAAAGTCCGTATAGAGGCGTGCGGTGCGCGGATGGTAGTTGCCGGTGCCTAGATGCACATAGCGCCGCAGGATCGAGTTCTTGGCCTTCGGGCTGGCCGGCTCGCGGCGCACGATCAGCAGCATCTTGGCGTGGCACTTGTGGCCCACCACGCCATAGACCACATGGGCCCCGGCGGATTCCAGCCGCTCGGCCCAGTTGATATTGGTTTCTTCGTCAAAGCGCGCCAGCAGCTCCACCACGACGGTCACTTCCTTGCCGTTGCGGGCAGCCGTCATCAGCGCTTCCATGACCGCGGACTCATTGCCGGTGCGATAAACCGTCTGCTTGATGGCGACCACGTTCGGATCGTTGGCGGCGGCCTGGAGCAGGTCCAGAACCGAGGCGAAGCTTTCGTACGGATGATGCAGCAGCACGTCGCGCTGGCGAATCACATCGAACATATTCGTGCCAGGCGGAAATGCCTTTACCGGCGCGGGTACGTGCGGCGGATATTTGAGGGAAGGGCGGTCCACCAGATCCGGAATCTGCATCAGGCGCACCAGGTTCACCGGGCCGCTCACGCGATACAGGTCCTGGTCCGTCAGGCCCGATTCCAGCAGCAGCCGGCGTGCCAGCGCGGGCGGCGTGTCCGACGACACTTCCAGGCGCACCATGTCGCCAAAGTGGCGTGTAGGCAGTTCGCCCTGCAGCGCTTCGCGCAGATCCGTAATGTCATCCTCGGATACGAACAGGTCGGAGTTGCGCGTGACGCGGAACTGATAACAGCCCTGGACCTCGATGGCCGGGAACAGCTCATGCACGAATGCCTGCATGAACGACGACAGCATCACGAAGCCATACGGATAGCCCGACAGCTTTTCGGGCATGCGCACCACGCGCGGCAGCGCACGAGGCGCCTGCACGATGGCCAGGTCCGCTTCGCGGCCAAACGCGTCCTTTCCGGACAGCTCGATCACGAAGTTCAGGCTCTTGTTGAGCACGCGCGGGAACGGGTGCGCAGGATCCAGCGCGATCGGCGTCAGCACCGGACCGAGTTCGCGTACGAAGAAATCGCGCGCCCAGGCGCGCTGGGCGTCCGTCCAGGTTCCCGTCAGGTGAAAAAACACGCCTTCTTTTTCCAGCGCGGGGAAAATGACGTTCTGCAGCATGTCATACTGCGAGGCCACGAGGCGCTGCGTGCGCTCGGTGACAAGCTGGTAGGTCTGCTGGAACGAGAGGCCGTCGGGTGTCAGACCCGACGCGTTGTCGCGCATCTGTTCCTTCAGACCGGCCATCCGGATCTCAAAGAACTCGTCCAGGTTGCTGGATACGATGCAGATGAATTTCAGCCGTTCCAGCAACGGAACATTGGGGTCGGCGGCTTGCGCGAGGACGCGCGTGTTGAATTCCAGAATGCCCAGCTCGCGGTTTAGCAGCGTGCCGGGCGGAGTCGTCGACATGTCTAGGACCTTGTTTTGGCGATGTGGCGACTTTTTCATAAAATCGTGTCAATTTGATGACACTTTGATTTTGTCATGATCCGGACATGACAGAGACATAATCTCACGGGCTTGGCCATTGTTGGCCTATCCCGCGCAATACTGACGCAATGACACAGAATCCCCGCTTGCTGGCCGCCGTCGATATGGGCTCCAACAGCTTCCGCCTGATGATCGGGCGGGTGGATGAAACGCCTACGGCCTCGGGCCCAGCCAGCCAGATCTTCCAGGTCGATGCCCTGCGCGAACCCGTCAGGCTGGCCGCTGGCTTGACGCCGGACAAGTATCTGGACCAGCCGGCGCGCCGCCGCGGCGTTGATGCGCTGCGCCGATTTGGCGACCGCCTGCGCGATTTCGCGCCCGAGCAGGTGCGTGCGGTAGCCACCAATACGTTGCGCGTGGCCAAGAATGCATCGGACTTCCTGATCGAGGCGGAAGCCGCGCTCGGGTTCCCGATCGAAGTGATCGCTGGCCGCGAAGAGGCCCGCCTGATCTACCTGGGCGCGTCGCATGACGCGCCGGCGTGCCAGGGCAACCGGCTGGTCGTCGATATCGGCGGCGGCTCCACCGAATTCATCATTGGCAGTGGCTATCAGTCAAAGCTGATGGAGAGTCTTTACATCGGCTGCGTATCGCATAGTCGCCAGTTCTTTCCGAGCGGCAACGTCGACGAATACGCGTTCAAGCAGGCCGAGCTGGCGGCACGCCGCGAGATCCAGGTGCTGGTGCGCCAGTACAAGGCGGCCGGCTGGCAGCAGGCGGTGGGTTCTTCGGGTACGGCACGCGCGCTGGCCGAGCTGATCGAGCTGAATGGCATGAACGACAGCACGTCCGAGCATGGCATCACGCGTGAAGGGCTCGAGCGACTGAAGCGCTCGCTGATCAAGGCCGAGAACACCAACCGGGTCAAGCTGACCGGCCTCAAGGCCGATCGCATTCCGGTGCTGCCGGGCGGGCTGTCCATCATGCTCGGCGTGTTCGCCGAACTCGATATCGACCGCATGGATGTCACCGACGGTGCGCTGCGCCTGGGTGTGCTGTACGACCTGCTTGGCCGCAGCCATCACGAGGACATGCGGACGGTGACCGTGGACCAGTTCATGCGCCGCTACGCCGTGGACCGTGCGCAGGCGACCCGTGTAGGCCAGGCCGCGCGCAACCTGCTGGCGCAGTTCCCCGAGCCACGCAACGAACGCCGGGAGGACAACCTCGCGCTGCTGGGCTGGGCCGCCAATCTGCACGAAATCGGCATGACGATCTCGCACAGCGGCTACCACAAGCATTCGGCCTATATCTCCACGCATGCGGATATGCCGGGCTTTTCCAAGACCGACCAGGCGCGCCTGGCCACCCTGCTGCTGGGTCATGCGGGCAAGCTGGGCAAGTTGTCCGGCAGCGGCAAGTTCGTGGACTGGCGCATGCTGTTCAGTCTGCGGCTGGCCTTTGTCCTGTGCCGGCGGCGCGGCGATATGAAGCTGCCCGACATCCAGGTCAGGCAACGTTCGGACGAACTCGACGAAGGGTTCGAGGTCCGGTTGCCGAAGTCCTGGATCGATGCCAATCCGCTGGTGGAATACAGCCTGGCCCAGGAGGCCGACGAGTGGGAGCGGGTAGGCAAGCGCTACAAGGTGGTGTACGTCTGAAGCAGACAGCGGCGCGCTGCTGCCGAATGAAAAACGGCGACTCGATCGAGTCGCCGTTTTTTGTTTGCGATGCCGGTTCGAGTTGCCGTTTCGTCCGGTGGTGGTGGGCTGCCGATCAGCGGGTCAGGCCGATTGAAGACCCAGGAAATGCCGGGCATAGCGCGGGTTCATGTCGCGCACGCGCAGCAATGTCAGGAAGTCGGCAACGTTGAAGTCGGGGTCCCAGGCAGGCAGACCGCAGATTTTTGCGCCAAGGCGCAGATAGCCCTTGATCAGCGCGGGCGGTTCCACGTCGAGCGTCTGGTTCAGGTCGTCGACAGGCAGCGGCACGCGCGGGAAGGCGTGATATTCGATCGGTGCCAGCGACTTTTCCGCGAACTGACGATAGAGGCTGGCGGCGTAGTGGCCACCGTCGCTCATCGGCACGCTTGCGCAGCCGAGCATCGATTCGAGGTTGTAGCGCTGCAGGTATTCGCCCAGGCCGCCCCACAGGGCCATGATCACGCTGCCCGAGCGATAGTCGCGGTGCACGCACGAGCGGCCCAGTTCCAGCATCTTCGGGCGCAGGTGCGCCAGGCGGACGAGATCGAATTCGGATTCGGCGTAGAGGCAGCCGATACGCTTGGCCTGGTGCGGCGGCAGTACGCGGTAGGTGCCAACCACCTTGAGCGTTTCCTGGTCGCGCACGATCAGGTGGTCGCAGTAGGCGTCGAACATATCGACGTCGGTCTCATTGACCGAGGATTGCAGGCGCGCGCCCATTTCCTCGGCGAACACCTTGTAGCGCAGGCGCTGGGCCTCGGCTACTTCGTCTTGGTGACGTGCCCACGCCACGCTGAAAGCAGGCGCCGGAGCTTGAACCTGGGTTTGGTGTTGTGCTGGCTGACGAGGAAGACGCCTCCGCGCCGACTGGCCAGAAAAGCCAGTGGGCAAGGAGTCGAAAAGCGGCTGGGTAGGCGTCGGAAGATCTCGCATCAGTATGTCCTTTCGGTGACGAAACGGCTTCGAAACAATGTAGAGAGGCCGGGTGACAGCGACGTGAACTGATGATGACGGTTCTGTGACTGACACATCATTGTCGCTACGTAGGCCTTAAACATAGAGCAGGCCTCCGCTCGCGCACATCGCAGTTTCTCTAGAAGTTCGAACTGATGGCAAAGTTGCGACGGCTGCGCGCTTTTGGCGTCACAACCGTCGTGAAACGTTTAAAGGAAGTCGGGTTGGATCACCGCGCGGAGTACAACCTGGGCTTCGTGCTCGCGGGTGCGGCCGGCCAGCCACCAGATGCCGCTTTTCTTGACGCTCCAGGGGATTTCCTGGCCGGCGAGCAGCAGGCTGGCGAGTTGGCCGATCCAGGGCTGGTGGCCCACTACCACGGTGTGGTCGTGGCCCTGAGGCCAGTCGATGGCAGCCAGCACGGCGCCTACATCGGCGCCGGGGGCCAGGTCTTCCAGGATTTCGGCCTTGCCGGAGAGAGCGGCGGCGGTTTCCCGCGTGCGGAGGGCGGGGCTGCAAACCACGCGGTAATCGGCCGGCAGATGGCCGCGCAGCCAGTCAGCGGATGCTTCGGCCTGCTTGCGGCCTCGGCGGGTGAGCGGACGCTGCAGGTCCGCGCTGCGCGAGATGCTCAGCGCATCCGGCAAATCCTCGGCCTCGGCGTGGCGCCACAGAATCAGATTCATGGTTGGCAGGGGGCTTCGTCGAGCCTTGAGTATGGTGAGCCACGGCAGGCGTCGCAAGAAAATCGCGATACCGCCGCCAAAAAACAAAACGGGCCATCCAGTGGGCAAGGCCCACGGATAGCCCGTTAGTGTCGGCAGCGGCGATGTCAACCGCGTGACAGCGGTGCATCGGCCGCGTGCGGCGAACTCAGGACTTGTGGCGGAAGTTGATGCGGCCCTTGGTCAGGTCGTAGGGCGACATTTCCAGGGTCACGCGATCGCCGGCCAAGATGCGGATGCGGTGCTTCTGCATCTTGCCCGAAGCGTATGCCCAGATTTCCACGCCGTTTTCCAGCGTCACGCGATAACGGTTGTCGGGCAGGGCTTCCGACACCACGCCGCCAAATTCAATGAGTTCTTCCTTAGCCAATCTGTTTTCCTTTGTGGCAACCCTTGCAGGTTGCGTTAAGTTAGTGAGTATTCTGTGGGGCGCCCGGTAGGTCGTGCGCATCCACGCTCCACCGCCATTGGCGGCAGCCGCGCGAGACTTTTCCGGGAAGCAATCCGACGGGCCGGGCGAATGGAAGCCAGGCGGGTCAGAGAATCGAGAAGGGGCGCGGAGACCCTGACGATTGCCTTGCCACTTCGATTGCGCGAGCAAATGGCGCAGCCGTGTACATCACGGGGACAGCGGGCAAGGTGTTTCCGGGGCCGGCAACGCTTCCGGCTTTCCACGTATCGGGTGATATGGGGGCGGGGCGGCGTTTTGTCCAGTGCGCCAGGCGGCGCTATCCCGGTTACAGGGCATGCACAGACACCCCGAACTGACGCGCGATTGTAGCACGATCCACGACCTTCGCAGGCGCAGCATCAGTGACTTGATCAATGGGGAAACGTTATGCGCACGCGCCCGAGGCGGTTGTGCGGCGCCGCATTCCCTTCAGCCGCCGGAAGGCCGCATGCGCACAATCCGTCATAACGGGCGGCGCGAGGCATCGCCACGTGGGTGGCAGGTTGGGCTGTGTCAAAACAAAAAGGGTTCACGCCATTCAGCGTGAACCCTTCGACTACCTAGAACTGCCTGCAAATATGGTCGGAGCGATAGGATTCGAACCTACGACCCTCTGATCCCAAATCAGATGCGCTACCAGGCTGCGCTACGCTCCGAAGCCGGCGATTCTATATCGAGCTGGGGTGCCAGGTCAAATGTGTCTTTTGAAAGATTCGACTACGCGAAAGTGACGCGGCGTGTGCGGGGCCAGTACCCTGCTTCAGGCGGGATCTTATTTGGCTTGACTTGAGGCGTCGCGCTGACATAATCCGCACACCGCAACGGTCCGACCGGCGCTTCGCGCCTTTTCTTGCTGTGCCCACCCGGACCAGGTCCCGACTATCACAACTATGGCACGCCACCCCCGCTTTGCGACGCGGGCGGCCTGGACAGTGCCTGAGAGCCAAGCCTTGCCCTCGATGCCTGCGCATCGAAGGCTCCAAGGCCTGCCGGACCTGCGGAAACAATACAAGGACGGCTGTTCGCAGGCCGCAAACAGAAGGGCCGCCAGGTGCGTGCGGAGCACCGGCAAGGCCTTTGTGAACGGGAATGAAGATGTTTCAGTCGCAGGTGGTAGTGCTGATCGCAGCCTTGTTCGCGCTGCAGATGGCGATCGTCTGTGCCGTGTTGCGGCGCTCGGCCGGTATGGAGCGCAGCGGGCTCACCTCGTGGGCACTCGGCGATCTGGTCGTGACTCTGGCCGCGGTATTGCTGGCCATCCATATCTATCGTCCCGAATGGCCCCTGGCGGCCACGCCGGAACTGGCGTTGACGATGGGTCTGTCGCTGATGGTCCACGGTACTCGCCACTTCGTCGGCAAGCCCGGACGGGCCGCGGTGCTTTTCCTGCTGAATCTGCCTGGTCTGGTGGTACTGGCGTTGCACGCCGGCATCGGACTGGCGGGCATGGTGCCCGGCGAACTATCGCCCATCGTTGCCGTAGTGGCCTCGCCTTCGACCGTGGCCGGACTCATGCTGGGCGCATCGGCAATCCAGATGATGCTGCTGCTGGAAATGATCCGGGTGACCCTGCCGCGCCTGCCCATGAAGCGGGGGATGGGGCGGCTGGCGGTGCTGTCGCTGACACTGGTGGCGCTGGCCTGCACTGTGATCGCGGGCGCGCAGGCCTGGGCGCCGCTGTCCACGCTGGTGGATGGACATCCGCTGGTCACCCCGGACGAGCGCGACAGCATTACGGTCTGCTTTGTCTTTGGCGTGGTCGGACTGTCGGTCAGCTTTGCGCTGATGGCCCATGACCGGCTGCGGCGCATCATCGAACGCCGGGCGCGGCATGACGACCTGACCGACGTGCTGTCCCGAGGTGCGTTCTGGGAAGAACTCGAAGGCGCCTGCAAGCTGGCGGAACGCCAACGCGCACCGTTCACCGTGGCGTTCATCGACCTCGATCACTTCAAGGCCATCAACGATCTTTACGGGCATCTGGCCGGCGACAGCGTGCTGCGTCATTTCGCTGGCCTGTTGCGCAAGGCGGCGCCCGAACGGGCGGTGCTCGGACGGCTGGGCGGCGAGGAATTCGCGATTGCGATGCCCGACACCACGCTGGAAACGGGCCGTGCCATCAGCGTGCGTCTGAGCGCGCTGGTGAGATCCGCACCGTGCCCGTCGGAACCCGACGCCATCGCGTACACGGTCAGTATCGGCATGGCCGAGCGTCAGCCGGGAGAAAACGCCGACGCGATGATGCGCCGCGCCGACCGCGCGCTTTACGATGCCAAACAGATGGGGCGCAATTGCGTGTCGTCGCATGACACCGCCGAGGGTGCCGGCATGCCGCGCCGCCCGCGGGTGCGCGAACGCGAGTCTTCCTGAGGCATGGCAATCCGGCGCGCGCGTATGTTCGCGCCGTCGTTTGTTCACGCGTCAGTTTCGTCGGACTCTGATTTCGGGCGTGTATCGCCGATGCTATAGATGTGCGGATTACTGCAACGCGCTTTGCGCCAACATCTATGGATATCATCCGGCCGGAACATGCTGCCCAACAGGCTAGGCAGATTCACCTGAACATCCCAGGCGCGACGTCGATCTCGATCCTTCGTCGCGTGCATGACTCGCGCTATGCAACACGGTATCTCGTCGGTAATGGTCTCGATGTAGGCGGAGGCATCGACTCCATTGCGTTGTTCGGCGACATGTTTCCCGCCATGAAGAATTGTTTCGTCTTCGACATGCAGCATGGCGACGCGCAGTACCTGGAGCGGATCGAGGACGAATCCTTCGATTTCGTCTATTCGTCCCACTGTCTGGAGCATATGGTGGACCCGGCAGTGGCCATCAAGCACTGGATACGGGTGGTGAAGCCGGGCGGCCATCTCGTGATCCAGGTGCCGGACGAAGACCTCTACGAGCAGGGGCACTGGCCCTCGCGGTTCAATCATGACCACAAGCACACGTTCACGATGTTCAAGACGCAGTCGTGGTCGCCGGTGTCGATCAATGTCATCGACTTTGTCCGGGCCGTGTGCGACGAGGTAACGCCGATCTCGATCTTCCGCGTCGACATCGGCGTGCGGCAGAGCCTGCTGAACGGCCGGCTCGATCAGACCCGAACGCCGTCCGCCGAGTGTGCCATCGAGTTCATTTTGAAAAAGCATCCCAGGTAGCACGTGCCGACCGCGCTTGACGGAATTTGACCGTCCGCAAGCGCGTTCCCCTTGCGCAACCAGTGGGGTAGAATGCACGCCTTGCCGAAACGGCAAGGCTTTCCAAGCCCTGACGGGCACGGCCATCCGCCCTTAGCTCAGTTGGATAGAGCACTCGCCTTCTAAGCGAGCGGTCAGAGGTTCGAATCCTCTAGGGCGGGCCACAGTATCCAGACGGTCCCGGCAGCGCCGGCCACCGTTGCCTTGATTTCCCCAGCTCGATTTCCAGCCGTTCGGCGCTCAGGCGTCTTCGTCCGTGGCCGCCTCGCGTCGGCGGAAGGCGGCCACTTTATGGCGGTTGCCGCAAAGCGCCATGCTGCACCAGCGTCGCCGGTGCGATCGGGTGCGGTCATAGAACCAGAGCGTGCAGGCATCGCTCTCGCATTTGCGTACCAGTTCGAAGTCCCCATTGACCAGCAGGTCCGCTGCCGATTCCGCCAGCGGCACCAGGTATTCCGCTGCACTATTGGCCGCGTGCACACGTAGCAGGTTCAGCGACCCATCCGCTTCAGTCCGAACTACGAGATGACTGCCGCCGGCCTGCAATGCCAGGTTCAAGCCAGATATGTCGATCTTCTTGCCTGATTTCCTGCGCAGGACCAGGCCACGAACCAGTTCACGGAGATCCCGTGCTGCCTGCAGCAGGCCTTTGGGCGCTTTGGCTGGCGCGCCGACAGGCAGCAGGCCGACTTTGGAAAGCCAGTCCGCCACGTCGGCGTCGGATTGCCAATAGTCCGTAGCAACGCCATCCGCCAGCTCTACGGTATTCATCACGTCCAACGCGACGTGGTCGGCCAGCAGGCGGGGTGGGGTGTGGATATCCTCGGATTGACGATCAACGGACGGCATGGGCACTTCTCCTGTTGCTGAGAGAGTAACCCTTCAATCCTTGATTTTCAAGTTACTGAGAATTCGCGCCAATGCCGTGGTCATTGGCGCGTCCGCATCGGGGTGGGCCGTGCAGGCAGATCGGTGATACGTCCGATTCACCCTGGGCAGATAGCCACTTCAGGTCGTAGCGCGCAGCAAATCGGCGGCGCGCTCGGCGATCATGATCGTTGGCGCGTTGGTATTGCCGCCAATCAGCGTTGGCATGATCGAGGCATCGACCACACGCAAACCGTCCACGCCGTGCACGCGCAACTGGGGGTCCACCACGGCCAGTGCATCGATGCCCATCTTGCAGGTGCCAACCGGGTGGTAAATGGTGTCGGCGTGGCTGCGCACGAAATCGCGGATTGCGGCGTCGTTGCCATCGCCGCTGCCCAGTACGGCGGTCAAGGGATCATCGCCGCCCGCATCGGCCAGGGCCGACTGAGCGAAGATGCGCCGCATCAGTTTTACGCCTGCCACCATGCCTTCGAGGTCGGACGGTGCCGACAGGAAGCGTGGATCGATCAGCGGTGCCGCGCGCATGTCCGGCGACTGCAACTGCACCGTGCCACGGCTTTCGGGGCGCAATACGCAGGCGTGGCAGGAGTAGCCGTGGCCGGGCCTGCTGCTACGCAGGACGTTGGAATTGCCGAGCAGGGCCGGCGCGAAATGCAGTTGCAAGTCGGGGGCCGTCAGATTGGGTCTGGTCTTGACGAACGCACCTGCTTCGGCGACTGGCGACGCCAGCATGCCCGTGCGGCGCCAGCGGTAGCGCATGACCTCGCCGGCCATGCGCGCCACACCGCGCAGCGAATAGCCGTAGAGATCCCAGGACGCCACGGGCTTGCCGATGATCACGTCGAGATGGTCCTGCAGGTTCTGGCCGACGCCGGGCAGATCGTGCACGACTTCCACGCCCACGCTGCGCAGGTGTTCGGCCGGGCCGATGCCCGACGCCATCAGCAACTGGGGCGAATGAAATGCCCCGCCGCTGACAATAACCTCGCGTCGCGCGCGCAGTGTCCGGGTTTGACCGTCTCTCATCACCTCCACGCCAACCGCTCGTTTGCCCTCGAACACGATGCGCAACGCCTGTGTGTCCGTCATCACGCAAAGGTTCTGACGGCCGCCGTTGTGACCGGTATCGGTGCGATTGCCGCGGTGCAGATAGGCGCGCGCCGCGTTCCAGCGCTCGCCGTTGTATTGCGTGGCCTGATACAAGCCAACACCTTCCTGCTCCGCGCCGTTGAAGTCGTTGTTCAGCGGCAGGCCGGCCTGCGCCGCCGCTTGCACAAAGCGCCGCGAGAACGGATTCGGGGTGCGCAGATCGCTGACATGCAGCGGTCCGCTGCCGCCATGCCATGCGTCATCGCGCCCGGCGTTGCGCTGATTGCATTCGCTGCGGCGAAAGTAGGGCAGCACCTCGTCGTAGCCCCAGCCTTCGCAACCCAGTTCGGCCCAGCGGTCGTAATCGCTGCGGTGGCCACGCACGTACAGCATGGCATTGATCGACGAACTGCCGCCCAGGCCGCGACCGCGTGGCTGGTATGACTCGCGGCCATTGAGTCCGGCCTGCGGTACGGTTCGCAGGCCGTAGTTGCGCGGGCCGGGCTTGGGTACCGTTTGCGCAATGGCCAGCGGCGTCCAGACGCTGGGATGATGATCGTCGGGTCCCGACTCGAGCAGCCCGACGGTGACGCCTGCCTGGTCGGCCAGCCGTCCGGCAAGCGCGCAGCCGGCCGAGCCGGCACCCACGATGATGTAATCGAAGCTTGTATCGCCCATGAATGCTGTCTCCTCGGCGCGGTTTTTATTTCTGGTAGGCGTGCGGCGTGACGATGTTGAAGTTTGGATCGAATGTGTCGAGCATGCCGAACAAGCCTGCCACGGCCTGTGGATTGCCGTCTATCCGGATGGCACCGGACTGTAGCGCCTGCGCCAGCGTCAGTTGCTTCAGGCTGATCTGATCCAGCGTGGCCTTGGTGAGCATGACCGTGGCGGTGGGTTGGGCGTGCTGGGATTCGGCCACATAGGTCAGCGCGCTGTTGCGCAGCGTCATCGCATAGCGCTGCTTCAGATCGGTGAACTGCCAGTTCAGCGTCATCACCTTGCCGGCCGCCTTGTCGGCGTTCAGACGCACGGCCAGGAAGTCGAAGAAGTTCGGCACGGTCAGCGCGCGCACCAGGTCCGACGAACTGGTGGCGCTGCTGCTGGGTTTGGCCACGCCGTCGCGCAGCTCCTGCGCGCCGGTCAGGTAGATATTGCGCCAGGTGGCGTTCTCGCTCTGATAGCCGAGCTGTTCCAGCGCATCGGCCTGCAGCGCGCGCGCGGCGGTATTCGACGGATCGGCGAACACCAGTTCGTTGCCGATCTGGCTGACCCAGCGGTACTCGCCACGTGCGTAGGCTTCGCGCATCCTGGCGAGCACGGCATTGGCGCCGCCCATCCATTCGATGGTCTTCCGGGCGGACTGCTCGGGCGGCAGCGGATTCAGATGCGCGGGGTTGCCATCGTAGAAGCCAAGGTAACGCTGGTACACGGCGCGGACGTTGTGGCTGACGGAGCCGTAGTAGTCGCGCGCATACCATTTGCTGGCCAGCGGCTGCGGTAGCGTCTTGAGCTGGTCGGCGATGTCCAGCGGCGTGTAGCCCTGGTTCATCAGACGCAGCGTCTGGTCGTTCAGGTACGCGTACATATCGCGCTGATCGGACAGCATCTCGACGATCCGCGCGCGGCCCCAGGTGGGCCAGTGGTGCTGGCCGATCAGTACGTCGGTGCGCTCGCCGTAGCGGAGCAATGCCTGCGCCAGGAAATACGACCAGCCCTTGGCATCGCGCACCTGCGCGCCGCGCAGCGTCAGTACATTGTGCTGAGTGCGTACGGCGTTCTCGGCGATACACAGCGTGCGGAACTGCGGCAGATAGACGTTCATCTCCGCCGGTGCCTCGGTACCGGGGGTGAGCTGGAATTCGAAGTCGACGCCGTCGATGCGGCGTGTCTCGATCGGCTTGGTGATCGATGAAGTCGGCGCCAGCAATGTCATGGTGCCGCGCGCCGTGGCCTTGCCCAGGCCCGTGTCGACCTGACCCGTGGCGCTCTTGGGCAACTGGGTCCCATACATATACTGCGCGCGGCGGCTCATGGCGCTGCCGGCCAGCACGTTCTCGCTGACAGCTTCTTCCATGAAGCCGATCGGGGCGAGGATATCCACCTTGCCGCGCTTTACATCGGCCTCGTCGATGATGCCGCGTACGCCGCCGAAGTGATCGACATGGCTGTGGGTGTAGATCACGGCCACGATCGGCTTGCGTGGGCGATGCGCGTAATAGAGGTCGAGCGCCGCGCGTGCTGTTTCAGCGGTAAGCAGGGTGTCGATGACGATCAGTCCGGTATCGCCTTCGATGATGTTCATGTTGGCGAGGTCGGCGCCGCGCACCTGGTACACGCGGTCCGTCACCTTGAACAGGCCCGCTTCATTGTTCAGCTGCGCCAGGCGCCAGAGGCTCGGGTTCACTGTGTTTGGCGCATCCGCGGCCGATTCAAACGCATAGGCGCCGAAATCCCAGGCCGCATTGCCATCGGCAGTCTTGATCGTTCGATCGGGGAAACGTGCCACAAGCCCGCGCTTTGCATCCTCGTAGTCGGCCCGGTCCGAAAACGGCAACTTGCGCAGCCATTCGGCATTCGATTGTTCGGTCAGCGGCGTGGCCGGATTCGGCCCGGCCATCGCGGCGGACATCGTCAGGGTGGTGGCAACCAGCATGGCAGTGCGGGCAAGGCGCATGGGAAATCGACTCCGGCTTGAAGGATCGTCTATTGAAAGCGCGCCGCACCTATAATTCAATTGCAAATTTTGTATCGCAGGCATGCGTATGGTGCATATATGAATCTGAAGCGGCTGGAACATCTGGTGGCGGTGGTGGAAGAAGGCTCGCTGGCGGCGGCCGCGCGGCGCGTGCATTTGAGCCAGCCGGCGCTGACGCGCAGCATCCAGGCGCTGGAAGAGCAGGCCGGCGCGGTGCTGTTTGACCGGGGTGCCCGCGGTGTCACGCTGACAACGGTGGGGCGGATGGTGACCGAGCGCGCGCGGCGCATTCTGTTCGAGTCGGGCTGCCTGGCGCGAGACCTGGCACTGGTGCGGCAGCACGAGATCGGGAGCGTGCAGATTGGACTGGGGGCGTTCCCGGCG
The DNA here is from genome assembly GCF_057798835.1 of Cupriavidus sp. 291-E7. Classification (NCBI taxonomy): domain Bacteria; kingdom Pseudomonadati; phylum Pseudomonadota; class Betaproteobacteria; order Burkholderiales; family Burkholderiaceae; genus Cupriavidus; species Cupriavidus sp. 291-E7. The sequence goes on from NZ_JBYOJV010000008.1 coordinate 113,285, forward strand.
GCGATCCTGTTGCCGGAGTTGCTGTGCCGGCTGCACCGGCAGTGGCCGAAGCTGCGGATTGCCACCGAGGTCAGCCATCCGGCGGCGCTGCTCGATGCGCTGCACGCCGAACAGGTGGATTTCGTCGTGATCGAGCACAGCACGGTTCCCACGGCGGCCGAATTGGAGGTGGGACGGCTGCCGGCCGGGCCGGGCGGGGTGTTTGTCAGGGTGGGTCATCCGTTGGCGGCCGGACCGGTGGATCTGGCCACGCTGCGCGAATCGGCGCTGGTATCGGTGGTATTCCCGCCGGAAACGCACGAGCGGTTGCGCAAGCTGCTGCGCTGCAAGCCCGGTGAGGAGTTGCCGTTCCAGGTCGAAAGCAATGACTTCCGCGCGCTGACGCATCTGGTGCGGCATGCCGATGCGCTGCTGCTGGCGCCCGAGCGGGCCGTGCGCGAGGAACTGGAGGCTGGGCGGCTTGTGGCGCTGGAGATCCCGGACCTGCCCGAGATCGCCATGCAGTTCGCGATCGTGCGGCTGGCGCAGCGCACGTTGTCACCCGCGGCGGCACGCGCGGTCACCGTGCTTGAAACCGTGGCGCGGGAATAAAAAAAGCGCCCCTGGCTGGGGCGCTTTTTCGAGGCGATGCGGGAGCGGTTTAGTCTTCGACGGCGGTGCCGACGATGTTGTAGCCGCCATCGACGTAGGTGATCTCACCGGTCACGCCACTGGCCAGGTCCGACAGCAGGAACGCGGCGACGTTGCCGACTTCCTCGATCGTCACATTGCGGCGCATCGGGGCCACGTCCTCGAAATGCTTGAGCAGGCGGCCGAAGTCCTTGATGCCCGAGGCAGCCAGCGTCTTGATCGGCCCGGCGGAGATGCCGTTGGCGCGCATGCCCTTGGGGCCTACCGCCGACGCCAGGTAACGCACGCTGGCTTCCAGCGATGCCTTGGCCAGGCCCATCGTGTTGTAGTTCGGCACCACGCGCTCGGCGCCCAGGTACGTCAGCGTCAGCAGCGAAGCCTTGTCGTTGAGCAGCGGCATGGCGGCCTTGGCCAGTGCCGGGAAGCTGTAGGCCGAAATGTCATGGGCGATGCGGAAACCTTCGCGCGACAGGCCGTCCAGGAAGTCTCCGGCGATGGCTTCGCGCGGCGCGAAACCGATCGAATGCACCAGGCCGTCGAATTTTTCCCAGCGTTGCCCCAATGCGGCGAAAGTGGCGGCGATCTGTTCGTCGCTGCCCACGTCGCATTCATAGATCATGTCGGAACCGAATTCCTTGGCGAAGTCCGCGATGCGGTCCTTGAAACGCTCGCCTACGTATGTGAAGGCCAGCTCGGCGCCTTCGCGCTTGCACGCCGAGGCGATGCCGTAGGCGATGGAACGGTTCGAAAGCAAGCCCGTGATCAGGATCCGCTTACCTGCCAGAAATCCCATAGATTCTCCAAATCGTTTTGTGAGGACGGGCATGTTTCGTGCACCGGCCCGTGTCCGGTGCACGGCGGGAATGATTGCCCGCAGTTTGTTGCGCCGCGTAAAGGGAATGTCCGGATGGCTGGCCGCCACCCGAACGCATGTAAAATTGTCGCACAACTTCGCCCGGCCACAAGCCGCCGGGCTGTCTCGGGCATTGTGGAGGTCTGCAACCGGATGCTGATTCATGCACGTTGGCCGCGTCTGGCGGCAGGGCAGTGCTTCCGTCGACGCGCGGTGGTGCAATGGGCGCTGGCACTGTCGTTCGTGCTGGCTTCGGGTTTTCCCTCATTGGGGTTCTGCGCGCACGGGTTTGCGCTGCATGGCGATCTCAAGTATCCGGCGAATTTTTCGAATTTCGACTATGTCAATGCGAACGCCCCGATGGGCGGCACTTTGACACTGGCCAACCCCGATCGCCGCACCAGCTTTGACAAATTCAACCCGTTCACGCTGAAGGGCACGTCCGCGCCGGGCCTGACCTCGCTGATGTTCGAAACGCTGCTGATCAGCAGCGCCGACGAGAGCGCCAGCGCCTACGGCCTGCTGGCCGACGACGTGACCGTGGCGCCCGACCAGCTTTCGGTCACGTTCCATATCCGCCCCGAGGCCCGCTTTGTCAACGGTGATCCCGTGCTGGCCGCGGACGTCAAGTATTCCTATGACATGCTGATGAGCAAGGCCGCGAGCCCCGGCTATCGCAGCATGTGCACGGACGTGAAAGCCGTGATGGTGACCGGCGAACGGTCCATCCGGTTCGATTTCAAGCAGCGCAACGCCGAATTGCCGCTGATCGTGGGCCAGTTGCCGGTGTTCTCGAAGAAATGGACGGCCAAGGTGCCGTTCGAGAAACTGACCTTCGAAGAACCCATCACCAGCGGTCCGTACAAGATCGAGCGCTACGACGCAGGCCGGGGCATTGTGTTCCAGCGTGACCCCAACTACTGGGGCAAGAACCTGAATGTGCGGCGCGGCACCTTCAATTTCGGGCGCGTCGTTTATCGGTTGTATAAGGACGAGACCGCCAAGCTGGAAGCGTACAAGGCGGGCGAGTTCGATGCGATCGTCGAATACCGTTCGAAGAACTGGGCGAAAAGCTATGTCGGCACGAAGTTCCGCGACGGTGACCTGATCAAGACCGAGTTTCCGCACCGCAACGGCGCAGGCATGCAAGGGTTCGTGATGAACATGCGCAAGCCAATGTTCCAGGACGTGCGCGTGCGCCAGGCCCTGATCCTTGCGCTGGACTTCGAGTGGCTGAATCGCCAGTTGTTCTATGGCGCCTACAAGCGCCTGGACAGCTGGTTCTCGAACAGCGAGCTGGCCGCCAGCACCACGTTCGACGGCAAGCCCGGCGTGGCCGAGCTGAAGCTGCTGGAGCCGCTGCGTGGCGAACTGCCAGCTGAAGTGTTCGGCGCCGATGTGGTGCAGCCGAGCACGAATCCGCCGCGTTCGCTGCGAGACAATCTCCGCGAGGCGCGCCGCCTGTTGGCGCAGGCTGGCTGGACCTACGATGACGGCGCCTTGCGCAACGCCAAGGGCGAGCCGATGGTGTTCGAGTTCCTGGACGATGGCGGCGCCATGAGCCGTGTCATTACGGCCTACGTGCGAAACCTGGAAAAGCTCGGCATTTCGGTGCACCAGCGCACCACCGACTTTGCCCTGTACCAGAAGCGCCTGGAAGACTTCGACTTCGACATGGTGTCGATACGTTTTCCGGATTCGCAGAGTCCGGGCAACGAGCTGCGCGACCGTTTTTCCGCTGAAGCCGCCGCCATGCCGGGGTCGGACAACCTGTTCGGCCTGAAGTCGCCGGCCGTGGACAAGCTGGTCGACGCCGTGCTGCATGCGGATTCCCGCGAGGAACTGATAACGGCCGGCCGCGCGCTGGACCGCGTGCTGATGCACGGCTACTACATCGTGCCAAACTGGTACAGTGCTTTTCACCGTGTGTCGTACCGCAGGGAGTTGGGGTATCCAACGCGCCTGCCGTACTACTACACCGCGGAAGGCTGGATTCTTTCTAGCTGGTGGCGCCGCGATCTGGCGCCAAAAACCCAGTAATCCAGTCATCCCCCAATCGGACGGCCAATGCTTGCCTATCTGCTGAAGCGCATCCTGCTGATGATCCCGACGCTGGTCGGGGTGGTGACGCTTACTTTCGTTGTGATCCAGTTTGTGCCGGGCGGCCCGGTCGAGCAGATGATGCTTGAGATGAAGGGCCGTGGCGGCGCAACCGAAGCCAGCGGCGGCGGCGCCGAATACCGTGGCCGGCGCGGCGTGGACCCCGAGAAGATCAAGGAAATCCAGGCGCTTTACGGGTTCGACAAGCCGCCGCTCGAACGCTACTTCATGATGCTCAAGCGCTTTGCCCAGTTCGACCTGGGGCAGAGCTACTTCCAGCACCGCAGCGTCTGGGAACTGGTCAAGTCGAAGATGCCTGTGTCGATCAGCCTCGGGCTCTGGACGTTTTTCCTGACTTATCTGATATCGGTGCCGCTCGGCATCTCCAAGGCGATCCGGGCGGGCAGCCGATTCGACGTGATCAGCAGCATGATCGTGCTGGTGGGATATGCCATTCCGGGCTTCGTGCTGGGCGTGCTGCTGCTGGTGCTGTTTGGCGGCGGGACGTTCGTGCAATGGTTTCCGCTGCGCGGCCTGACCTCCGACGACTGGGACCAGCTCTCGCTGATGGGCAAGGTGATGGATTACCTGTGGCACCTGGTGCTACCGATCACCGCGTCGGTGGTGGGCAGCTTTGCCGTGGTGACGATGCTGACCAAGAACGCGTTCCTGGAAGAAATCCGGAAGCAGTACGTGCTGACCGCGCGCGCCAAGGGGTTGTCGGAGCGCCGCGTGCTGTGGAAGCACGTGTTCCGTAACGCCCTGATCCCGCTGGTCACGGGTTTTCCGGCCGCTTTCATCGGCGCCTTCTTCACTGGGTCCCTGCTGATCGAGACGCTGTTTTCGCTCGATGGCCTGGGCCTGCTGTCCTATGAAGCCGTGCTGCGCCGCGACTATCCCGTGGTGCTCGGTACGCTTTACCTGTTCACGCTGATCGGGCTGGTGACGCGCCTGATTTCGGACGTCTGCTACGTCATGGTGGATCCGCGCATTCATTTCGAGGGGATGCACCGATGAAATTCGGCCCCAAACACGCGGTTGCCGGCAACGGCCTGCCGCACTCGTTGTCGCCGCGCCAGCGTGCGTGGCAGCGCTTCCGCCGCAATCGTCTGGGCTACTGGAGCCTGGTCCTGTTCGTGATCATGTTCGTGTTGAGCATGGGCGCCGAGCTGTTGTCGAGCGACCGTCCTCTGGTGGTGAAATACAAGGGCGAGTACTACTTCCCGATCGTCAAGTCTTATCCGGAAACCACGTTCGACGGCGACTTCCCCACGCGCACGGATTACCTGGACCCGTTCATCCGCGACCGGATCACCACGCACGGCAATTTCGCGGTGTTTCCGCCCAATCGCTATTCCTACGATTCGATCAACTACTTCGCCAAGGAGCCGAATCCGGCGCCGCCGTCGGCCGACAACTGGCTTGGCACTGACGACCGCGGCCGCGATGTGCTGGCGCGCCTGCTGTACGGATTCCGCGTATCGGTACTGTTCGGGCTGGCGTTGACGATCATCGGCGTGCTGGTCGGTACGCTGACCGGCGCCCTGATGGGCTTCTTCGGCGGCCGCTTCGATCTGATTTCGCAACGCGCGATCGAGATCTGGAGTTCGATGCCCGAGCTTTATCTGCTGATTATCTTTGCGTCGATTTTCGAGCCGAGCCTGGCGCTGCTGATCATCCTGCTGTCGCTGTTCGGCTGGATGGGGCTGTCCGACTATGTACGGGCGGAGTTCTATCGCAACCGCTCGCTGGACTATGTGAAGGCCGCGCGGGCGCTGGGTTTGTCGAACGTGCAGATCATGTGGCGCCACATCCTGCCCAACAGCCTGACGCCGGTTATCACGTTCCTGCCATTCCGCATGAGCGCCGCCATCCTGGCGTTGACCAGCCTCGATTTTCTGGGTCTGGGCGTGCCGCCGACCACACCGAGCCTGGGCGAGCTGCTGGCGCAGGGCAAGGGCAATCTCGACGCATGGTGGATCTCGCTGTCGACGTTTGCGGTGCTGGTGGTGACGCTGCTGCTGCTGACGTTCATGGGGGATGCGCTGCGGGACGCATTCGATACGCGCCTGGGCCTGGCCCAGCTGCGCGGCCGCGTGGAACCGAAGGTGCCTGCCGGTGGCACCGCAGCGGAGGCTACGCCATGAGTTCCGCGACCCCGATGACTTCTGTCGCGCCTGTTTTCCCGGACCCGGTGGCCGTGCCCGAGCCGGGCACCAAGCTGATGTGCCTGGATCACCTGTCCGTCACGTTTGGCGAGGGCGAGCACGCCACGCGCGCCGTGCGGGACGTGAGTTTCGATTTGCGCGCCGGCGAGCGCTACGCGCTGGTGGGTGAGTCCGGCTCCGGCAAGACGGTGACCGCGCTGGCCATGCTGCGGCTGGTGGAAGATGCGCACTACCACGGCGCGATCCGCTTCGAAGGCAAGGATCTGCTGCAGGTGTCCGACCGTGAGATGCGTCGCATCCGTGGATCGGAAATCGCGATGATCTTCCAGGAACCGATGACGGCGCTGAATCCGCTCTACACGATCGGCAATCAGATCGTGGAGACGCTGGCGCTGCACGAGGACCTGGATCGCCGAGCGGCGCGAGACCGCGCAATTGCGCTGCTGGAACGTACCGGCATCAGCGACGCGGCCAACCGCTTCAACAGTTTTCCGCACCAGTTGTCGGGCGGGCAGCGCCAGCGCGCGATGATCGCTATGGCGCTGGCCTGCCGTCCGAAGCTGCTGCTGGCGGACGAGCCGACCACGGCGCTCGATGTCACCATCCGCGCGCAGATCCTTGACCTGCTGCGCAGCCTGCAGGCCGAGTTCGGCATGACCGTGATGCTGATCACGCACGACCTGAACATGGTGCGCGCGTTCGCGCAGCGCGTGGGCGTGATGGAGAAAGGCGTGTTGGTGGAGACCGGTGAAACGGCCGAAGTCTTCGCCAATCCGCGCCACCCGTACACGCGCAAGCTGATCGACAGCCGGCCAAAGCGCGAAGTGCTGCCGCTGGTGCCGCTGGCGCCGGTGCTGCTGGAAACCGACGCGCTGTGCGTCAACTACCAGAAAAAGCGCGCTGGCATTGCCGGCTGGTTTGGCAAGGAAGCGTTTGCCGCGGTCAAGGACGTCACGCTGCAGCTGCGCGAGGGCGAGACAGTCGGTATCGTGGGCGAATCGGGCTCGGGCAAGACGACGCTGGCCCACACGGTGCTGGCCTTGCAGCGCAAGAGCGGCGGGGCGATCCAGTTCCTGGGCCGCAGCTTCGATACCTGCTCGCAGAAGGAGCGCAGCGCGCTACGCAAGCGTATGCAGGTGGTGTTCCAGGACCCATTCGGTTCGCTGTCGCCACGCATGACGATCGAGCAGATCGTGGGAGAAGGGCTGGCCTTGCATCAGCCCGGCCTGTCGAAGGAGTCGATGCGCGAGCGAGTGATCGAGGCGTTGCGCGAAGTAGGGCTCGACCGCACGGCGCTGGGACGATATCCGCACGAGTTCTCGGGCGGGCAGCGCCAGCGCATTGCCATCGCGCGCGTGCTAATTCTCAAGCCGCAGGTACTGGTACTTGATGAGCCGACTTCTGCACTTGATGTATCGATCCAGCAGCAGGTGCTGGCGCTGCTTTCGCAACTGCAGCACAAGTACAACCTCAGCTATCTGTTCATCAGCCACGATTTGGCCGTGATTCGTGCGATGGCGCACCGAGTCATCGTGATGAAAAACGGTGAAGTGGTGGAATCGGGCGAGACAGAAACGGTTCTCGGCGCGCCGCAGCATCCGTATACAAGAAAACTGATGGCCGCAGCCCAGTTGGGGGCGGCCTGAGTGATGTGCATTGCAACGCGCTTTGTCACGTAGTGGTAACACGGATTCTTTATAAGGAATCCGAGAAACAGAATACGTTTTTTACTCTAGTTCGTTGATTTACTAGAGATTTGCGGGAAAGTTGTAACCATCTTTGACACGTCAAGGGTGCGTACTTTACTATCCCGCGATGAGTTTTGTCGGGGGTGGTTCGTCCGCCGCATGCAGGCCTTGGGGAAGGCCGATGTTGCACGCGGCTGGTGCAGTCTTGCTGGCGTACTTCTTGCGTACGTTCCGCCCTGATGTTTTCACGCTGTCCGGCTTTGTCTGATTTGCCGGTCAGATTTGTCCGATCATCAGGAGAACCAATGCAAACGGTACTTCATTCCCTGGCGCGCGCCGCTATCGGAATTGCCATTGCCTGCGGTGCGACTGTGTCGAATGGAGTGCTGGCGGATACGGTGTTCAAGGACCCCGACGCCCGGATCGAAGCCCGTGTGGATAGCACGGACGCGCATCCGGAAGGCAAGCGCGGCTTGCTGTCGTCGGTGATGAACTCCACCAGCAACGTTGCCAGCAAGGCTGGCGACCTGGTCATGAACGCGTTGGGCCTGATTGGTGTGCGTTATCGCTTTGGCGGTAACAGCCCCGAGTCGGGTCTGGACTGCAGCGGCTTTGTCCGCTACGTGTTCAACGACACCTTCGGCTTCATGTTGCCGCGCCGGTCCGTCGAAATGAGCCAGGTGGGCACCACCGTGGCGGTCAACGAACTGCGTCCGGGCGATCTTGTGTTCTTCAACACGATGCGCCACACGTTCTCGCACGTCGGTATTTATATCGGCGACAACAAGTTCGTGCACGCGCCGTCCACCGGCAGCAAGATCCGCGTCGACGACATGCGTGCGTCGTACTGGGTGACGCGCTACAACGGCGCCCGCCGCATCGACGATTCGGCCAAGGGTTCGGTCGAAAACACGGGCAGCATGATCGAGACGCTCAAGCGTTTTGATCCGAATGCCCAGGGCCGTACGATGCTGGGTGGTTGACGTCCCGTCCGCTGGCCGCGTCGAACAAAAAAGGACTGCTCAGGCAGTCCTTTTTTATTTCTGGCGGGCCGATGCAGAGCCTTTGTCTTAATACAAATACCCCACTAAAGGGTGACATCCTCTGTCATGCCAGTGACGATTTCTGTCATCTGGCGTGACAACGGTTGGCGCCTTGCGTTTTGTGTGCGGCGCTATTGCGTGGCAACGGTGCCGGCGGCAGCGGGCCGCAGCCGCGCCGCTGCAAGTTTTTCGCGCAACGTGCCGATCACTGCCGAGGTGGCTTGCTCGCCGGCCAGGATGGCGCGGTTGCGCGAGGCAAAGTCGCTGCCGCCCATATCGGGCAGGTCGGGCCGGATCACCACGTCGGCACGTGCCAGTGCCATCCGGTTGATCGACTGACCCATGATGGCCGTGGTCTGCAGCAACACACCGCTCTGCCCGTTGTTCTTCTGGTTCGACGGGTCCGCCGAGATATTCACGGCGATCACGAAATCGGCGCCCATCTCGCGCGCCGCATCGACCGGTACTGGTTCAACCAGACCGCCATCCACATAGTCGTGGCCGGCAATCGAGACCGGCTGGAACACGCCGGGCACGCTGCTCGATGCACGAACCGCCTGGCCGGTGTTGCCGCGCCGGAAGACGATGCGTTCGCCGGTTTTCAGGTCCGTGGCGACGATGCCCAGCGGCAGTTTCATGGCTTCGATCGGGCGGTTCTTGACCAGACGGTTCACGTAGTTCTGCAGTGCCTCGCCCTTGAGCCAGCCGCCGAATTTCGTGCCGAAGGGCAGGGCCCAATCGGCGATTGCCGCTTCATCCATCGTCAGCGCCAGCTTGTTGAGCTGGAATCCGTCCATGCCCGTGGCATAGAGCGCGGCCACAACCGAGCCCGCGCTCGTGCCAGTAACGATGTCGACGTGGATGCCTTGCGCCTCAAGTGCCTTGATCACGCCGATATGGGCAAAGCCGCGCGCGGCACCGCCGCCGAGCGCAAGCCCGATACGCACGGGGCGCGGCGGCGTTGCCACAGGCGGTACCGTGGCGATGGGCGGTGTGGTCGGCGCCGGTTTCGGGCCGAAAGAGCAGGCGGCCAGCAGCATTGCGGCCGAGGCGCCCAAGAAGTGTCGTCGTTGCATCAAGGGTGGAAACTCATACGGAAGTGATGCGCCGGGCATCGGAAGGGCGCGTAACAGATGACCTGTCGCTTGGCCCTGGTTCAGACCGGTGGCAAGCATAAATGATTCCGTGGCCGGACTGGAATCGGGCAGGGCGTATAATGCAGCGTTCAACGAAATCCGGCCTGCGCGCATCCGTGCGTGGGCTTTTTTGTTTCTCCCGACCATGACACAACGCGTCCGCACCCGCTTCGCGCCGAGCCCGACCGGCTTTATCCACCTTGGCAATATTCGCTCTGCTCTCTACCCGTGGGCTTTTGCCCGCCGTATGAAGGGCGACTTCATCCTGCGTATCGAGGATACCGACGTCGAGCGTTCGTCCGAAGAGGCCGTCGACGTGATCCTGGAAAGCATGGCTTGGCTGGACCTCGATATCGACGAGGGCCCGTTCTACCAGATGCAGCGCATGGACCGCTATCGCGAGGTGGTGCGCCAGATGCTCGATAACGGCATGGCCTACCACTGCTACATGAGCACCGAGGAACTGGATGCGCTGCGCGAAGCCCAGCGCGCCGCCGGCGAGAAGCCGCGCTACAACGGTTTCTGGCGTCCGGAGCCGGGCAAGGTTCTGCCTGAGCCGCCCGCTGGCGTGCAGCCCGTGGTGCGTTTCAGGAATCCGCTCGGCGGCAGCGTGGTTTGGGATGACGCGGTGAAGGGTCGCATTGAGATTTCCAACGACGAGTTGGATGACCTGGTGATCGCTCGCCCGGACGGCACGCCGACGTACAACTTCTGCGTGGTGATCGACGATCTCGACATGAAGATCACGCACGTGATTCGCGGCGACGATCACGTCAACAACACGCCGCGCCAGATCAATATCATTCGCGCGCTGGGTGGTGACGTGCCCGTCTACGCCCACCTGCCGACGGTGCTGAACGAGCAGGGCGAGAAGATGAGCAAGCGTCACGGTGCGATGGCCGTGACCGGCTACCGTGAGGAAGGCTATCTGCCCGAGGCCGTGCTGAACTATCTGGCGCGTCTGGGCTGGTCGCATGGCGACGCCGAGATCTTCACGCGCGAACAGTTCGTCGAATGGTTCGACCTCGACCATCTGGGCAAGTCTCCGGCGCAGTACAACCCGGAAAAACTCGCCTGGCTGAACAACCACTACATCAAGACTGGTGACAATGCTCGCCTGGCCGACCTGACGCGTCCGTTTATTGAGGCGCTCGGTGGCAAGGTGGAGGGGGCTGACCTGGCTGGTGTGGTGGCGCTGGTCAAGGACCGCGCGAACACGCTCAAGGAAGTGGCGCAGACGGCGCTGTTGTTCTATCGCGGGGAGCCGCAGGCCGACGCCGCCTTGCGCGCCGAGCACCTGACCGATGAGATCCGTCCGGCGTTGCAGTCGCTGGCGACGCAACTGGCTGCGCTGACCGAATGGAAGCGCGAGGCCATCAGCGCAACGTTCAAGGCGGTGCTGGCCGAGTTCGGTCTGAAGATGCCCAAGTTGGCCATGCCGGTGCGCTTGCTCGTGGCGGGACAACTGCAGACGCCGAGCATCGATGCGGTGCTGGAACTGTTCGGCCGAGACACGGTGCTGCGCCGCCTGGCTGCCGCATAAAAATGTGCAGAAAAATCTCGGCGGGGGCTTGCGCTCCGGCCGGGACTTCAGCATAATCTCGTTCTCCCTGCTGCGCGACGCAAGTCAAGCGGATCAGTCAAAAGACTGAAAAAAGGGACTTGCAAAACGCAGTGATTGATTTATAATCGCCGCTTCGCCAGAAAGCAGTAAATCTGGTGGCAAGTAGTGGTAAATGGCAGTAACTCTGGGGCTATAGCTCAGCTGGGAGAGCGCTTGCATGGCATGCAAGAGGTCAGCGGTTCGATCCCGCTTAGCTCCACCAAAGTTTCTGTCCCCTTCGTCTAGAGGCCTAGGACATCACCCTTTCACGGTGAGTACAGGGGTTCGAATCCCCTAGGGGACGCCAGATATTGGACGTAATCAGACGTCCAGTTGGCTGTCCGGAGCGAAGCTTCGGGTAGCAACCGACAATGGAGCGGTAGTTCAGTTGGTTAGAATACCGGCCTGTCACGCCGGGGGTCGCGGGTTCGAGCCCCGTCCGCTCCGCCAGACTAAGCCCGCTTGGGTGAAACCAAGCGGGTTTTTATTTGGGTGAGAGGTGATTATCTGATAATCACTTCACGATTTACCCGAAGCGAATTTTGTCAGCTTCGAAAAATCAAATATGGTCGCAACTTCGCAAGTTGATGCGATTATAAGCAGTACAGAAAGTATTAAGGGGCTATAGCTCAGCTGGGAGAGCGCTTGCATGGCATGCAAGAGGTCAGCGGTTCGATCCCGCTTAGCTCCACCAGGATTTGTGAAGCGCTGATGCAGTAAAAAAGTTGCTTCAAGTTGCGAAAGTTCTGGTAGAATGCCGGACTTCGCAGCAATCGACGGAAAGCGTTGCTTGCAACAGATTTCTGTCCCCTTCGTCTAGAGGCCTAGGACATCACCCTTTCACGGTGAGTACAGGGGTTCGAATCCCCTAGGGGACGCCAAAACAGCCGGGCGTAATCAGACGCCCAGCAGTTGTCCGGAAATTCCGGGTAACAGCCGAAAACGGAGCGGTAGTTCAGTTGGTTAGAATACCGGCCTGTCACGCCGGGGGTCGCGGGTTCGAGCCCCGTCCGCTCCGCCAAACTTTAAAAAACCTGCGCAAGCAGGTTTTTTTTCGTCCATACGGCGTGGAGGGAGCTGTCGGCACAGCCCTTGCGCGGAGCGCATATGGGGGCGAGTGACCTCTGTCCCCGTGCAATAAAAAAGCCTGCGTGAGCAGGCTTTTTTTCGTTCGCCGAGGCCGAGGATGCCGGCCCTTACAGCTTCTCCCGGCTGACCTTCATGAAGTACCGCACCAGCAGCGTCCCGGCGATCGCCAGGCTGATGCTGTTGGCCATCCAGAAGCCCGAAGCGCCGCGTGTGAATGCGGGCATCGTATCGATCAAGCCAAAGCCCAGCACGTAACCACCGCCCAGCCCCACGCCCCACAGCGAACCCGCATAGATCAACGTCGGAATCAACGCGATCTTGTACGCGCGGAGAATGAAGGCGCTCATGACCTGGATCGAGTCGAAAGCCTGATAGAACGCCACGAACAACATCAGGGGCAGTGCCTTGGCCACGACCGCGGGATCGTGCGCGTAGGCATGCAGCAGCGGCTCACGCAGCAGCCAGAGCAGTGTGCCGATGACCAGTGCCAGGCTTGCGCCGAAGCGAATACCTCGCCAGCCAATGCGGCGTGCGGCAGCCATATCGCGCGCGCCGATCGACTGGGCTACCAGCGTGGAGGTGGCGATCGACAACGACAACGGCACCATATAGGCCACCGCACTGAGGTTCGCGATGATCTGGTGGCCTGCAAGCGTCTCTGTGCCAAGCCGGGTAATGAATACCGACATCAGCGTGAAGGACGTGATCTCGATCAGATAGGTCAGGCCCATTGGGACGCCGAGCCGCAGCAGCGGCTGAATGCGGTCCCATCGGGGCCATTCCCAGCGGGTAAAGATGCCCAGCGGCTGGTAGGCGGCACCCCTGCGCAGGATGGTCAGCCCCGACAGGCACCAGACCCAGCTGATCAGGGTCGATGCCAGTGCGCAACCGGGTCCGCCCATTGCCGCGACACCCAGGCCGCCGTGAATGAACCAAGCGTTGAGCGGAATCTTGAGCGCCAGTCCGGCGATCTGCAGAACCGTCACCATGATCGGCCGCGACAGCGCGTTGTTCAGCGCCATGTAGATGCGGAATGCCAGCGCCGCCGGCAGGCCAAGCGCGACGATATGGAGGTACCGCGTGGCCTTTTCCACCAGCTCGGGCGGCGCCTTTGCAAATGCGAGTACTGGGCCGGGAAAGAGCAGCAGCAACATGCCCGGGATGGCCAGCGCCACGCCGAGCCATGCGGCCTGTCGCACTTCGACGCCGATTTCCGCGGTGCGTCCGGCACCGTAGAGTTGCCCGGCAATGGGCGCCAGCGCCTGCAACACGCCCATCAAGCTGATGTAGACCGTCACATAGATCGATCCACCCAATCCGACGGCAGCCAGGTCCGCGGCAGAGGCGCGACCGGCCATGATGGTGTCGATCACGCCAAAGGCGATCACGGCAAGTTGTCCCACCAGAACGGGGGCGGCAAGTTGAACGATGCGACGGATATCCTGCAGCGCGCTGCTCATCGTGATTGTCGGTTGGGGCGCCCCGGCACGCTGGCCGGGGATGCAGGTCGGACGGCGGGTTTCCGCCGCCTGCCGGAAGAGGGGGGGCTTACTGGGGCGGCAGACGGCGCCGCGACGGCGGCTGTGCTGGCTTGAGCTGCGAAGTATCGACCAGCCGGTACATGCGGAACCGCTCGTCGCGGTCGGCCGGACGACGACCTTCCCAGATCAGGCGCCACTCGAAATGCGAGATGTTGCTCGGCGCGCCATAGTCCACCGCATCGTGCCGCAGCAGCACATCGCAGCCATCGCCGGGCCCACCAAAGCGGATATGGCCGAAGTACGCGAACGATGCCAACTGTGCATCCCCCATGCGAATCGGCTGGACGCATTGATACGTAGGCGGCAATGCGAGGGCGGCCGCTTTGGCCACGTCGCGGTAGGTCTTGCCGTAGTTGATGGAAGGCAGCCACAGCGTCATGGCCATCACCCACATCAACGTGGTGCCGGCGGCCGAAATCACGACGGGGCGCCAGATCTGCTTGGGCGCGCGCGACAGCCTCCAGCGGACGACCAGCACCCAGGCAATGGTCGCGGCCAGCGCGATGACGACGGCACTGATCGTGAATGTATGTTCGAAGCCGGGAATTTGCCGGAACACGTTGCTTGCCACCTTCGGCGGCCAGCCCGTGGTCTTGGCGATCCACATGAACCAGACGGTGCCTCCGAAAATGGTGAAGAAAAGCAGGGCGAACCAGTCCACCGCATTGATCGCCGCGCGCGGTAGCGTCGGCAACGCAAAGGCGGCCAGAATGGCCATCGGCGGCAGAAGCAGGATGAACTGCACGTCGCCGGGGTTGCGCTGTAGCACCAGCAGCAGGAACAGCATGGCCAGGATGGCCAGGGGCAGCGTCACATGCGGCGCGCGCCGCATGCCGCGCCACGACAGCCAGGCAAAGGCCGCGATCGGCCAGACCGGCCAGGCGAACAGCAGGAAGTTGCGGGCAATGAAGCCGGCCGTGGGCACTGTGGGCAGGCCGTAGGTGCGCCGGTCATAGCGCGCCCATTCGCGGATGTAAGTCACGCCATCTTCGCTTGCCGTCGCGCCCAGGTAGACCGCGGCCATCCATGCGATAACGATGGCCAGCGCAATCGGCACGCCGATCAGCAGCAGCCGTTTCAGCGGGACGGGATTCGATACGGCGCCGGCAATCAGTGCGGCGCCCAGCAATGCCGCCGCAAGGATAGGTCCGCTGGCCAGGCACAACGCGGCAAGGCCCACGCCGAACCAGAGACTGCCTTGCACGGGCTTGTCCAGGCTGCGCACCATCCCGTAGAGCATGAATGCGATGAAGCAGACCTGTCCGACCTGCGCCGTGGTTTCATGGCCGCGCATCGCCAGGCCCACGCAGGCCAGGAAGATCAGCAGCGCACCATCGGCGAGCGCACGTCCGTACGACCGCGCGTCCGGCTGGCCGCCGAAGGCGAAAGCAAACGGCTGTACCTCGTCGCGGCGCCCAAGCAGATAGGTCGAGTACCAGATGAACGCGCAGGTCGCGAAATAGAACAGGGCCGTGGCCAGACGCGACGCGTCGGGGGCGCCCAGCCAGCCGCCGAACAGGCGGATCATCAGGCCACCCACCCAATACACCAGCGGGCCGTCCTCGCTGAACGGGCGGCCTACGATGTTTGGCATCAGCCAGTCTTGCAGGCCGCCGCTGCCAAGCTGCCACATCACGCCGAAGCCAGCGGCATCCTCGTTCTTCCACGGATCGCGCCCGAACAGGCCGGTCAGTCCATAGATGATGCAGATCGCCAGCAGCAGGTAGCGCGGCAGGGCGCCCGTGGCGGCTGCAGTCAGGTGAACGGGAGAGGTTTTGGTGGCTTGGGACATCGGCAGTGAATCCGGGCGGCCTGGGACGGCGGGCAAGCCGCTATTGTGGGCCACAAATGCAAAGAGGCAGCCGATGCTGCCTCTTTGTCAGGTCGCGCGCCGCGGGAGCATCTGTCCTGCCGCGCGCCGCAGTTGCTCGGTAGAGCCGGGCGATTACTTCTTGGCTGCCAGCTTGCTGCCGAACTTCTGGCGGAACTTCTCGACGCGGCCAGCCGTGTCCATGATCTTCTGTTGGCCGGTGTAGAACGGATGCGATTCCGACGACACTTCAATCTTGGCCAGCGGGTAGGTCTTGCCTTCGTGTTCGATCGTGTCCTTGGTCTGGATCGTCGAGCGGGTCACGAACTTGAAGTCGTTCGACACGTCGTGGAACAGGACTTCGCGGTAATTGGGGTGAATGCCTTCTTTCATGGTGCTTCCTTTCAGGTTGGGTAGCCAGTCCGCTCTCATGGTGCCGCAGGGCGTGCTTGCGACGAGCGAACCACTTGCCGATAACGGGCAAACCGGGATTATGGCAGAAAAACAAGAGCCTGGGCAATATACGTGGCAGGTTTTGCCAAGTCGCGCACACCGGTTGTTGGTGTCCTAATCCGCACTTTTTGCCGGGTCCTGCCGGTAGAACTGGACAAGTACTTCGTAAAGCGTTGGCCAGTGCTCACGCAGGCCGCCCGGATCGACGAAGAAAGTCTCCGATGCGACGGCGAAAAACTCGCTGGGCGCCTCGCTGCCGTATGGATCGATGACGCGCAGCCGGGGCGGCAGTCGTTCCGGATGGTCCCAGGCGGAATCGGGTACGGCCTCGCAGGCATCGGCAAACGCGTCGTACTGCGTGAGCAAGGTCTCGGCCCATTGCTCGGCATCGATGCCAGGATGCAGCACGCGCGAAAAAGGTGGCACGCCGTCGGGTTCGCCATCGAGCATGTCGAGCTTGTGGGCGAATTCATGGATGACCACGTTATAGGAATCAGACCCGTTGTCGAGGCCGGAGCCAGGCATGTTCACGTCCTGCCAGGACAGGATCACGGGGCCATGCTCCCACGCCTCGCCGCTGGCTTCTTCCTCAACGCCGTGCACCAGTCCGATGTCGTCTTCCACGGTCTTGCGGATCAGGAATTCGCCCGGATACAGCACGATGCCATGCCAGCCGCGGTACCACTCGATGCCGAGCTTCAGAATCGGCACGCAGGCCTGCACGGCCACCCCGACCACCATCTCATCGGTCAGCTCCAGTTCATGCGCGGTCGAGTATTCCTTGCTGGCGATGAACAGCGTGGCCAGTTCGCGCAGTGTCGCCAGGTCATCGGCCCCATAGCGCTGGAGGAATGGCAGTCCAGCGACGGTGCTGGCCCACAGGTCATCCGGGATGGCGTAGTGCGCGAGCTTGCGTTCGCGTGAGCGCGCGCGCAGGAAGCTGGACAGTTTGCCGAACATGATGTCGGTTGGTTGGTGAGCGGAAAAGAAAAAAGGCGCACCCGAAGGGTACGCCTTTTCGTGAGCCAGGCAACTGCCGGAGGTCAGCCGCCGCGGCGCATCATGTCGAAGAACTCTGCGTTGTTCTTCGTCGGTTTCATCTTGTCCAGGATGAATTCCATCGCCTGGACTTCGTCCATGTCCGAGATGAACTTGCGCAGGATCCAGATCTTTTGCAGGATTTCCGGCTTGATCAGCAGTTCCTCGCGGCGCGTGCCCGACTTGTTCAGGTTGATGGCCGGGTAGACGCGCTTTTCCGCCAGGCGGCGTTCCAGGTGCACTTCCATGTTGCCGGTGCCCTTGAACTCTTCGTAGATCACGTCGTCCATGCGGCTGCCGGTTTCGATCAGTGCCGTGGCGATGATCGTCAGCGAACCGCCTTCTTCCAGGTTACGCGCGGCACCGAAGAACCGCTTCGGGCGTTGCAGCGCGTTGGCGTCCACACCGCCGGTCAGCACCTTGCCCGATGCCGGCACCACGGTGTTGTAGGCGCGGGCCAGACGCGTGATCGAGTCCAGCAGGATCACCACGTCGCGCTTCAGTTCCACCAGGCGCTTGGCCTTTTCGATGACCATTTCGGCCACCTGAACGTGGCGGATCGCCGGTTCATCGAACGTCGATGCCACGACCTCGCCGCGCACCGAGCGCTGCATTTCGGTCACTTCTTCCGGGCGCTCGTCGATCAGCAGCACGAACAGGTCGGCTTCCGGATGGTTGTTGGCAATCGCGTGGGCGATGTGCTGCAGCATCACGGTCTTGCCGGACTTCGGCGATGCCACCAGCAGCGCGCGCTGGCCGCGGCCGATCGGGGCGATCATGTCGATGATCCGGCCGGTGATGTTCTCTTCGGCGCGGATGTCGCGTTCGAGCGTGAGAGGCCGGTTCGGATGCAGCGGCGTCAGGTTCTCGAACATGATGCGGTTCTTCACCGCTTCAGGGGGCTGCCCGTTGACCTTGTCCACCTTCACCAGCGCAAAGTAGCGCTCGCCGTCCTTGGGCGTACGCACTTCGCCTTCGATCGAATCGCCGGTATGCAGGTTGAAGCGGCGGATCTGCGAGGGGCTGATGTAGATGTCGTCCGTGCTGGCCAGGTACGACGTTTCCGGCGAGCGCAGGAAACCGAAGCCATCAGGCAGAACTTCCAGCGTGCCGTCTCCGTAGATGGTTTCGCCCATCTTGGCGCGCTTCTTCAGAATCGCAAACATCAGTTCCTGTTTGCGCATCCGTTGTGCATTGTCGATCTCGAGCGTAGCCGCCATTTCGAGAAGCGCAGACACGTGAAGCGATTTGAGTTCTGTCAGGTGCATAGACAAGGGGTACAGAAGGGGCCCGGACGGGCAAGACCTAGGGGAAGGGGGAAAGAATGAGCGAACGCTCGGGGAAGTTGTTGGGTCGCATCTTAGCACAATCCGGCCGGCGCGCCAGAGCTGGCGCACGCGAGGCCGGATCATGCAGGGCCGGAGCGTCGGGCTCCGGCAACAGGCCGATGGCTTAGACCTGTCCGTCCAGGAACGAGGTCAGCTGCGACTTCGACAGCGCGCCAACCTTCTGGGCCACGACTTCGCCGTTCTTGAACAGGATCAGCGTCGGGATGCCGCGGATGCCGAACTTGGCCGGGACTTGCTGGTTCTCGTCCACGTTGATCTTGGCGATCTGCACGCGGTCACCGTAGTCCTTTGCAACTTCGTCCAGGATCGGGGCAATCATCTTGCAGGGGCCGCACCACTCAGCCCAGAAGTCGAGCAGTACGGGCTTGTCGGACTTGAGGACGTCGGTGTCGAACGATGCGTCGCTCACATACTTGATTTGATCGCTCATGGCGGGGAACCTCTGGTTTCGCTCAGTTTATGTTGAAGACGGGCAACTGCCGTGGGGCTGAACCGCTACCTTACACGAGATCGTGCAGGGCCGCCGGCCGGCAATGCGTGGCGACACGCGCCGCCATTGACGCCGATATGTTACCAGCTTGCCGGATTTCAAGTCCCCCAGCTGCCCGTGCCGCGCCGCCTGCCGCAAGGCTGATCGACGCTCACCGCCACATTGTGCCGCGCCCCGGCCTCTGTTGCCGATGATAGTTTCAATCGCCCCGAAAGGTTGGCTCAATCGGCATCCCTCATTGGAGGTATTTGCGGGGCGCGCCGGTGCCTGGGGTCGGGAATTCCCGTAGAAATTCGTGCCCGGCATGATCTAGAATCCACTTGGACGGATCGCATCCGTGACCGCGTAGAATGGCAGGCCGGATGCGCCAACCCTGCATCTCCCGACATAGGCCATCGATCATGACGCCCGATCCTCGCAAGCCCGATACCGATACTCCCGATATCCCGGACGCCGGCGCGCAGCAGGCGCCCGATGCCGACCAGCTGAGCGACGCGCTGGCGCACCTGAGCAGCGCCGTCGAGTCCGATAGCATTGCAACCGGCGCTGCCAAGGGGTTGATCTACAGCGTGATGGAAACGCTCGGCACCCTGATCGGCGACCCCGATCTGCCCGAGCACGCGCGCTCGGGATACGAAGGGTTGCTTGAAACCGCACGCGAACTGCGCGCCCGCCTGGAGCGCGGCGGCAACTGACGCTGCCGCCCGCATCGGGGGCGCCCCGGGCAGCCCCCGGATACGCATCGGACGTATTGGTCCCAATCATTCATGACCCGGCTTTCGTTTCCTCCCGGCCCGTCGTTCCTCGACCAGGCCGCCACGGCGACGTGGTATTTCCTTGACCACTGCGGCCCTGCCGCATCGGCCGCGCACGTAGTGGTGCCGACGGCTGCGCAGATACCCGGCGTGCGCCAGGCGCTCGATGCCGCCGCACGCGCGGCGGGTCAGCCGCGCTTGCTGCCCCGCGTGCTGACGCTCGGCCACTGGCTGCTGGACCTGCCGCCCGATCTCGAAGCGGAACCGATGCCCGCGCGCAGCCATGCCGCGCGGCTGCTGGCCGTGCAGCAGGCCATTCGCGCGCAGGACTGGCTACGCCGTGCCTTCGGTGCGCAGACTGAAGGCGCCGCATGGGGCCTGGCGCAGACCCTGTTGTCGATCAGCGATGAGCTGAGCGCGCGCTGGCTGGAGGACGCGGCCGTCCGCGAGGATGACGACGTCGATGGCGACGATCGCGCCGCGTTGCTCCAAGGCGCGCTGCAACGTACTTACGCCCATCTATCCGAGCGTTTTCTCGGGCAGGAAGCGCAGATCGTGCTCGCCTTCTGGCAGATGCTTTCAGGCCCCGACGATCCCTTGCCCGCGCGCCGTCGTGCGCTGCAACGGCTGGCGCAGCAGGTGGCGGGCCCGGTGATCTGGATCGGCCCCACGCCGCCGGAGCCGATCGAAGCCAGCTTCCTGCTGCAGGCCGGCGAAGCAGTGCCGACGCTCGAGGTGGGCTACGACTGGACCGGCGGCGATCAGCCACCGGACGACGCCGACTGGTATGCCACGCTGCTGGCCCTGTGGCCCGAAGCGCGCCGTGGCGATGGCGTCGAGGCTGCGCCGGTTCCGGCTCTGCCACAGGCTTTGCCGGCACAAAGGCCGAGCATGCGCGTGATCGGCAGCGCCCGATTCGAGGACGAAGCGGCAGCCGCGGCAAGCCAGCTCGTGCAATGGCTCAACGAAGGCCGCAAGCACGTGGCGCTGGTGGCGCACGATCGCGTGGTGGCGCGCCGCACGCGCGCATTACTGACGCGCGCGGGTGCCCCGGTGCGCGACGAGACCGGCTGGAAGCTGTCCACCACACGTGCCGCGGCGGCGCTGATGCGTTGGTTCGATGTACTGGTGCGCGATGGCGATACCGCCGCCTTGCTGGACCTGCTCAAGTCTCCGTTCTGTCTGCCCGATGCCGGGCACCGCGGCGCGGCCATCGCGCTGCTCGAACGCCAGATCCGGCGCGACGCGATCACCGGCGGATGGGCGCGCCTGCGCCATCTGTTCGCGGAGCGTGCCGGCGGCACGGTGGTGGACGCCGAGGCCATCGATGACGATGACACGATGCTGCAGGTCCGTGCCGCCGCGCGCATGCTGGTTGGCACGCTGGCCGACGAGTCCGCCCAATGGCCGCGCGGCCACGCCCAGCAGCCGCTGTCCGTCTGGCTGGGCCGGCTCGACAGCACGCTCGATACGCTCGGCATGCGTGCCGCCTTGGCCTCGGACGATGCGGGCCAGCAACTGCTCGATGCGCTGGCGCGCCTGGGAGAGCTATCCGAAGACGAGACCGGCAGCCATGCCACGCTGAACCAGCAGGAATTCCGCGCGATGCTGGCGGCGCTGCTCGAGACGGTGGCCTACAAGGAACCGTCGGCATCCGGACCTGCGCGTATCACGATCCTGCCGCTCAATGGCGCGCGGATGCGCCGCTTTGACGGTGTGGTGGTGGTGGGCTGCGACGACGCGCAGTTGCCATCGAGCGCGGCGGAGCTGATGTTCTTCTCGAACCAGATGCGCCGCGAGCTTGGCCTGGAAGACCGCGAGGCGCGATTCGCGCAGCAGGCGCGCGACCTTGCCGAAGTCCTGCTGAACAATGACGACGTGGTGCTGACCTGGCAACGCTACGGCAGCCGTGGCGAGCCGCATCATGTATCTGGCTGGATCGAGCGACTGTCGGCCTGTTGCGCCAGGGCCGGTGCGTCGATCGAGGCGGGGGCTACTCCCCAGATGCTGGATACCTTTGCGCAGCCGGCCTACATGCCGGCGCCATCGGCCCCCGAGCGCGTGCCTGCCCGCTGGAGCGCGGCCGCCTACAACATGCTGCGCCGCTGTCCGTACCAGTTCTTCGCCGGGCGCATGCTCGGCCTGGCCGGCCTTGAAGCGCTGAACGACGACCTGGAAAAGCGCGACATCGGTAACCTGCTGCACCGCGTCCTGCTGCAATACCACCAGGAGATTCATGACGCGGGGGAGCGCGACGATGCCCGGCGCCTTGCGCGGCTGCAGCAGATTTCGGACACCGTGTTCGGCAAACAGATGGCCGAGGATGGCAACGCGATCAGCTACTACCGCCGTTGGTGCGAAGTGTTGCCGTCGTATGTGGCCTGGCAAGCCGCGCGTGAGGAAATGGGGTGGCAATGGCGCGCCGGTGAAATGGATGCCGGCGTTGACGTGGCGATGCCCGATGGCGTGCCGCTGCGGCTATCCGGCCGGATCGACCGGCTCGACAAGGGACCCGACGGCGCGCACGCGGTGCTCGACTACAAGACGCAGCCGGCCAGCCGACTGCGCCGCAAGGCCGGCGATGCCGAGGAAGACTGCCAGCTCGCGTTTTACGGCCTGCTGCGTGCCGATGCCGTGGCGGGCAGTTGGGTGGCGCTGGAAGGCGTCAAGCAGGGCGGCCGCGACAGCGCGCCCGGTGCGCAACGCGAAGTCGATCTGCCCGAATTCCAGGCTGCCGTGACGTGGCTGGAGCGGCAGTTGCGGCAGGACGTCGGCCGCCTGCGGCAAGGCGCCAAGCTGCCGGCGTTCGGCGACGCATCTGCCTGTACCTATTGCGAAGCGCGTGGCTTGTGCCGCAAGGGCTTCTGGGAATCCACCGCATTGCCCGATCTTCAATCATGAGCGCGAGTCACGATATTCACGCCTATCTGCGTGACGGCCAGACTGTGGCCGAGGCCGATTTCACGCGCGCTGCCTGCGATCCCGCGCGTTCCGTGGTGGTCGAAGCCTGTGCCGGTAGCGGCAAGACATGGCTGCTGGTGGCACGGCTGGTGCGGCTGCTGCTGGCCGGCGCCGCGCCGCACGAGATCCTTGCCATCACGTTCACGCGCAAGGCCGCCGAAGAGATGCGCGAGCGCCTGCTGGAGGTGCTGTCGCAACTTGCCAGCGGCACCGACGAGGCGGTGCTCGCACACCTTGAAATGCGCGGGCTCGACGCCGATGCGGCGCGCGCCGCGTTGCCGCGTGCGCGGCTGCTGCACGCACAGGTGCTGGCATCGCCCGGTCGCATGGCCATCGATACGTTCCACGGCTGGTTTGGCACGCTGCTGCGCGGCGCGCCGCTGTCGTCGGGCATCGTGCCGGGTGCCTCGCTGCGCGAGGATGCGCTGCGCATGAAGCGCGAGGCCTGGGCGCCGTTCTGGCGTGCGCTGGCGCATCCCCAACATGCCGAGCTGCGCCAGGCGTATGAGCAACTGGTCGATGCGATTGGCGATTTCCAGGCGCGCAGCCTGCTTGACCGCATGTTCCACGCGCGCAACGAGTGGTGGGCATTCCGCGACGCTGGCGATCCCGCGCAGCGGCTGACCGACGATCTTGGGGACGACGCCACTGCCGATGTTTTGGTTGAAGCACTGGTCGACGACGACTGGCTCGAAGAGTGCGCGCAACACGCACTGACGTTCGGGCGCGGCGGCAAGACCGAACAGACCCACGCATCGCGGTTGATGGACGGCCTGCGCGCCATCAGGACGTGGCGCGATGCGGGCACCGCGCCGGGCGATGCCGCCACGCAGGCGTTCAACGCGCTGCGCGCCGCGTTCTTTACCGATGCCGGCAAGCCGCGCGCGATGAAGGCCACCACGGCGCTGGTCAAGGTCTGTGGCGGCGAGGGCGCGGCCGAGGCGCTGATCGCGCGCATGGCCGACCATTGCGCGCGGCTCGACGAGATCGCCGCGCGCCGCTGCGAGGCAGCGGTGCTGGCCGTCAACCTTGCGCTCTATCGCCTGGGCGACGCGCTGCTGGAGCGCTACCAGCGCTACAAGGGCGAGCAGCGCGCGATGGATTTCGCGGACCTGGAATGGCTGGCCGCGAAGCTGATGGCCGACGAGGAAACCGCCACCTATCTGCAGGTGCGGCTCGACGCGCGCTATCGCCACCTGCTGCTTGACGAGTTCCAGGACACCAACCCGCTTCAATGGCGCATCCTGCAAGGCTGGCTCGCGGGATACCAGGGGTTGGGCGACAAGCCTACCGTGTTCCTGGTTGGGGACCCCAAGCAGTCGATCTATCGCTTCCGCCGCGCCGATGCGCGCCTCTTCGATGCCGCACGCGACATGCTGCAGGCCGATTTCCGTGCCACCGTGCTGCGCACGAACCGCACGCGCCGCAACCGGCCCGAGGTGCTGGACTGGGTCAATGCCGTGTTCGACCATGCGCGAACCGAGGGACGTTATCCGCTGTACGAGACGCAGACCACCGCGCTGAAGGACCCGGGTGGCCCGGTCTGGCTGCTGCCCCTGGTAGAGTCCGAAGACGCGGCCGAAGAAGAGGATGAGTCAGCGGCGCAGGGCGACGGCCATCGCGACACGCTGACCCAGCCGCGTGCGCAGCAGGGCGATTCGCTTCGCTTTGAGGAAGGGCGGCGGGTGGCCGCGTGGCTGCACTATCTGCGCAACCAGGTGCCGGTGCGCGAGGGCGATACATCGCGTCCGGCCTCCTGGCGCGACATGCACCTGCTGGTGCGGCGCAAGACCCATCTGCCCGATTACGAACGTGCGCTGCGCGAGGCCGGTGTGCCGTGCCTGAGTCCGCGTCGAGGCGGTCTGCTGACCACGCTGGAAGCACTCGATATCTCGGCGTTGCTGGCGTTCCTGATGACGCCGGAATCGGACCTCGACCTGGCCCACGTGCTCAAGAGTCCGATCGTGGGTGCCACGGACGACGACCTGATCCTGCTGGCGTCGATGGAGGGCGAGGGCGGCTGGTGGTCGCGCATCGTCGCGCATGACCTGCCGCCGCATACGTCCGACGCGCTGCAAGGTGGCATCGCGCGGCTGAAAGCGTGGCTGGCGTTGGCGCCGCACAAGCCCGTGCATGACCTGATCGACCATATCTACCACCAGGGCGAAGTGCGGCGTCGCTATGCCGAATCCGCGCCATCCGCCATTCGTGAGCAGGTGCTTGCCAACCTCGACGCCTTCCTGAAGTTGTCGCTCGATCTCGATGGCGGCCGTTACCCGAGCCTGCCCAAGTTCATCGACGAGTTGCAGGAAATCCGGCGGGGTGACGAGGACGAAAGTCCCGACGAAGGAGGCATGGGCGAGGGCGCGGAGGATGCCGAAGCGGAACCCGACGACGCCGGCGACAGCCAGCTCGATGCCGTGCATATCCTGACCGTGCACGCCGCCAAGGGGCTGGAGGCGCCGTTCGTGGTGCTGCTCGATGCCAATCACAGCGACCCTGCCGCCGATCGTGGCGGCATCCTCGTCGATTGGCCGCCGGCTTCACCCGAGCCGCGGCATTTTTCCGCCTATGGCAAGCGCAGCGAGCGCGGGCTGGCGCGCGCGCCGATGTTCGAGGCCGAGGTCGCGCTGGCGGACCGCGAGAACTGGAACCTGCTCTACGTTGCCATGACGCGTGCGCAGCAGGGCTTGCTGGTCAGCGGCGTCAAGGGCCGCGCCAGCAGGAAGGAAGAATCGAGCGGTGCGGAGATTGCCGGTAGCTGGTACGTCCGGCTGGCAGCAGCGGGCATCGGTGACGAAGTGACGCCTTACCCGGAAGCGGAAATGACCACTGCCGACGCGTTCGCGGCAGCCAGCGAGCGCGTGCGGTATTCGGATTTCCGGCTGCGCTACCGCGATGCCGCCGATGCAGGTATCGGTGATGTGTTCGAGGATGACGCGGAATCAACGGTGTTCGACGCGCAGGCCGCCGCCCACGGCGAACTGGTGCACGCGCTGCTGGAACGACTGACGCGCTACCCCGAAGCCTATGCCGGCGTGCCCGATGCGGCCACTGTGATGCACTGGTTTCCGTTGACCGGGGGCGGTGCGCCCCAGGCGCGCGAGCGGTGGCAGCAGCAGGCCGAAGCGGCGGTCGCGGATTTACGCGCAATGCTGGCGGCACCGGCATTGCGCCCGTTGCTGTTTGCGCACGATGCCGTGTCGGCACGCAACGAAGTGGAGCTTTACGACGATCGTGGCCGACTGCAGCGGATCGACCGGCTTGTGGAGTTCGACGACCGCGTGGTGATCATCGACTACAAGCAACGCTTGCTGCCGCAGGAACACGCGGCCTACGGGGCGCAGCTGCGGCGCTATATGGCCGCCGTGCAGCCGATGTTCCCGGACAAGCGGATCGAGGCCGGCGTGGCTACCGCTGCGGGCGAATGGATCGACGCGGAAGCGCTCCGCGCCACGCCGCATCCGCAGACACCAATCGCCACGACGCAGCAGGGGTCGTTGTTCTGATGGTGCACGGTCAACGGTGACCGTGCGCCATCGATCAGTTTTCCAGCTTCTTCAGAAACGCTTCCGCGCCGGCCTGATCAGCAAAGGTCGCTCTAATCGAATCGCTATTGTTGTAGTCGACAATAACCTCGATCTTGTGCAGCGTGCCGGCCGGTGTATGAGCGTCGATCTCTTTGAGTTTCTCCAGCGCGTCCGTTGCGGTCATGGCCTTGACCTCGTTGCCGTACAGCGGAATCAGCAATACCTGCGTGATATACCGCTCAAGCGATCCTTGGAGAGTGCTCATGAACTTGTCCGTTTCCGCCTTCGAGACCTGAGACAATTCCTTTCGGAGTTTCTCGCGATCGGCGGGCGTCAGATTAGCGAGGCGCTCATTTGCCTTGGCAAACTCCTCGTCCGGCGTGTTTTCATCGAAGGCTATGTCGAAATCGATGCTGGCAAACGCATCCACCACGTCTTGGTACGGAATATATAGAACCGCGAATCGATTGTTGCGGAGTTGTTGCAGCGCTGGACCGGTAAACTCGCCCGCCAAGACGGCGCCATAAAACGGCGCGGACAGGTGATGCAATTCGATGATGGGAAGAATGGCGCCCTGAATTTCCTGGGCCTTGTTCTTGGAGTGCTTTGTGTAACGGCGCCACGCGGCCTCGATGAACGCGATGGGCGTGCCTATGCGGGTCTCCGTGCCCCCGACTTCGATTACGAAGTCCAGGTCATGGTTGCTGCCATACTTGTCTTGCCAGGTAACCTTCTTGCCGTTTCTTGCGGGACGCTGCTTTTGCCAATCCAGATAATAGTGCTTTGCATTGGTAAATGCTTCCAGGCGCGGCTTCAGGATTTCATTGAGCACCACGTGCTCGAGGAGGTTGCCTAGATCCTGGCCAAATTTATGTGACGGCGAGCTCGCCATACTTATCCCTTAATCCAAAGTCTGCCTTCGTGAAGTGGAACCGTGTGCTTCCTGTTTTTCCACTTCACGTTGCGCTCCCTGATCTTCTCGAATGACCACTCACGGAAGCCAAACGCGAGCGCTTGTTCGCCGAACCATTTCTCTGCTGGTGCATGAACACCATAGGGTGCGGAGTCGCCAATCACCAGGCAGAGTGTGCTGCCACTCGTTGTGACCCGGCGCAACGCCTTGAAAGTCTCGCCCATATCGGCAAAGTACGCGGCCAGCATCGTGTGATAGGCCTTGTTCCCACCTTTGGTGGTGCGCACAACCGCCAGTTCCTGACAGACGTTTGTCAGTTCCGCTCGGATGGGTTCCACGGACGGTCGTGCCAGCAACGACTCCAGTACGAGTCGTTCCTTTGACGCGTGCTGCGAGTTTGAGCAGATCAGGTATTTGCGCACCGTTTCATGAAGGTCGCCCCAAGATTCGACTTCGCCCCAGAACGTCATTTCGAGTCTGGTGGCATCCGCGTAGTCATAGTTGTTGGCGTACGGCGGTGAAGTCACCACGAGGTCAATCGATCCGTCAGGCACACCTGCCAACGTGCGCGCATCGCTCTGCAACAGTATTGCCTTTCTTTCGGCCTGCTCTCGCTGCATGTACGACATATCAGCGAGCATGATTGCCGCCTGCGCGGACAATGCCTCCGTGGGCGTGGTGACATTCACCTTGCGCTTGTTTGGCAATACGTATTGCCATTGGGCGGTGCCCACGTGGCTGGAGGGCCGAAGGATTGAGTTGACTGCGAGAAACAGCAATGCCCTGATATCTTCGGATAAAGACGGCGCTACCTTTAGGCACGCCGCTTTCAATTTGAGCAGATGAATCAGCGTTTCCCGTTCGTAGCACTTCTCGAGAAGTGTCGGAACGCTTGGCGGAGCCTTGAAAGGCGAACGCGCGGCCATGTCTTCAACGAGAGCGATAGCTTGCTCGAATTCGCTTGCTGAAGCCGCCCACGACAGCTTTCCCCTTGCCAGACGATACACAAACGGATGGGACTCAACGCCGTACGAAGCAACGCCCTGGCGGTCAGCTTCCACGCAAACGGTGCCGGAACCAACGAAGGGGTCCAACACCACCTTTGCGCCGTACTGGGAGATTACGCTGCCGGCCCATTCCGAAGAAAAGCCGGCGGAATACCGGAACCAGCGGTGAACCGGCAACTTCATGTTCGGAGTGAAAGTGCCGGACTGTTCCGTGTCCAATTGTGAGCGGGTCTTGGACAGTAGTACTGGAGTGTCGAACAGCTCGCTTTGGACGGAATGCGAAATCTTCATCAGGAATGTGGTCAGGCGCCGGGGGGGCTGCGTCGAATCGCGCATGTTACCCCATGAGGATTGGCCGAAGCGTACGCCGCCGGAAGCTCCGTGCGGAGCCAGTCGGAACATGGCTTTGGGGCCGGGACTTCAACGGATTTTTCGTCGGATCAGCGGTTGCTACAGTGACACACAGAAGGAACACGCAGGCCGCTGGATTCCCTGGTCTGGCGTAAGATATTGACAGCCAAGGAAACGGGAAGGGGTAAAGAGGAAGGGGGACGAGCCTGACCCTCGGCACTGGCGGAAAACGGCTGTGGCTGCTTCGTTCCCGACCTGACCAGGTTGACCGCGCCGCCATGCGAGGAGGCCCGTCCGACCGGCATTGTAACCCAACCTGGGACAACGTTCCCAATTTCGTTGTTCTACGAAGTAGTTCAACTGAGTTTTGATCTGACACCGGGGTATTGCGCGGCCATGCTGGCAGCATGGCGGACGGCAATTTTCAGCCGGATTGTTTCAGCTAATCCGGTTCTCACCTAGACGACAGGTTGGGCATGAACGCAAACGACCAGATCCTCCGCGGCGCACTCGTGCCGCAAGACATTTCCATCGAAGTCCTGCAAGAGAAATACGCCAAGGGCGAAGAGCGCAGCATCGACGACGTGCGCCGCCGTGTGGCGCGCGCGCTGGCGGAAGCCGAGTCGGCCGAACACCGCGATACCTGGGCCGCGCGTTTTCTCTGGGCGCTCGAAAATGGCTTCGTGCCAGCCGGACGCATCAATTCCGCCGCGGGCACGGGCATCCAGGCCACGCTGATCAACTGCTTCGTGCAGCCCGTGGGCGACTCCGTTTCCGAAGCAAAGGGCGGCAAGCCCAGCATCTATACCGCCGTGGCCCAGGCCGCCGAGACCATGCGGCGTGGCGGCGGGGTCGGCTATGACTTTTCGTCGATCCGGCCTGGTGGCGCGCTGGTACGCGCCACGCATTCGCGGGCGTCCGGGCCCGTGTCGTTCATGAAAGTGTTCGATGCATCGTGCGCCACCGTGGAATCGGCGGGCGCGCGGCGCGGCGCGCAGATGGGCGTCCTGCGTTGCGACCATCCCGATATCGAAAGCTTCATCCACGCGAAGGACCGCGGCGAACTCACCAACTTCAATATTTCGATCGGCGTGACCGACGCATTCATGCGCGCGGTGGAAGCGGACGAAGAAATCGAGCTCGTCCATGAGGCGGAGCCGGGCATGGATGTGATCGAGGCCGGCGCCTACCGGCGCGACGACGGCCAGTGGGTGTATCAACGCATGCCGGCGCGGCGCCTGTGGGACCAGGTCATGCATGCCACCTACGACCATGCCGAGCCGGGCATCCTGTTCCTGTCGCGCATCAACGCCGACAACAACCTCTACTACTGCGAAACCATCGAGGCCACGAACCCCTGCGCCGAGCAGCCACTGCCGTCGTATGGCTGCTGCTGCCTGGGATCGATCAACCTGACGCGGTTCGTACGCCAGTCGTTCACCGACGAGGCCAGCTTCGACTTTGCGGCGTTTGCCGAAGTGGTGCGCGTGTCGACCCGTATGCTCGACAACGTGCTCGACGTCACGTTCTGGCCGCTGCCGGAGCAGCGGGCAGAAGCCGAGGCCAAGCGCCGCATCGGGCTGGGTTTCCTTGGCCTGGGCAGCGCACTCGTGATGCTGGGTCTGCGCTATGACACGGACGAAGCGCGCGCACTGGCGGGCCGGATTTCGGAAACGATGCGCGACCACGCCTATCTGGCGTCGGTGGAACTGGCCGACGAGAAGGGCGCCTTCCCGCTGTTCGACGCCGATGCCTATTTGCGTGGCGGCTTCGTGAGCCGCCTGCCCGAGACCGTGCGTGACGCGATTCGCACGCATGGCCTGCGCAATTCGCATCTGCTGTCGATCGCGCCCACCGGCACCATCACGCTGGCGTTCGCGGACAATGCGTCGAACGGTATCGAGCCGGCGTTCTCATGGACTTACAACCGCCGCAAGCGCATGCCGGACGACAGCTATCGCATGTTCGAGGTGGCGGACCACGCGTGGCGCCTGTATCGCCATCTGGGCGGTGACATGGAGCGCTTGCCCGACAGTTTTGTCACCGCGTTGCAGATGTCAGCGCTCGACCATATGCGCATGCTCGAAGCCGTGCAGCCGTATATCGATACCAGCATCAGCAAGACCGTGAACGTGCCCGAGGACTATCCGTACGAGGCGTTCCGCAACCTGTATCTGGAAGCGTGGAAGGCTGGCCTGAAGGGATTGGCCACCTACCGGCCGAACCAGGTGCTGGGCGCGGTGCTGTCCGTGACGCCGGCGGCAGAGGCGCCGGCAGCGCCAACCGCGCAGAGCGACGACGATCCGCTGACGCGGCCGTTCGGCAGCCGCCCGCTCGGAGACCTCGAGGGCGTTACGTCGAAGGTGGAGTACCTGACCTATGAAGGGCACAAGACCGTCTACCTGACCGTGAATTTCATGCGGGTATCGGGTGCGATTGGTGGCAAGCCCGTGACGATCGAGCGGCCGATCGAGTTCTTCATGCCCGCGGGCCAGCGGTCGGAAGGGCAGCAGTGGATTACATCGACGATGCGCCTGCTGTCGATGGTGGCGCGTTCGGGCGGACCGATTGCCAAGGCGCTGGCCGACATGCGCAGCGTGGTGTGGGACAAGGGCACGGTGCGTTATGGCTCGCTGGTGCGGCAGGATGGCACGGAGGTGCCGCGCTTCCATGACTCCGAAGTGGCGGCGCTCAGCTATGCGCTGCAGCGCATCCTGATCAAGCGCGGTTTCCTGGACGACGAAGGCGGCCAGGTGCCCGTGGCGGCGCTGGCGGCCCGGTTGGCGCGCCGCGATGGTGGCGAAGCGGCAGTGGCGTTGGCCGTCCCGGCCCATTCCTCGCCCGCCGCGACGTCCGCTTCGGGCATCGGCACCGGCAAGACCTGCCCCGAGTGTGGCGCCCATGCGTTGCATAAGGTCGACGGCTGCGCCAAGTGCGCGAACTGCGGCTACGTGGGGGAATGCGGCTGACCCGTCCGGGTTGGCGGGCAAGGTGACACGCGACGCACCAGGGTGGGTCGCGCGTCCATCACATTCTTGTTTCGAACGTTCGTTTTAAGGAGTACTCTCCGCGCGAGGAGGGTGAGGTGCGCCAGTCTGCCCCCGCATAAACCCTGATCCCTGAATCCGGCTCATGGAGTCGATGACAGGATTTTGGGCGGAGGGCCGGAACCCCGTCCTTACAATCCCCTTTCTGTCCGTAGGGCGGCGCTTGCGCCGCTTATGCGGACAAATGTCGTCCGGATGTCCAGGCCCGTCAGAGGCAGGCAGCCGCATCAACCAGAGGAGGATTCAATCGTGTGGAGTCAAGTCTATGACCCGCTAGGCAGCATGGCGCTTTCGACCATTGCTGCAGGGGTTCCGGTCGCCGTGCTGCTTGCCGCGCTGGCGTTCTTTCACATGCAGGCGCACTTGGCGGCCGGGCTGGCGCTGGTGGTCGGCGTCGTCGTCGCGTCGTTCGTGTTCGGCATGCCCGCGGCAATGGCCGGCAAGGCGGCAGGGCTTGGCATCGTGTCCGGCCTGTTCCCGATTGGCTGGATCGTCCTAAACATCATCTTCCTGCACCGGCTGACAACCTTGAACGGGTCATTCAAGGTGCTGCAGAACTCGATCTCCGGCGTGACCGAAGACCGCCGTCTGCAACTGCTGCTGGTGGCGTTCAGCTTCGGCGCGTTCTTCGAAGGCGCGGCGGGCTTCGGCACGCCGGTGGCCGTGACCGGCGCGATTCTTATCGGGCTGGGCTTCTCGCCGCTGGCTGCCTCGGGTCTGGCGCTGATCGCCAACACCGCGCCGGTGGCGTTCGGCGCGCTGGGCGCTCCGATCATCGGCCTGTCGTCGGTGACCGGGATCGACCAGGTTCAACTGTCCGCGATGATCGGCCGGCAACTGCCGTTCTTCTCCGTGCTGGTGCCGTTCTGGCTGATCTGGGCGTTTGCGGGTTTCCGCGGCATGCTCGCGATCTGGCCGGCGATTCTGGTGGCGGGCGTGAGCTTTGCGGTGCCGCAGTTCCTGGTGTCGAATTTCCACGGCCCGTGGCTGGTGGACGTGATCTCGGCGCTGATCTCGATGGGCTGCCTGACGATGTTCCTGAAGGTCTGGCATCCGAAGGAGATCTGGACCTCGACGCGGATCCTCGGCCGCCACGACGACTCGAAGGTGGATCATCCGGAAGCGCTTGAAGCCGACGCCCGTGCCACGGCCGCATCGGTCGGTATCTCGGTGGTCAAGGCCTGGATGCCGTGGGTGATCCTGACCGTGTTCGTGTTCGTCTGGGGCATTCCGGAGTTCAAGAAGCTGATGGACGGCATCTGGGCGTGGAAGTACCCGATCCCGGGTCTGGACAAGGCGATCATCAAGGGCCCGCCCGTTGTGGCGAAGGAAATTGCCGAAGGCGCCGTGTTCAACTTCAACGTGCTGTCGATGGCGGGCACCGGCATCCTGGTCTCGGCCATTGTCGGCGGTGTGATGATGGGCTACTCGATTCCGCGCCTGTTCAAGGAATACTGGGAGACCATCAAGCTCGTGCGCTATTCGCTGCTGACCATCTGCGCGATGTTCGGTATCGGCTACCTGACCCGCTACTCGGGCCTGGACGCCACGCTGGGCCTGGCGTTTGCGCAGACCGGCGTGCTGTACCCGCTGTTCGGTACGATGCTGGGCTGGCTGGGCGTGGCACTGACCGGCTCCGACACGGCGTCGAACGTGCTGTTCGGCGGCCTGCAGAAGACCACGGCCGAGCAACTGGGCCTGTCGCCGACGCTGATGGCCGCGGCCAACAGCTCCGGTGGCGTGATGGGCAAGATGATCGATGCGCAATCGATCGTCGTGGCGTCCACCGCTACCAAGTGGTACGGCCACGAAGGCGAGATCCTGCGCTACGTGTTCTTCCATTCGATCGTGCTGGCCATCCTGGTTGGCCTGTTCGTGACGCTGCAGGCCTACGTGCATCCGTTCACGTTGATGGTGATTCACTGACGCATGCCGCTGGCCGCCTTTCCCGCGTTCAGGGGAAGGATAGTCACCCCATAAGCCCCGCCTTCCGGCGGGGCTTTTTCATGGGCGTATCATCACCGGTTTGATGTCTGCCGACGAGGACAGCCGATGCTTATCCGCCGCCTGGAAAGACTGATCGATCCGTTTCGCGGGCTTCCCGACACGCAGCCGCCTGACAGCGTCTGGCGCTTCTACGCCCACTTCCTGCGCGAGGTCTGGGGCGTTTTTGCGGCGCTGCTGATCGTAGGGTTTGTCGGCGCGCTGGTGGAAGTGTCGTTGTTCACGTTTCTGGGCCGGCTGGTCGACCTGGCGCGGGAATCTCCCGACGGCGGCTTCTTCGCGCGCCACCGCAACGAGTTGCTGTGGATGGCGTTTGTCGCGCTGTTCCTGTGGCCGCTGATGGTCTGGCTGCACGATGTGCTCGTGCATCAGATCATCAATCCGAATCTGGCCAACATGATCCGCTGGCAGAACCACAGGTACGTGCTCAAGCAGAGCCTGTCGTTCTTCCAGAGCGATTTCGCGGGACGCATTGCGCAGCGGATCATGCAGACCGGCTTCTCGCTGCGCGACTCGGCCGTGCAGGCCGTGGATGCGCTCTGGCATGTGCTGATCTACGCGTCCACGTCGCTGCTGCTGTTTGCCCAGGCCGACTGGCGGTTGATGATCCCGCTGCTGATCTGGATTGCGTGCTTCGTCGCCGCGATGCTGTTTTTCACGCCCCGCGTAAAAGAGCGCTCGGTGCGCGCCACCGAAGCCCGTTCGCAGCTGATGGGCCGTATCGTCGACGGCTACACCAACATCACGACGCTCAAGCTGTTCGCGCATACGCGCGGCGAGGAAGACTACGCGCGCGAAGCAATGGCCGAGCAGACCTACCGGAACCGCATGGCCGGGCGCACGATTAGCGCGATGGATGTCACGGTCACCGCCATGAACGGGGCGATGATCGCCGGCACCACCGGTGTGGCGCTGTGGCTATGGAATGCCGGCATCGTCAGTACGGGTGCCATTGCGCTGGCGACCGGGCTTGTCATCCGAATCAGCAATATGTCCGGCTGGATCATGTGGGTGGTCAACGGCATCTTCGACAACATTGGCCAGGTGCAGGACGGCATGAAGACGATTGCCATGCCACGGCGCGTACTGGACCACCCGGACGCGCACCCGCTGGCGATCACGCGGGGCGAGGTCCGCTTCGATGCCGTCGGCTTCCACTATGGCAAGGGCGGCGGTGTGATCGAAAACGTCAACCTGACAGTTCGGCCGGGCGAGAAGATCGGCCTGGTGGGGCCGTCGGGCGCCGGAAAGTCCACGCTGGTAAATCTGCTGCTGCGCCTTTATGACGTGGAAACGGGCCGGATCCTGATCGACGGGCACGACGTGGCCGGCGTCACGCAGGAAAGCCTGCGCGCCCAGATCGGGATGGTGACGCAGGACACGTCGTTGCTGCACCGGTCGATCGGGGACAACCTGCGCTATGGCAGGCCCGATGCCACCGATGCGGAGCTGCACGAGGCACTGCGCCGGGCCAAGGCCGACGATTTCATCGGGGATCTTGTGGATACGCACGGCAACCGGGGGCTTGCGGCGCTGGTGGGCGAGCGTGGCGTGAAGCTGTCTGGCGGCCAGCGGCAGCGCATCGCCATTGCCCGGGTGCTGCTCAAGGACGCACCGATCCTGATCCTCGACGAGGCAACGTCGGCGCTGGACTCGGAGGTCGAGGCGGCCATCCAGGAAAGCCTGGAGGCGCTGATGGCGGGCAAGACCGTGATCGCCATTGCCCACCGGCTGTCGACGATCGCCCGGATGGACCGGCTGGTGGTGCTGGACGGCGGCCATATCGCCGAGACCGGCACCCATGCGGAACTGCTGGCACGCGGCGGACTCTACGCACGCCTGTGGGCCCACCAGACGGGCGGGTTCGTGGGGGTGGACTGACGGGGATTTGTCCGCCCGGTTCCGAAATTTCAGGTCCGCCTTTTGCTACAATCGCCGCCATGAGTTATCAAGTTCTAGCGCGCAAATGGCGCCCACGGGATTTCACCACGCTGGTCGGCCAGGAGCACGTGGTGCGCGCGCTCACGCATGCGCTGGAACAGCAACGGCTGCATCACGCCTACCTGTTCACCGGCACGCGGGGCGTTGGCAAGACCACGTTGTCCCGGATTCTGGCCAAGGCCCTCAACTGTACCGGCGCTGACGGCAGCGGCGGCATCACCGCGCAGCCGTGCGGGCAGTGCAAGGCTTGCCAGGAGATCGACAGCGGGCGGTTCGTCGACTACATCGAGATGGACGCGGCGTCCAACCGCGGTGTCGACGAAATGGCACAGTTGCTCGACAAGGCGGTCTATGCGCCGACGGTCGGCCGCTTCAAGGTCTACATGATCGACGAAGTGCACATGCTGACCAACCACGCCTTCAACGCGATGCTGAAGACGCTGGAAGAGCCGCCTGGGCACGTCAAGTTCATCCTGGCTACCACCGATCCGCAGAAAATCCCTGTCACCGTTCTGTCGCGCTGCCTGCAGTTCAACCTGAAGCAGATGCCGCCGGGGCACATCGTTTCGCACCTGGATAACATCCTGGGCCAGGAGGGCATCAGCCACGATGGCAGCGCGCTGCGCCTGCTAGCGCAGGCCGCTCACGGATCGATGCGCGACGCGCTGTCGCTGACCGACCAGGCCATCGCCTACAGTGCGGGGCAGGTGTCCGAGGACGCCGTGCGCGGCATGCTGGGGGCGATCGACCAGAGCTATCTGGTTCAGTTGCTCGATGCACTGGCCGCCGAGGATGGCGCGTCGATGCTGGGCATCGCCGACTCGATGGCGGACCGCAGCCTGTCGTTCGCCGGTGCGCTGCAGGATCTGGGTTCGCTGCTGCACAAGGTCGCGCTGGCGCAGGCCGTGCCTGCGTCGGTGCAGGACGAATGGCCCGAGGCCGAGGACGTGCGCCGTCTGGCCGGCCTGTTCGATGCGCAGGAAATCCAGCTGTTCTACCAGATCGCCAATCTTGGCCGCAGCGAGCTTGCGCTGGCGCCCGACGAATACGCCGGCTTTACGATGACGCTGCTGCGGATGCTGGCCTTCCGTCCGTCGGCCGCCCCGTCGGCACCGGCGGGTGGGCAGGGCGGTGGCGGCCAGCCGGTGGCACGGCCGCGTCCCGCGAACCCGCCAGCGGCAGCGCCTCGCGCGATGTCGGCTGCGCCTGTGGCCGCGGCCGAGCCGGTTGCTACCCCGGCTGCGGCGCCAAAGGTCGAGGCGCGTTCGAATCCGAATCCGGCCCCGGACATGGCAAAGCCTGTAACCCCGGCGCCTGCCGTTGCCCCTGTGGCGTTGCCAGCATCTGGTGAGGCGTCCGCGCCCGCCAGACCGGTAGCGCCCGCCGTACAGGCTGCGCCCGCTGCACCGGCAGCGCCTTCGGCCAGCAGCCGTACGGCAATGTCGCCGGCCCGCGCTGCGCTGGAAGCTGCGCGCCAGGCGTCGGCAGGCAAGGGTGCCGCCCGTCCGGCCGGCGCCGGTGCACCGCCGATGGCCGGTGCGGCGGCAGCCGCCGTGGCAAGCCAGCGGCCGGCGGCACAGCCGCTGCGCCCGCCTTCGGCAGGGCGTCAGGCAACCGCTACGGCGCCGGTATCCGCGCCAATCGATCAGGCTGCGGCCGCGGCGCCCGCCGTCGAGCAGGCACCGGCCGCGCCGGAGCCAGTGCGCGAGCGCGCCGCCCCGTCGGCCAAGCCGGCCCCGCAGGCAAAGCCGTCCGCCGAGGCGCCGCCGTGGGAAGCCGCCGGTGGCAGCGACGTGCCGCCGTGGGAGTCCATGCCGTCCGACATGCCGGTGATCGGCCCGTACGATAGCGATCCGGGCTTTGACCCGAGCTTTGGCGGATACGACAACGGCTTTGAAGCCGCGAGTTTCGATCGCGCACCGCGTGGCGGCGGTCGTGCCGCGCCTGCACCGGCGCAGGCGCGCAAGCCGGAACCCGAACCCGTGCCAGCGACGCCCCTGGCGCCTGCCGTACCGCCGGTGGCGCCAAGCGCGGCCGACGATGGCACGCCGGCAGTATTCACGGGCGACTGGCCGGCACTGGCTGCCGGCCTGCCGTTGAAGGGCCTGGCGCAGCAGCTGGCGCACCAGAGCGAGCTGCATCGCGTGGTTGGCCGTACGCTGCATTTGCGCGTGCCGGTGGCGGCGATTGCCGAAGCCAGCGTGGCCGAACGTCTGCAGACCGCGCTCATCGAGCATTTCAAGGTCGACGTGCGCGTGCAATGCGAAATTGGCGCCGTCACGCATACCGCGGCGGCCGTTGATGCCGCGGCGCGCGCCGAGCGCCAGCGCGAAGCCGAGGCCGAGATCGACCGCGACCCGTTTGTACAGGGCCTGCTGCGCGAGTTCGGCGGACAGATCGTGCCTGGTTCCGTGCAGCCCCGCGCTGCCTGAATTCAAGAGGCGGGCGCGCGAACACAAGTCACGCAGCGCCGCCCAATCCAACACACACATATCCAAGGAGTGATTCCATGATGAAAGGTCAACTGGCCGGGCTGATGAAGCAAGCCCAGCAGATGCAGGAAAACATGAAGAAGATGCAGGAGCAGCTGGCCCAGATCGAGGTCGAGGGCCAGTCCGGCGCCGGTCTCGTGAAGGTGCTCATGACCTGCAAGAACGACGTGAAGCGTGTGACGATCGATCCGAGCCTGCTGGCCGACGACAAGGACCTGCTGGAAGACCTGGTGGCCGCCGCGTTCAACGACGCCGTGCGCAAGGCCGAGGCAACCAGCCAGGAAAAAATGGGTTCGATGACGTCCGGCCTGCCGCTGCCCCCGGGCTTCAAGCTGCCGTTCTGATCGCTGCCCTGATGCTCGGAACGACTCTGGCGGAGCTGTCATGAGAGCGGCCCCGCCCACCTCGCTGCAGGCGCTGATCGAGGCGCTCAAGGTGCTACCCGGCGTGGGGCCGAAATCGGCCCAGCGCATGGCGTATCACTTGCTGCAGCACGACCGCGACGGCGCTCGCAAGCTGGGCGACGCCCTGCGCGGGGCCGCCGATGGCATTCGCCATTGCGAGCGCTGCAATACGTTCACCGAGCAGGAGATCTGCGAGACGTGCCGCGACCCTGACCGCGACGCCTCGCTGCTCTGCGTGGTGGAAACGCCTGCCGACCAGGTCATGATCGAGCAGACGCTGACTTACCGCGGCCAGTATTTCGTGCTGATGGGGCGGCTGTCGCCGCTCGATGGCATCGGCCCGAAGGAAATTCATCTTGATCGCCTGCTGGCGCGCGCCACCGATCCCGAGTACGGCGGCCCGGCCACGGAGGTGATCGTTGCCACTAATTTCACCAGCGAAGGCGAAGCCACCGCGCACTACATCGGCGAAATGCTGAAGGCGCGTGGGCTGAAGGTGTCGCGCCTGGCGCGCGGCGTGCCGGTGGGTGGCGAACTTGAATATGTCGACGCGGGCACCATCGCCCGCGCCGTGATGGACCGCCGCACACTCTGACCATGAACCTGGCGCGCTTCGACCTTGTCACGCTTGGCCTGTTCGTCGCCGTCGCCCGGCAGGGCAGCATCTCCGCTGGCGCGCGGCAGTCGCATCTGGCCGTGGCGGCCGCCAGCAAACGGATTTCTGACCTGGAAACGGCGGTCGGCGCGCCGCTGTTCTTCCGCCATGCGGCCGGGGTGCAGCTGACCGAGGCTGGCCAGGCTTGCTTTCACCACGCGCTGACGATCCTGCAGGACGTGGAGCGTATGGCGGGCGTGATGTCCGACTACGCCTCGGGTGTGCGTGGCCAGGTGCGCGTCTGCGCGAACACGTCGGCGATTACCCAGTTCCTGCCCGACGATCTGGCGCAGTTCATGCGCCAGCATCCGACCATCCGCATCGAACTCGAAGAGCACAACAGCAGCGATATCGTCGCAGCGCTGATGGAAAACCGTGCCGATGTGGGGATCTTTGCCGACCGCACGCCGTGCACCGGGCTGGTCACGGTGGAGTACCGGCAGGATGAACTCGTCATCATCACGCCGCCGGGCCACCCGCTCGCGCAAAACGGGCCGGTGCACTACGCCGATGCGCTCGAATACGACTTTGTCAGCCTGCCGCAGGTGACCTCGCTGGCCGCGCGACTGCTGGAGGAAAGCAGCCGGCTCGAACGCCAGTTCCGCCTGCGTATCCAGGTGCGCAGCTTCGATGCGATGTGCCGCATGGTGATGGCGGGGCTGGGCGTCGGCGTGCTGCCGCGCATCGCGGCCGAACCGCACGTGAAGTCGATGGGTTTGTCTCTGGTGGGATTGCGCGATGCCTGGGCGCGCCGGTCGTTGCTGATCGGCATGCGCGATCCAGCCGGGCTGACGGTTTCGGCAAGGCTGCTGATCACCCATCTTTGCGGCGAACGCGCGCCGTT
Source organism: Cupriavidus sp. 291-E7 (assembly GCF_057798835.1). NCBI lineage: Bacteria > Pseudomonadati > Pseudomonadota > Betaproteobacteria > Burkholderiales > Burkholderiaceae > Cupriavidus > Cupriavidus sp. 291-E7. The sequence continues at coordinate 153,180 of NZ_JBYOJV010000008.1, forward strand.
CTGACCTACGGCGTCGTCACGCCCTCGTCGGCATATTCGACCCGATCCCGCCCGTTTTTCTTGCCACGATATAGCGCCTGATCAGCGCGCGAGATCATGCCGTGGATCGTGTCTCCCGTCTGCACGCTGGCCACGCCAAGGCTCGCCGTCATCGCGCCCGTCACAGGAAAATGCCGCTCCGACACCGTGCGGCGCAGCCGTTCGGCAAACTGCACGGCAGCCTGCGGGCTGGTATCGGGGCAGATGATCAGGAATTCCTCGCCGCCCCAGCGGCCTACGGTATCGGCGTCGCGCGTGGCTTCGAGGATGCGCTCGGCCAGTTCCACCAGTACCCGGTCGCCGATCTGGTGGCCGTGATTGTCATTGATGGATTTGAAGCGGTCCACGTCGATCAGGATGATGGAAAACAGGCTGCCATCCTGGCGATGGCGTTCGAGTTCGCTGATTAGTACGGCGTCGAGGTGGCGGCGGTTGAAGACGCCGGTCAGCTGGTCGGTCTTGGATAGCGCTTCGAGTTGTAAATTTTTCTCGACCAGCTCCGCCTGGGTAGCCTGGATCTGCGCAAACGCTTCGTGGCTGCGCTGGATCGCGGCGCGTACCGTCAGTTCGGCTTCGGTCCGTTCGGCGATGATCAGCTTGAGTTTGCGCAGGACCTGGTTGAACCCGTCGATCACGCTATCGAACTCGGTCCGGCCTAGCCGCGACAGCTCGTCGGGTTCGTCGCCGTGGCTGGAAGCCAGCTGGAACAGCGCGCGCTGCAGATGCTCCAGCGGGCGGAACACCATGCGCAGGCCGAACGTCAGCAGCAGCACCAGCACGACGTCGATGGCGGCCACTTCGGTCACGCCCTGGATCATCGCCTTGCGCAACGCCTTGTGCATGGGGTCGTGTGAAAACCGGATGACGGCGGTGCCGATGGCCTGCTCCCGGCGCGCGGCGTCGATATTGGCCGGCGGATAGATCTGCACCTCGCTCAGCACGTCGTTCGGGCCGGCCGCGGTGCAGGCCGCCCGGCCCGGCGCGGCGGGATGCCCGGCGGTGGCATAGGCCTCCTTGCGGTCGGGCGAGAACATGCAGGCCTCGGAAACTTCTGGATGCACCAGCGTCCCTTCGAGCCGGCTGCGCAGGATGCCGACGTTGAGCGCCCAGGCCGGTTCGGCCAGGCTTTGCCCCAGACCTTCCATGATTTCCGCGCGCGCCCGCTCGAAGCGGTGTTCGAGTTCCTGGTGCAACTGCCATTGGCGATGCGCGGCAAAGGCCCCAAGCGTTGTCGTGGTGACAACGATGAACAGCACGATCATCCTGTTCCGGATCGAATGAACCGGTGGCAGCAGTGGCATGAAGGGCTCGATCCTGAAGGATTCAGGGAAGGATTCTATTCATCCGCCGCCTTGTTGAACAGCAGGCGGAACCGGGCGAGTTCCGGATGCGTTTCCTCGTATTTCTTGCTGAAGCCAATATGGACGGTCTCGGTACGGATATTCAGCACGCGCCTGGACTTGTAGCGCATGCGCTCGGGCAGGCCGCGCGCTTCGAGTGCGACCAGCGCCTCGTTGATGACGGCGCTCGGGTTGACCACGCAGTCGATCTCTCCAACCAGCATCTTCTTGACCAAGTCGTGGAATTCGTGGCCTTCGACGATTTCGATCTTACCTTCGCGGGCAAACTCGAAGAAACGCGGGCCGGGAGCCAGATAGCTGCGCTGGTTGCCGAATTTCAGGCCGGCGAAGTCGTCCGGATAGGTGTGAAAGGTGCGGCCGGCAATCGCGTCGCGGTTGCAGTGCACCGCCACGTCCTCGGAGTAGAACGGCTTCGAATGATTCAGAAACGGCCGTTCCTTGGGTCGATAGTAGACCCCCAGGATGCCCGCGCTGTTGCCGTTGCGGGCCTCTTCCACGGTGCGCGCCCAGGACGCAAAGCGGATCTCGACCTTGAATTCAGGCGGCATCCGCCTGAGTACGCGCTGCAGGTTGTCGATGTACGCGCCTTTGGGCGTGCCGTTTTCCTCGTACGACTGCGGCCGCTGGCCAGCCTCCGAATACAGCACGATGGTGGTGCTCTGCGCGAGCGCAACGGTCGATGCCAGGCAGGCACAGGCGGCGCAGAGAATCCGGCAAAGGCGGGGAAATCGCATGGCGTCGGGGGCCGCTGTGGAGGGTGGCGGGGCGAAACGCCCCTGGGAGTTTGCCCACGAATAACGGCATCGCCGGCGCTGAAGTTGACCCATCCCCCCGTCAGGGTTAGCCCCAATCTTTCGCATTCCGAGAAAACCCGCTTTCCGGAATGCCGATTCCGGATCACCCCGCGCTGTAGCACACTCCGTCGAAACAAAGCCTATTCCCAGATACGGGTCAGATTCACGGAGACACTTCCAACATGGCGCAACAGATTCTCAACGGCATCAAGGTCCTGGAACTGGGCCAGCTGATTGCCGGCCCCTTTGCCGCCAAGACCCTGGCGGACTTCGGCGCGCATGTGGTCAAGGTCGAGCCGCCCGGACAGGGCGATCCGCTGCGCAAATGGCGCATGCTGCACGACGATACCTCGGTCTGGTGGGAAGCCCAGTCGCGCAACAAGGAGTCGATCGCGATCGACCTGCGCCAGCCAGAAGGGCAGGCCCTGGTGCGCAAGCTGGCTGCCGAGGCCGACGTCCTGATCGAAAACTTCCGCCCGGGCACGATGGAAAAGTGGGGCATGGGCTGGGATGTGCTGCACGCGGCCAACCCGAAGCTGATCATGCTGCGCGTGTCGGGCTACGGCCAGACCGGCCCGAAGCGCGACGAACCGGGCTTTGCGGCGGTGGCCGAGGCCATGAGTGGTCTGCGTCACCTGACCGGTGAACCGGGGCGCCCACCGGTGCGCGCCGGACTGTCGCTGGGGGACACCATCGCGGGCCTGCATGGCGCATTGGGCGTGCTGCTGGCGCTCTATGAACGCGATGCGCGCGGCGGCGTCGGCCAGGTCATCGACGTGGCGCTCTACGAGTCGCTGTTCAATCTCAGCGAAAGCCTGCTGCCGGAATACTCCGCGTTTGGCGCCGTGCGCCAGCCGGCGGGTGGCGCGCTGCCCGGTATCGCGCCGTCCAATGCCTATCCATGCGGCTGCGGCGATTACGTGCTGATTGCCGCGAACGGCGATGCGATTTTCAAGCGCCTGATGGCGGCGATGGGGCGCGAGGACCTGGGCGATGACCCGGACCTGGCGCGTAACGACGGCCGCGTGAAGCGCGTGGACGAGATCGATGCCGCGATTGCCGAGTGGACCCGCACGCAGACCGTGGCGTCGGCGCTCGAAGTGCTGCGCGGCGCCGATGTGCCGTCCGGCCGCATCTACACCGTTAAGGACATCGCCGAAGATCCGCACTACCGCGCCCGCGAAGTCATCGAAACGGTGACGTCCGCCAAGGGCCTGAGCGTGGAAGTACCGGGCATCATCCCGAAGCTGTCGGGGAATCCCGGCGCCATCCACGACCGTGCGCCCACGCTGGGCGAGCATACCGACAACGTGCTGGCGCAGGCCGGCTTCGACGCGGCGGCCATTGCCGACCTGCGTGCCCGTGGAGTGATTGCATGAGTACCCAGAACCATCCGCTGGCCGGACCGGCGAAGATCGAAATCAACGAAGTGGCGCCGCGCGACGGCTTGCAGATCGAGCCGTTCGTCGTGCCCACCGAAGGCAAGGTCGCCTTTGTCAACGCGCTGGCCCATTGCGGCTTTGCGCGGATCGAGGCCACGTCGTTCACGTCGGCCCGCGCAATTCCCGCACTGGCCGATGCCGAGGCCGTGATGCATCAGATCGAGCGCGTGCCCGGCGTGCGCTACACGGTGCTGGTGCCGAATCTGCGGGGGCTGGAGCGTGCGCTGTCGTGCCATCCGGACGAAGTGAACCTGGTGATGTCGTCCAGCGAGACGCATAACCGCGCCAATCTGCGCATGACGCGCGAACAGTCGAAGGCGCAATTGCTGGCAATGATCGACGAGGCCGGCAAGGCTGGCGTGCCGGTCAATATCTCGCTGTCCACCGTGTTCGGCTGCCCGTTCGAGGGCGATGTCAGTGAAGCCGATGTCATGGCGCTCGCGCAATCGTTTGCCGATGCCGGCGCGGCTGGCATCACGTTGTGCGACACCACGGGCATGGCCTATCCCAATCAGGTGGCCGCCGTGTGCCAGACGTTCCAGCGCGCGCTGCCGGACGTCGGCCTGACCATCCATCTGCATAACACTCGCGGCATGGGCCTGGCCAATGCCATCGCGGCCTGGCAGACCGGCGTGACGCGCTTCGATGCGGCGGCTGGTGGCCTGGGCGGTTGCCCGTACGCGCCCGGCGCCAGCGGCAATGTCAGTACAGAAGAACTGGTGCATATGTTCGCGTCGATGGGCGTCGATACCGGCGTCGATCTTGCCGCGCTGCTGAACGTGGTGGGTGGTGTTTCAGAACTCGTGCAGCGCGACGTGCCCAGCCAATTGCTGCGCGCCGGCCCGCGCCTGCGCACGCACCAGCCGCCCGCGTGGATGGCCGAGTTTTTTGCGAACGCATAACAAGTAGCGTCGCCACGGTTTTTTTTCTTCCCTCTCCGGTACGCGGAAGAGGGAAGTCGATCGACAGGATTTTCGGTTTTTCGGAATTTCGGTTTTTCGGATTTTCAGGTCCCCTAATAAGACATACGGAGACAACCATGAAACGCAACCTCACCGGCGCCTGCGCCGCGCTGGCCGCTGTCGGCCTGACTTTCGCTGTGACCGCGCAAGCCCAGGACGGCGCCTATCCCAATCGTCCGATCATGCTGGTGGTATCGGCGGCCGCCGGCGGTACTACCGACCTGGCCGCACGGCTGATCTCGGAGCCGCTGTCGAAGGCGCTGGGCCAGTCGGTCGTGGTCGACAACAAGCCGGGTGGCAACGGCACGATCGCCGCGCAGAACGTGCAGCGCGCCAAGCCGGACGGCTACACGCTTCTGGTGCAGTACTCGGGCTACCACGTGATCACGCCGCTGCTGACCAAGACGTCGTGGGACCCGGTCAAGGACTTCCAGCCCGTGGCCAACCTGCTGTCGGCCCCGCAGGTGCTGGTGGTGCGTCCGAGCCTGCCGGTCAAATCGCTCAAGGAACTGGTGGCATACGCCAAGGCCAATCCGAACAAGCTCAACTATGCGTCGTCGGGTAACGGTTCACTGCAGCACGTATCGACCGAACTGCTGAACCAGATGGCCGGCATCCAGATCACGCACGTGCCATACAAGGGCACCGGCCCGGCCATGACCGACCTGCTGGGCGGCAACGTCGACATGACGATCACCACGCCGCCGCCGCTGATGGGCCATATCGCCGCCGGCAAGCTGCGTCCGCTGGTGGTGACCAGCAAGTCGCGCCTGGAAAGCCTCAAGGACGTACCGTCGGCGCCTGAGGCGGGCTACCCCGACCTCGACGTATCGTCGTGGTTTGCGATGTACGCCCCGGCCGGCACGCCCAAGGCCGTGGTGGACAAGCTGACCGCCGAGATCGAGAAGATCATGAAGACCGAAGCCTTCCGCAAGAAGGCCGAAGAGCTGGGCGCCGAAGCGAAGTACATGAACCCGCAGCAGTTGGACCAGTACCAGAAGGCCGAACTGCAACGCTGGGCCAAGGTGATCAAGTCCGCGAACATCCACGCCGAGTAACGGGCGGGCAAGCTGTTTGAAAGGGCGGGGCGGTAGCATCGCCGCCCTGCGCGCTTTCTCTCATTGTGCTGACATTAGGTGTTGATCCCGATGCGGGTTTTGACCGCGTCCGGTAGCATCGCCGGGAGCCGCTTGGGCGGCGTCCCGGCTTTTGTGCGTCGGTACGCCGCGCCCGCATTCAAACAGAAGTAGAAAAGGCAGGAGAGCAATATGTACAACAAACCTTTCTGGAAGCAGTTGCTGATTGCCTTGGCGCTGTTCCTGGCCGGCTGGTTCACGTTCGGCAGCGCCTTTGCACAGGGCAAGCCCGAGAAGACGAAAGTCACCATCGCCGTGGGTGGCAAGAACCTGTTCTACTACCTGCCGCTGACCATTGCCGAGCGGCTGGGCTACTTCAAGGAAGAGGGCCTCGACGTGGAGGTCGTCGACTTTGCCGGCGGCGCCAAGGCGCTGCAGGCAGTGGTGGGCGGCAGCGCCGACGTGGTGTCGGGTGCGTACGAGCACACGATCAATCTGCAGGCCAAGGGCCAGCACTACCAGGAATTCGTGCTGCAGGGCCGTGCGCCGCAGATCGTGCTGGTGACGTCGAACAAGACCATGCCCAACTTCAAGTCGATCGCCGACCTGAAGGGCAAGAAGATCGGCGTGACCGCGCCGGGTTCGTCGACCAACATGATGGCCAACTTCGTGCTGGCCAAGGCCGGCCTGAAGCCGTCCGACGTGTCGTTCATCGGCGTGGGCGCCAGCGCGGGCGCGGTAGCCGCGATGCGCTCGGGCCAGATCGACGCGATGGCCAACCTGGACCCGGTCATCTCGATGCTGACGCAGAAGGACGAGGTGAAGATCGCCTCCGATACGCGCACGCTGAAGGAAACGCAGTCGGTGTTCGGCGGCAACATGCCGTCGGGCTGCCTGTATGCGTCGACCAAGTTCATCGAGCAGAACCCGAACACCACCCAGGCGCTGACCAATGCAATGGTGCGTGCGTTGAAGTGGCTGCAGAAGGCTGGCCCGTCGGACATCGTCAAGACCGTGCCGGAAAGCTACCTGCTGGGTGATCGTGCGCTGTATCTGGCAGCCTGGGACAAGGTCAAGGAAGCGATCTCGCCCGATGGCGTGATGCCGGCCGATGGCCCCAAGACGGCCCTGAACACGCTGCAGCAGTTCGATGCGGACCTCAAGGGCAAGACGATCAAGCTCGACGGCACGTTCACGAACACGTTCGTGCAGAAGGCCAACGCCAAGTACAAGTAAGCATTCCGTCCCTTCGGGGTACCCCATCGCCCGCCGCGCGCACGCCGCCCCGGCGGGCGAAACGTTTCAGAGCCATGCCGTCATGAGCACGCCTGCACTTTCCCTTGAAAACGTGACCTGCACCTTCGTCTCGCGCGAAGACCGCGCGCAGCGTTATACCGCCGTGCGCGATGTCACGATGTCCATCCAGCCCGGCGAATTCCTTTCCGTGGTCGGGCCCACTGGCTGCGGCAAGTCCACGCTGCTGAACGTAGCGGCCGGATTGCTGGAGCCGTCCACCGGCGATGTGCGCGTCTTTGGCGAGCCGCTCAAAGGCATCAACAAGCGCGCCGGCTACATGTTCCAGGCCGAGGCGCTGATGCCGTGGCGCAGCGCGCTGGACAACGTGATCGCGGGCCTGGAATTTCGTGGCATGCCGCGCGCGGAGGCCGAGGCGCAGGGCGAGGAATGGCTGCGCCGCGTGGGTCTGGGCGGGTTTGGCGACCGCTATCCGCACCAGCTCTCGGGCGGCATGCGCAAGCGTGTGAGCCTGGCGCAGACGCTGGTGATGGACCCGGACATCATCCTGATGGATGAACCGTTCTCGGCGCTGGACATCCAGACCCGCCAGCTGATGGAAAACGAAGTGCTCGACCTCTGGGCCGCCAAGCGCAAGGCCGTGCTGTTCATCACGCACGACCTGGACGAAGCCATCGCGATGAGCGACCGCGTGGTGGTGCTGTCGGCGGGACCGGGCACGCATCCGATTGGCGAGTTCACGATCGACCTGCCGCGCCCGCGCGATGTGGCCGAAATCCGCAACCATCCGCGCTTTGTCGAGCTGCACGCCGCCATCTGGGACGTGCTGCGCGAAGAAGTGCTCAAGGGCTATGCGCAGCAGCGCAAGGTGGCCTGATTCAACGGACCGGACAACTACAAGATCATGGCTTTTCGTGCTGATTCCAAAGGCATGCTGCGCGTCTGGCAGCTGCTGCTCCTGGTCATCATCCTGGTCGTGTGGCACATGGCCACGCGCTCCGAGCAGGTGGCGTTTTTCTTTGGCGAACCGCTGATGGTGGCCCAGCGCATCTGGAACTGGTTCATCGTCGAACGCGATATCTACATCCACCTTGGCGTGACGCTGCTGGAAACCGTGCTGGCCTTCGGCATCGGTACCGTGGCCGGGCTGGGCGTCGGTCTGTGGCTGGCGCTGAGCCCGTTCACGTCGGCGGTGCTGGACCCATACGTCAAGGCTGCCAACTCGATGCCGCGCGTGATTCTGGCGCCGATCTTCGCGGTCTGGTTCGGCCTCGGCATCTGGTCGAAGGTGGCGCTGGCCGTGACGCTGGTGTTTTTCATCGTCTTCTTCAACGTCTACCAGGGCGTGAAGGAAGTCAGCCCGGTGGTGCTGGCCAACGCGCGCATGCTCGGCGCCAACAAGCAGCAACTGCTGCGCCACGTGTACCTGCCGAGCGCCACGAGCTGGGTGTTCTCGTCGCTGCATACGTCGGTGGGTCTTGCGTTCGTGGGCGCGGTGGTGGGCGAATACCTCGGTTCCGCGCGCGGTGTGGGCTACCTGATCCTGCAAGCCGAAGGCACGTTCGATATCAACACCGTGTTTGCCGGGATCGTCGTGCTGACGGCGTTCGCGCTGGTGCTGGACTGGATGGTGACGACGGGGGAAAAGCGGCTGATGAAGTGGCAGCCGAAGAGCGGAGAGACGGAGAAGCTTTGATCGTCCGAGTCTGAATCGGAGGGCGGGGGAGAGGCTGCTGAGGTTCAAGCTACGGAAATCGGCAAGCAGCACCGCATTTCCCTCTCCCCGAACTTCTCTCCCGCGCACGGGAGAGAAGGGTAGAGCAAGCGAAGAACGGCGCTTACGGCGTGATCACGATCTTCCCGGTCACCTTCCGTGCTTCCATGTCCTTCAGCGCCTGCGGCGCCTGGTCCAGCGGATACCGTGCGGAGATATGCGGGCGGATCTTGCCTTCCTTCATCCAGCCGAGCATCTGCGCCATATTGGCCTGATTGGCCTTCGGCTCGCGCCGGGCAAAGTCGCCCCAGAACACGCCCACCAGCGACGCGCCCTTGAGCAGCGCAAGGTTCAGCGGCATCTTCGGAATCTCGCCATTGGCGAAACCTACCACCAGGTAGCGGCCGCGCCAGGCGATCGATCGGAACGCCGGTTCGGCATAGATGCCGCCCACCGGATCGTAGATCACGTCCGGGCCCTTGCCGTCCGTCAGGGCCTTGACGCGCTCGCGCAGATCTTCGGTGGTGTAGTTGATCACGGCGTCGGCGCCGTGTTCCTTGCACACGGCGAGCTTTTCATCGGTGGATGCCGCGGCAATCACGCGCGCGCCAATCGCCTTGCCGATTTCGATAGCTGCCAGGCCAACGCCGCCGGCCGCGCCAAGCACCAGCATGGTCTCGCCGGCCTTGAGTTCGCCGCGGTCCACCACTGCATGATGCGACGTTCCGTAGGTCAGCGTGAACGCCGCGGCCACATCGAAGTCGATGCCGGGTGGCATCGGCACCACGGCCTTGGCGGGCGCCTTGGCCTGCGTCGCGAATGCGCCATTGCCCAGGTAGGCAATGACCTTGTCGCCCGGTTTCACATGTGTGACACCCGCGCCAACGGCGTTGACGACGCCGGCCAGTTCGGAACCCGGCGAAAACGGCAGCTCGGGCTTGGCCTGATATTTGTTCTGGATGATGAGCACGTCGGGGAAGTTCACGCCGGCGGCCTTGACGTCGATGACGACTTCGCCTTCGCCCGGCACCAGGTCGGGCAGCGTTTCCAGCGACAGGGAATCGGGCGGGCCCCAGGCTTTGCAAAGTACGGCTTTCATCGTGTCTCCCATGTGTGATGTGATATTGCCGGTGTCTGCGCGGCAGGAACGCGAGGGCGGCCGCGGACAACGTCGGGCAAGTGTATCGCAAGAAAAGCACGATCGTTCTGCTAGAACAAATCGTTGCATGTCACCTATTCGGGCGACGCATGTCTGGCCCGGATTGTCCCCGCTTCGGTGCATCCGTGGTGCCTCCGACGGCCCCTTGCTCAGGTACAATCGCGGCCATGCATATCCTTCTCGCCAACGATGACGGTTACCTTGCGCCGGGACTCGCCGTCCTGCATGCAGCGCTCGCGCCTTTGGCGCGCGTGACCGTGATCGCCCCGGAACAGAATCATAGCGGCGCCTCGAATTCGCTGACCCTGCAGCGTCCGCTTTCCGTCTACGAGGCGCGCGAGGGCGTGCAGAAGGGTTTCCGTTACATCAATGGCACGCCAACCGACTGCGTGCACGTGGCACTGACTGGCCTGCTCGATGATCGGCCAGACCTGGTGGTCTCCGGCATCAACCAGGGCCAGAACATGGGCGAGGACGTGCTGTACTCGGGCACGGTTGCCGCGGCCATCGAAGGCTACCTGTTCGGCATTCCGTCGATTGCGTTTTCCCAGGTTCACCACGGCTGGGAGCATCTGGACGCCGCCGCGCGCGTGGCGCGCGAGATCGTCGAGCACGTGATTGCGAAACCGCCGCGCGAGCCGTTCCTGCTGAACGTCAATATCCCAAACCTGCCGTACGAGCATATCAAGGGGCAGCGCGCCACGCGGCTGGGCAAGCGGCATCCGTCGCAGCCCGTCATCCAGCAGGTGAATCCGCGCGGCGATCCCATTTACTGGATCGGCCCGGCTGGCGACGCGCGCGATGCGAGCGAAGGCACGGACTTCCACGCCACCGCCAATGGCTACGTCTCTCTGACACCGTTGCAGCTGGACCTGACGCATCGCGGCCAGCTCGAACAGATCGAGCAGTGGCTGGGGTGAGCGTGTCATCGCCGCGCGCGCCTCAGTCGTTCAATTGCGATCGCCACGCCTGTGGCGCATCCGATGGCATCGTCGTGATTCCCTTTGTCCTTGCGCCGTACCTGAAATGAGTTCCACGCCGCGCCGATCCCGCTTTCCGCTACCGCTCGATGCGGTGGTTGAACGCAAGCCCGCGCCTGCGCGTACCGCTGGATTACCTGCGGTAGGCAAGCGCGCGGCCGCCGCGCCGGCGCCGGCCACCGCCAAGCCGCGCAAACCTGCCGCGCCACCGGCCGCACCACCCGCGCCGGGTAGCGCCGTGGAGGCGCGTACATCGGCGGCTGCCGCCGGCGGTGGCGGCATGGCGTCGGATCGTGCACGCGCGGCGCTGGCTTCGCGCCTGCGCGCCGGAGGCATTCGTGACGAACGGGTGCTGAGCGCGATTGCAACGGTGCCGCGCCACCTGTTCATGGAGCCGGGATTGGCATCGCAGGCGTATGAAGACGCCGCGCTGCCGATCGGGCATCAGCAGACCATTTCCAAACCGTCGGTCGTGTCTCGCATGATCGAGTTGCTGCGCGAAGGCATGACGCCGGATCAGCCGCTCGAGCGCGTGCTGGAGATCGGCACCGGCTGCGGGTATCAGGCTGCCGTGTTGAGCCTCTGTGCCCAGGAAGTGTTCTCTATCGAACGGATTCGTCCGCTACACGAACAAGCCAAGGCCAACCTGCGCCCGCTGCGCGTGCCGAACATCCGCCTGCATTACGGCGACGGCATGCTGGGTCTGCCGCAGGCGGCGCCTTTCTCGTCGATTATCCTCGCGGCGGCCGGTATGGAAGTGCCGCAAGCCCTGCTGGAACAATTGGCGATCGGCGGGCGTCTGATTGCGCCGGTGGTGACACCTGGCAATGGCGCGGCCGGTCAAACGGTGACGCAGCAGCTGCTGCTGATCGAGCGCCTCAATCGGCATCGATTTCACAGAACCGCGCTTGAAGCCGTTTTCTTTGTGCCCTTAAAATCGGGCACCATCTGAGTCGAACTATGCACAACATCGTGAATCAGAAGAATTTCACACGAGTCGGACAACATCTGAGCATTCTGGCGTGCGCGGCCGTGCTGGCCGCCTGCGCCAATTCCCCAATGCCCGCCCCAGTGGTGGATCGTACTTCCGGCGGCACAGCCCAGCCGGCGGCGGCGTCCACCGAACCGGCACCGCCCGGATACTATCGGGTCAAGCGTGGCGATACGCTTTACCGTATCGCGCTGGAAAACGGCCAGTCGTACCGCGACGTGGCGGCCTGGAACAACATGGCCAATGTGAACCAGATCGAGGTGGGACAGCTGCTGCGCGTGGTGCCGCCGAGCGCCGACGTGAACGCCGCGCCGGGCGTGGCTACGGTGCCGGTGGCGCCGGGCACCGTCCAGTCGCAGCCGATTGACGCGGCGCGCCCCGTGGGTACGCCGATGAGTGCATCTTCCACGCCGCCGGCTGCTGCTCCGGCCGCCGCTGCTGCCCCGGCCGTTGCCGCGGCATCGGGTGCCGCGTCGGCCCCGGCGGGCGACATTCGCCTGGGCTGGCCAGCCAGCGGCCAGTTGATGGGTAAATTTGACGATAAAGGCAACAAAGGCATCGATATTGCCGGCAAGAAAGGCGATGCCGTGCTGGCCGCGGATGAGGGTAGGGTGATTCACGTAGGCCCCTTGCGCGGCTACGGGAATCTTGTCATCATCAAACACAACGACACGTATCTCACCGCCTACGGTTACAACGACAAGGTGCTGGTGGCAGAGCAGTCAACGGTCCGCAAGGGCCAGAAGATTGCCGAAATGGGTAACAGTGATACTGACAGGGTCAAGCTGCATTTCGAGGTTCGAAAGAACGGAAAACCGGTCGATCCGATGCGGTATCTACCGCCACAGTGAGGGTTCATGCCACGCCAGAAAACTGTCTCATCCGGAGTTGTCAGCAGGACCCGTCGTCCCAAGCAGCCGGAAGGAAAGGCTGGTGTGGCAACGCAACCCGATGACGATGTCGCCACCGGAGTGTTCGAGGTGGAAGCCGACCCGGCATCCGACATGGTGCCGGTGGCTGACGAACCTATCGCGCCCGTATCGCGCGCTAGCCGGCGCAATGCCGAGATAAGCGCCGACGACGCCGATCACGACGAAGACGACGAGGAATCCGAGGACGACGAGGAAGAGGGCAGCAGCGAAGCCGCTGCCGAGCCTGACGACTTCCGCACCGTCCTGCATACGGAACTGGCCGCCGATACGGTCCAGCACTATCTCAATCGCATCAGCATCAAGCCGCTGCTCTCCGCGCCCGAGGAACTGCATTTCTCGACGCTGGCCAAGGGCGGCGATTTCTCGGCCCGCCAGGTGATGATCGAGCGCAATCTGCGGCTCGTGGTCAGCATCGCCAAGGGCTACCTGAACCGCGGCGTGCCACTGCTCGACCTGATCGAGGAAGGCAACCTCGGTCTGATGCATGCGATCGAGAAGTTCGATCCGACGCGCGGTTTCCGTTTCTCAACCTATGCCACCTGGTGGATTCGCCAGAGCATCGAGCGCGCGATCATGAATCAGGCGCGCACCGTGCGATTGCCGGTGCACGTCATTCGCGAGCTCAACCAGGTCCTGCGCGCCAAGCGTCATCTTGAAAAAGGTGGCACCGACGGCCGCGACGCCAGCCTCGAGGACATCGCCCACCTGCTCGGCAAGACGCCGGACGAGGTGCAGGACGTGCTGGCACTCAATGAACACACCACCTCGCTGGATACGCCGTTCGATCTCGACCCCGGTTCGAGCCTGCTCGATTTTCTGTCCGACGAACATAACGCCGCGCCCGATCAGGAAGTGGCCCACCGCGAGCTGGAAAACCTGATGAAGCTCTGGCTGGCACGCCTGTCGGAGAAGCATCGCTATGTGGTGGAGCGCCGTTTCGGCCTGAACCACATTGAGCCGGCCACGCTCGAGGAGTTGGCTGAGGAAATGGGTCTGACACGCGAACGCGTGCGCCAGATCCAGCAGGAAGCGCTGGTCAAGCTCAAACGGCATTTCGCTTCGCAAGGTGTACGCAAGGACGCCGTTCTATGACCCCTGTGCTGGTATTCGACATCGAGACGATTCCCGATGTCGACGGCCTGCGCCGTTTGCATGATCATCCCGCAGCAATGAGCGACGCCGAAGTGGCTGAGCATGCCTTTGCTGCGCGTCGAGAAAAAAACGGTTCCGATTTCCTGCCGCACTATCTGCAGCGCGTGGCCGCCATTTCATGCGTGCTGCGCCGCACGCAACGCGATGGCTCGGCAGTATTCCACGTTGGATCATTGGGCACGCTCGAAGATGGCGAGGCCACGCTGATCCAGAAGTTCTATGAACTGATTGCGCGCTACAGCCCGCAACTGGTGTCATGGAATGGCGGTGGCTTCGATCTGCCCGTGCTGCACTATCGTGGCCTGGTCCACGGCGTGGCCGCGCCACGCTACTGGGAGATGGGCGAAGGCCGCGACGAAGACAGCCGCGACTTCAAATGGAACAACTACATCAGCCGCTATCACATGCGGCATCTGGATCTGATGGACCTGCTGGCGATGTATCAGCCGCGCGCCAGCGCGCCGCTCGATGACCTGGCCAAGCTGTGCGGTTTCCCCGGCAAGATGGGCATGGATGGCAGCATGGTCTGGCAGGCGTTCCAGGAAGGCAAGCTGGGCGAGATCCGCGACTACTGCGAGACGGACGTCGTCAACACGTATCTGATGTACTGCCGCTTCCAGTTGATGCGCGGCGGGCTGACGCCGCGCGAGTTCGACATGGAAGTGTCGCTGGTACAGGAAACGCTGGCCGAGCTGCCGGGCGAGCAGTGGATGGAATACCTGCGCGCGTTCAGGCTGCAGCCGATGGCGCCCGAGTCTGAAGAGGACGACTAAAGCGCGAGACTCAGATGGATCGGCTGATGGTCTGACGCATCGGTCTTTCCATTGACCTCGCAGTGCGTCACGTCGCCCAGCAGGTCTTCCGTCACGAACATGAAATCGCAGGCGAATGGTGGCTCAGGCCATTGTTCCTTGTCGTAGAGCGCGCACGTGGGCGCGTGGGCCTGACCCGGATGCGTGAGGCACCAGGCGTCTTTCCAGTTCACCGTGCCATCGGCGTATGGTTCCAGCATGCGCCGATAGGCGACGTCATCGGGCTTGCTGTTGAAGTCGCCGCACAGAATGGCTTGGGTCGGGCGCGGTTCCGGTGTGAAGGGGCCAGGCTTCTTTTCCGACTTGCCAGGGCGGCGCGCATGTTCACACGCTTCCACATGCCATTGGCGTAGCGCATCGGCCTGCGCGGCGCGCTGGAGCTTCGAGTAATACTCGAGATGGGTGCAAATGACGCGCACAGGTTTTGTGCCTGCCGCCACGGTCACCTCCAGCGCCACGCGCGGCATCGACGCCACTTCCGGGTCGGCCGGCCAGGGTAGGGCATGGCGAAAGATCTCGCGTACCGGCAGCCGCGTGGCAATGAGGTTGCCGAACTGGCGTGGTGTGCCATCGCCGTGTGTGCGATCGACCGCCGGCGCGAAGATGATCCGATAACCGGGCAATAGCGCTGTCAGTTCCGCCACCTGATCGCGCTGCGGTTGGCCCGCCATATCGGAGAAACCGCGCGTCACTTCCTGCAGGCAGATGACGTCGGCATCCGCCATGTCGCGGATCGCGTCGACGATGCGGGCCAGATCGACCTTGCCGTCGGCCCCCCGTCCCCACTGAATATTCCACGAAACCAGTTCCATTGCTTCCTCTTACGTGACGGCTTCTTTCGTGACGGCGCGATGACTGGACTACAATCCCGCTTTCGCAAAACAATACGTCAGGTCCCTCCGGTGTCTCAAGCCGTCGTTTCTTCCAAGCCCGAACAAGCGGGCCAGCCGGGTGCCGTGCCCGCCGCATCCGCGCCCGCCGATCCCGTTGTCCGCATTCACAGCCTCGACATGGAGGCACGTGGCGTAGGCCGTCTGGAAAACGAGGACGGCACGCCAGGCAAGGTCATTTTCGTCGAAGGCGCGTTGCCCGGCGAAACGGTCGCCTACAAGAGCTACCGCCGCAAGCCGAGCTATGAGCAGGCACATCTCGTCGAGATTAAACAATCGTCGGTGATGCGCGTAAAGCCGGGTTGCCAGCACTTTGGCGTGTGCGGGGGTTGCTCCATGCAGCATCTCGATGCACGGGCTCAACTGGCGATCAAGCAGCGCATCCTGGAAGACGACCTCTGGCACCTGTCGAAAGTGAAGCCCGACGTGGTCTTCCGCCCGATTGCCGGGCCGGACTGGGGGTATCGCTACCGGGCGCGCCTGACCGTGCGGTACGTTGCAAAGAAGGGCGGGGTGCTGGTGGGCTTTCACGAGCGCAAGAGCAGTTACGTGGCGGACATGACGCGCTGCGAAATTCTGCCGCCGCATGTATCGGCCATGCTGGTGCCGCTGCGCGAACTGGTGGCGGGGCTGTCGATCCGCGACCGCATGCCGCAGATCGAGCTGGCTGTCGGCACTGAGGTGACGGCGCTGGTGCTGCGTATCCTCGAGCCGATCACCGATGCGGACAAGGACTTGCTGCGTGCTTTCGCCGATCAGCATAACGTGCAGTTCTGGCTCCAGCCGAAAGGCCCGGATACGGTCTATCCGTTTTATCCGGCCGAGCAGGAGCTGGCGTACACGCTGCCCGAATTCGGCATTCTCATGCCGTTCAAGCCGACCGACTTCACGCAGGTCAATCACCAGATCAACCGCGTGCTGATCGGCCGTGCACTGCGGCTGCTCGACGCGCAGCCCACTGACCGCCTGCTCGATCTGTTCTGCGGCATCGGAAACTTCACGTTGCCGCTGGCTACGCAGGGTGCATCCGTGATGGGCATCGAAGGTAGCGAGGCGCTGACCACGCGCGCGCTGGCCAATGCGGAGTACAACAAGCTCGCGGAGAAGACTTCGTTTGCCAGTCGCAACCTGTTCGAGGTGACCGCGGACGATATCGCGGCGCTGGGCCGCTTCGATCGCTGGCTGGTGGATCCGCCGCGTGAAGGTGCGCTGGCAGTCTGCAAGGCGCTGGGCGAGCTGAACCAGGCGGGTAGCGACGTGCTGCCGAAGCGAATCGTCTACGTGTCTTGCAGCCCGGCCACGCTGGCGCGTGACGCCGGACTGCTGGTGCACGAGGCTGGGTATCGCTTGAGCGGTGCGGGTGTGGTCAACATGTTCCCGCATACGTCGCATGTGGAATCGATTGCCGTGTTCGACCGCGATTGAACGTCGCTGGATCGCACGCGCCCATGAAAAAAGCCGCCCACAGGCGGCTTTTTCTTTTTCAGCGGGCCGGCGTCAGTCGCGGCTGCCACCGAAGATGCCCAGCAGTGCCAGCAGATTTACGAAGACGTTGTAGACGTCCAGGTAGATCGCCAGCGTGGCGGTGATGTAGTTCGTCTCGCCGCCGTTCACCACGCGCTGCACGTCGATCAGGATAAAGATCGAGAAGATCGCGATGGCGATGACCGACAGGGTGATCATCAGTGCGGGTAGCTGCAGCCAGATGTTGGCGACGCTGGCCAGGATCAGCAGGATCACGCCGACGAACAGGAACTTGGCCAGACCCGAGAAATCGCGCTTGCTGACCGTGGCGATCGTGGCCATTGCGCCGAATACCGCCGCGGTGCCGCCAAACGCGTACATGATCAGCGCGGGGCCGTTCGAGTACGACAGCGTCAGGCTGAGGATGCGCGCCAGCATCAGGCCCATGAAGAACGTGAAGGCCAGCAGCAGTACTACACCCATGCTGCTGTTCTTGGTCTTCTCGATCGCGAACATGAAGCCGAACGCCACCGCCAGGAACAGCAGGGCGGACAGTCCCGGGCTGCCCGCGACCAGGCCGGCAAAGCCGGCGGCCACGCCGATCCACGCGCCAAGCACGGTCGGGATCATCGAGATGGCCAGCAGCCAGTAGGTATTGCGTAGGACCCGGTTGCGGACGGCAACATCGGTGACGCCCGCACTGTTGCCGAATCCGTAAGTATTCAGCTTGTTGTTCATCATGACTCCTGTCATCAGATATTCGTGAGGCGCCGGGCTAACCCGGCAGCACAGCGCCAATGTGGCATCGCGTCAGCGGATTTGCAAGGGGGTTTGTCTTGACAATTACCCGTCGCAGTAGTTGTTTTCCGAAAACTCAGACATTTTGACGGAACTTCTGGGTCTCTGTTCCCGCATTTCACGAATGTAATGTGCGCTAAAAATAACAAAAAAGGGGTTGCACCCGGTTGCGGCATGCGTCTCGCACGTCATGCCGGGTCAAGCTCGAATCCGCCATGCGGTCGTGCTAGAATTGCACGTTTAATCCATTTGTAACCCCTTCATTTTTCGGAGTTTTTCATGGCGATCGAACGCACCCTGTCGATTATCAAGCCGGATGCCGTGGCCAAGAACGTTATCGGCCAGATCTACGCCCGTTTCGAGGCCGCTGGCCTGAAGATCGTTGCTGCCAAGATGGTTCATCTGTCGCGCGGCGAAGCCGAGCAGTTCTACGCGGTGCACAAGGCGCGCCCGTTCTTCAAGGATCTGGTGGACTTCATGGTTTCCGGCCCGGTCATCATCCAGGCACTGGAAGGCGAGAACGCAATCGCCAAGCACCGTGACCTGATGGGTGCCACCGACCCGAAGAAGGCTGAGAAGGGCACGATCCGCGCCGATTTCGCCGACAGCATCGACGCCAACGCCGTGCACGGCTCGGACGCCGCTGAAACGGCTGCCGTGGAAGTGGCTTTCTTCTTCCCGGGTATGAACGTTTACAGCCGCTGATTGTCTCTGACATCACGACTGAACCTGTAGCAACGCTGGAAACTGCCGTCATGAACGATCTCGTCAACCTGCTCGACCTCGACGCGGACGCGCTCACCGCCTATTGCGGAGAGCTCGGCGAGAAGCCGTTCCGTGCGCGGCAGCTGCAACGCTGGATCCACCAGTTCGGTGCCAGCCGCTTCGATGCCATGTCGGATCTTGCCAAGTCGCTGCGCGAAAAACTCGCGACGCGGGCCGAGATCCGTGCGCCTGCCGTCATCACCGACAACCAGTCGGCCGACGGCACGCGCAAATGGCTGATCGACGTCGGTGCCGGTAACGCGGTGGAGACGGTGTACATCCCCGAGGACACGCGCGGTACGCTGTGCGTGTCGTCGCAGGCCGGATGCGCCGTCAACTGCCGGTTCTGTTCGACCGGCAAGCAAGGCTTCTCGCGCAATCTGAGCACGGGCGAGATCATCGGCCAGCTCTGGATGGCCGAGTTCGCCATGCGCGAACGACTGGGCCGCGGCCCCAAGGACGACCGCGTCATCTCCAACGTGGTGATGATGGGTATGGGCGAGCCGCTCCTGAATTACGATGCCGTCGTGCCGGCCATGCGGCTGATGCTCGACGACAACGCGTACGGCCTGTCGCGCCGCCGCGTGACGCTCTCCACGTCCGGCGTGGTGCCGATGATGGACCGTCTGTCCAAGGACCTGCCCGTGGCGCTGGCCGTGTCGCTGCACGCTTCCAACGATGCGCTGCGCGATGTGCTGGTACCGCTGAACCGTAAATATCCGCTGGCCGATCTGATGGCGGCATGCCGCCACTACCTGGAATTCGCGCCGCGAGATTTCATTACCTTTGAATACTGCATGCTCGATGGTGTCAACGACACCGTCGAACACGCGCGGGAACTGCTGAAGCTTGTGGCCGACGTGCCTTGCAAGTTCAACCTGATCCCGTTCAACCCGTTCCCGGAATCGGGGCTGAAGCGCTCGAACAACGAGCAGATCCGCCGCTTCGCTCAGGTGCTGATGGATGCGGGAATTGTCACGACGATCCGCAAGACCCGGGGCGACGACATCGACGCCGCCTGCGGCCAGCTGGCTGGCGAGGTCATGGATCGTACCCGTCTGGCCGAGCGCGGCAAGTTCGGCAAGATCACGCCACTGGTTCCGGTGGTTGCCGGCGCCGCTCGGGAGGCCCGTCCTGCATGACCCGTCTGCTTGTCGCTGCCCTGTCAGGGCTGTTGATGCTGTCCGCCTGCACGCTGCCCGCCGGGCCCACGCAGGACATCAAGACCGCTTCCGACCAGACTGCCGTGGACAAGCGCACCGCGCTTCGGCTGCGCCTGGCCACGCAGTATCTGGAAGCGCGCCAGTATCCGGTGGCGCTTGATGAGGTGAAGCAGGCTATCGCCATCGATCCCTCGAATGTCGATGCCTATCACGTTCGCGCCCTGATCTACATGGGCATGAACGAGAACGCGCTGGCCGAGGACAGTTTCCGCACCGCGCTGGGCATGCGTTCGGGCGATCCGGATATTCTGAACAACTATGGCTGGTTCCAGTGCCAGACCGGCCGCTACGCCGAGGGCAAGGCCACGCTGCAGCGCGCGGTGCAGACACCTTCGGCCAACGGGCCGATCAAGCCGTTGACGAACCTCGGCGTATGCGAAATGCGGAACGGGAAGTTGGCCGAAGCGGAAAAAAATCTGCAAACGGCCTACGGATACGACCGAAATGATCCGTCAGTGCTCATGAACCTCGCGCAACTGTATTTCCAGGGCGGGGACTTGGGACAAGCCCGGCAATTCGCTGGCCGTATCAACGGCAGTCGCTTTGCCACCGCGCAATCCCTCTGGCTGGGTGCGCGCATTGCCCACCGCCAGGGCGATACCAAGACGCAGGGCGCGATGATCGCGGAACTGCGTAACCGTTTCCCCGATTCGCGCGAGCTGACCGCATACGAGAGAGGAGCTTGGGATGAATGAACAAGAGCGCGCCGGTAGCCAGGCCGCAACGCAAGTTGCCGGCGGCGCGACAGACTCCGACCGCGAGGCAGTGGCCCGCGAAATCGGGGCGCAACTGAAAGAGGGTCGTGAGGCACAGCGCCTGTCGCTGGAAGATGTCGGAGCGCGCCTGAAGGTCGCACCGAACAAGCTCGTGGCGATCGAGGCGGGCGACGTGTCCAGCCTGACGGACGTGACGTTTGCAAAAGGCGTGATGCGCGCCTATGCGCGCACGCTGCAGATCAATATCGACGGGTTGCTCGGCCAGTATCATGCCCAGGCCCAGGCGACTCCTGTGACAGGCATCACGCGCCGTCACGAAGGCGCACTCAACCAGACGTTCGACGATCGCAAGCGTTTCGGCTCCAAGGGCTCGGGCGGTGCAGGTGGCCGCTGGCTGTGGCTGGTCTGCGTTATCGCGCTTGTGGGTGCGGGGGTTTATTTCGGATACGACCATGCCAAGGCATGGCTCGAAGCCCATAACAAGGCCGCGGAGGAAACCGCGGCAGCCGAGAAGCCGGCCGAGAAACCGGTGGAAGAGGGCGCCACGCAGAGCAATGGCGACGGCACGGTGTCTGCCGCGCTGCCCCCGGTGATGGCCGGCAATGATTCTCCGGCGCCGTCCGAGGCAGCACCGGCTGAACCGGCCAAGCCTGCTCAGGCACAGACATCGGCACAGGCTCCCGCAACGGCGGCGCCGACTACATCCACGGGCATGCCGCTGGCAACCGGTGGCGCAGTGGGATTGCCGCAGGAAACACGCGCATCCGCGCCCGCAACGGTGTCCCAGGCAGCTCCAGCACCGGCCGCCACGGCACCGGCGGCGCCTGCCGCGTCGGGCGATGGCGCCGTGCAGATCCGCTTTGCCTCGGACAGCTGGTATGAAGTACGCGACCGCACCGGCAAGGTCATCCTGGGCGGTACGGCCAAGGCCGGCGACGCCGTGGCCGGCAGCGGCGCGGGTGGTCCCTACAAGGTCGTGCTCGGCAACGTAAAGGGCGTTGAGTCCCTGGCGCACAATGGTGTGCCGGTGAACTTCAAGGCCGCCGACCGGAACAATGTGGCGCGCCTGACCCTGCAGTAATGCTGCCGGGCAGCGCAATCAGCCATGCCATTTGAAGGTGGTAACGCAATGCACCAGAAAGCTTCCCAACCCGTAATTCCGGGTCCGCTGCCACGCCGCGTGTCGCGCCAGGCCAGCGTCGTGTGGGGCGACAACATCGTAACGATCGGCGGCGGCGCACCGGTGCGCGTGCAGTCGATGACCAATACGGATACGGTCGACGCGATCGGCACCGCTATCCAGATCAAGGATCTGGCGCGTGCAGGCTCGGAGATCGTCCGCATCACGGTGAACACCCCCGAGGCTGCCGCCGCCGTGCCGGCGATCCGCGAGCAGTTGGACCGCATGGGCGTCAATGTGCCGCTGGTCGGTGATTTTCACTACAACGGCCATACGCTGCTGCACGACTATCCGGAATGCGCGCAGGCACTGTCGAAGTACCGGATCAACCCGGGCAATGTCGGCAAGGGTGCCAAGCGCGACAAGCAGTTCGCCGAAATGATTGAAATGGCGTGCCGCTACAACAAGCCGGTGCGCATCGGCGTGAATTGGGGCAGCCTGGATCAGGACCTGCTCGCGCGTGTCATGGACGAAAACGCCCAGCGCGCCGAGCCGTGGCCTGCGCAGAGCGTGATGGTGGAAGCGCTGATTACGTCGGCGATCGAATCGGCACAGAAGGCCGAGGAAATCGGTCTGGCCGGTAACCAGATCATCCTGTCGTGCAAGGTGTCGCAGGTACAGGAACTGGTGGCGGTGTACCGCGAGCTGTCGCGCCGTTGCGAATACGCGCTGCACCTGGGCTTGACCGAGGCCGGCATGGGCAGCAAGGGTATCGTCGCATCGACGGCCGCGCTGTCGGTGCTGCTGCAGGAGGGCATCGGTGACACAGTCCGTATTTCGCTGACGCCGGAACCGGGCGCGCCGCGCGAGAAGGAAGTCTACGTCGGCCAGGAAATCCTGCAGACGATGGGCCTGCGTAATTTCACGCCGATGGTGATCGCATGCCCAGGCTGCGGTCGCACCACGAGCACGACGTTTCAGGAGCTTGCCGCCAGCATCCAGGGCTATCTGCGCGAGCAGATGCCGGTCTGGAAGAACGAGTATCCGGGCGTGGAAGAGATGGACGTGGCCGTGATGGGTTGCATCGTGAACGGGCCTGGCGAAAGCAAGCACGCCAACATCGGCATTTCGCTGCCCGGTTCGGGCGAATCGCCGGCCGCGCCGGTGTTCGTCGATGGCGTGAAGGTCAAGACGCTGCGCGGCGAGAATATTGCCCAGGAATTCCAGGCGATCGTGGACGAATACGTCCGCACGCACTACGGCCCGGGCGCAAAGCAGGCAAAACAGGAAGCAGTGGCCTGAGCGCAGGGGCGCCAGGTCGGCAGCAGCACCGGTATCACGAAGAGAACAATGAGCGAAGACAAGACGAAGGCCGATAAGGCACTGCAGGGTGTGAAGGGCATGAACGACATGCTGCCCGCCGACGCCCCGCTGTGGGAAATGTTTGATAACGCCGCACGCAGCATGCTGCGTGCCTATGGCTACCAGCAGATCCGCACGCCGATCGTCGAACATACGCAGCTCTTCGTGCGCGGTATTGGCGAGGTGACCGACATCGTCGAGAAGGAAATGTATTCCTTCACCGATGCCCTGAACGGTGAAAACCTGACACTTCGCCCGGAAGGCACGGCGGCTGCCGTGCGTGCCACGATCGAACACAACCTGCTGTACGACGGCCCGAAGCGCCTGTGGTACACGGGTCCGATGTTCCGCCATGAAAGGCCGCAGCGCGGCCGCTATCGCCAGTTTCATCAGCTCGGCGCCGAGGCTCTGGGCTTTGCCGGCCCGGACGTGGATGCCGAAATCATCCTGATGTGCCAGCGCCTGTGGGACGACCTGGGTCTGGTCGGCGTACGCCTTGAACTGAATTCGCTGGGCCAGGCGCATGAGCGCGCCGCGCACCGTGATGAACTGATCAAGTACCTGGAAGGCTTCAAGGACATCCTCGACGAGGATAGCAAGCGCCGGCTGTACACCAACCCGCTGCGCGTGCTGGATACGAAGAATCCCGCGCTGCAGGAAATGGCCGCCAACGCGCCGAAGCTGATCGACTTCCTGGGCGAAGAGTCGCTGGCCCACTTCGAAGGCGTGCAACGGATCCTGAAGGCGAACAACATCCCGTTCAAGATCAACCCGCGCCTGGTGCGTGGCCTGGACTACTACAACCTGACGGTGTTCGAGTGGATCACCGACAAGCTTGGTGCCCAGGGCACGATCGCCGGCGGTGGCCGCTACGATCCGCTGATCCAGCAGATGGGTGGCAAGTCGGCACCGGCCTGCGGCTGGGCTATGGGTATCGAGCGCATCATTGAGCTGCTGCGCGAGGAAAAGCTTGTGCCTGAGGCACCGGGCTGCGATGTCTATATGGTTCATCAGGGCCAGGCCGCCGGCGAGCAGGCGATGATCGCCGCCGAACGGCTGCGCGATGCCGGGCTCGACGTGGTCTTGCACGCTACGCCGGACGGCAAGAGCGGCAGCTTCAAGTCGCAGATGAAGCGCGCCGACGGGAGTGGCGCATCCTTTGCCGTTATCATTGGCGACGATGAAATCGCCGCGGGCACGGTGCAGGTCAAGCAGCTGCGCAGCGGCAATGCGGCCGAAGGCGGTCCTCAGACCAGTGTGCCGGCCGAAAGCGTCGTCGACTTCATCATCGACCGGATGGTCGATGAAATCGAATCCGACGACGAGGACGACGAGCAATAAGCTCACCGTCAGATTCGTGCCGCACGGCCGCTGTCCCGGGAGGAAGCGGCCGTGCCAATTTCAACCAACGCGGGTAACTGCCTCGACATGGCTTACGATCTAGAAGAACAGGAACAGCTTGAGAGTCTCAAGGCCTGGTGGAAACAGTACGGCAATGCCGTTACGTGGGCACTGATTGTTGTCTTGCTGGCATTCGCGGGCTGGTCCGGCTGGAATTACTGGCAACGGAGCCAGGCCGGCGAAGCCGCGCAGCTTTACGAGCAGGTGACCAAGGCGGCCGAAGCGCGCGATGTGGATCGCGTCAAGCGCGCGGCCACTGACCTGGAAGACAAATTCGGCCGTACCGCCTATGGCCCGATGAGCGCACTGACCGCTGCCAAGGTGCTGTACGACGCAGGCGACCTCGCTGGCGCCAAGACGCAGCTGCAGTGGGCCATCGACCACGGTGGCAACGACTACGCACCGCTGGCGCGCGTTCGCCTGGCCGGTGTTCTGCTGGACGAGAAGGCCTACGATCAGGGCCTGGCATTGCTGAAGGACGCACCGGCGCAGTACGAAGCGCTGTTTGCCGATCGCCGTGGCGACCTGCTGGCTGCGCAGGACAAACGCGACGAAGCACGTACCGCCTACCGCCGCGCGCTGGAAAAGCTCGGCGCGGGAGAGGCCGGCATGCGCCAGATCATCCAGTTCAAGCTCGACGCGCTGGGCACCGCCTGAGCGGACCGCGGACCCTTTTAAAAAATACAGGATCGCATCCTATGACGTCATTGCTTCGCACAGCCGCAACCCGTACGCTCGTGGCCGGCACCTGCCTTGGCCTGCTGGCGGGCTGTTCGCTGTTCAGCAAGGAAAACAAGCACCCGCCCACCGAACTGAAGCCGGTTTCGGCCGCGCTGTCGGTAAAGCAGGCCTGGAAGGCCGACGTCGGCAAGAGCGGCCCGTACGTGATGGCGCCGGTTGCGGCTGGCGATGCGGTTTTCGTGTCGGGCAAGAGTGGTGCATTGATGGCTATCAACGCCACCAATGGCCAGACGCTGTGGAAGGCGAAGACCGATCTCGACCTGACCTCTGGCCCTGGTTCGGACGGAGAGACGACCGCGGTGGCCGGCGAGAAGGGCGCGATCTACGCGTTCGACAAGAGCGGCAAGCAGATCTGGAAGAAGCAGGTTAACGGCGAGGTTCTGTCGGCGCCGCTGGTCGGCAACGGCCTGGTCGTGGTGCGTACTACCGATACCCGTATCATCGGCCTGGACGCCAGCACTGGCGATCGCCGCTGGATCTACCAGCGCTCGCAGGCAGCGCTGAACCTGCGTGCCGCGATGGGCATGGTGTATGCCGGCGACGGCATCGTCACCGGCTTCCCGGGCGGCAAGCTGGGCGTGCTGGCTCCTGGCAATGGTGTGCTGCGCTGGGAAAGCACTGTGTCGTACCCGAAGGGCGTGTCCGAAATCGAACGCCTGAACGATGTCACGGGCATGCCGGCCGTCATGGGTCGTCAGGTCTGTGCCACCACGTTCCAGGGCCGTATTGCCTGCCTCGAACTGGCGAACGGCCAGCCGCAGTGGGGCAGGGATTTTTCGTCGCCGATGGGCCTGACGCAGGATGACAGCTCGCTGTTCTCCAGCGACGAAACGTCGGCGGTGTTCGCGTTCGATCGTCAGAATGGCAACGAGCGCTGGAAGAATACGGACTTGCGCTACCGCAGCCTGGGCGCGCCGGCGACGATTGGCCGCTCGGTGGTGGTGGGTGATTTCGAAGGCTTTGTGCACTTCCTGTCGCGGGAAGATGGCACGGTCGTCGCGCGTATGAAAACCGACGGCAGCGCGATCAGCGCTGCGCCGGTCATTGCCGGGCAGACGCTGGTCGTCCAGACCCGCGATGGCGACGTGTACGGCTTCGTGCCGAACTGATCGCAAGGGGCGGCGCGCAAGCGCTGCCAGCTTTCAGCGTGCCATCGCACGCAAGCCCGCCCGTGCCCCTGTCGCATGGGCGGTGCCAATCCGGTAGCATGATCCCTGGTCGTGCCAGGAATTACGGGATGGAACAAGTGTTCCGTTTCCCTCCGACAGGAAAAGTGGCCGACCGTGACGAACACGGTGGTTGTCGGATCAACATGACTCCGGAAATGCTGGGGGACGGCGCAAGCCGCCCCCTGTTTCCATTTATTGCATGAAACCAGTTATCGCACTCGTCGGCCGTCCCAATGTGGGCAAGTCGACGCTATTCAATCGCATGACCCGTTCGCGCGACGCGCTTGTCGCCGACTTGCCGGGTCTGACGCGCGACCGTCACTATGGTGAGGGCCGCATCGGCGACCGTCCGTTCATCGTGATCGACACGGGTGGCTTCGAACCCGTGGCCAAGGATGGCATCGTCGCCGAGATGGCTAAACAGACGCGCCAGGCCGTGGTGGAAGCGGACGTCGTGATCTTCCTGGTGGATGGCCGTCTGGGCCTCGCGCCGCAGGATCGCGTGATCGCCGACTATCTGCGCAAGACGGGCCGCCGCATCATGCTGGCCGTCAACAAGGCCGAGGGCATGAAGTACACCTCGGTGGCCGCGGATTTCTATGAGCTTGGCATGGGCGATCCGTATGCGATCTCGTCCACCCACGGTGACGGCGTGAGCGAACTCGTTGACGAGGCGCTGGAGCTGGCCGTGCAGGAGCGTCCGGAACTGGCCGAAGAGGCCGATGCAGGCCAGCGCGGCACGAAGATCGCCATCGTGGGTCGCCCGAACGTGGGTAAGTCCACGCTGGTCAACACGCTGATCGGCGAAGAGCGCGTGATTGCGTTCGACATGCCCGGCACTACGCGCGACGCCATCTATGTGGAGTTCGAGCGTGGCGGCAAGCCCTATACGCTGATCGACACGGCCGGCCTGCGCAAGCGCGGTAAGGTGTTCGAGGCCATCGAGAAGTTCTCGGTGGTGAAGACGCTGCAGTCCATCGCCGACGCCAATGTGGTGGTGCTGCTGCTGGACGCCCAGCAGGACATCTCCGAGCAGGATGCGCACATTGCCGGCTTCATCGTGGAGTCGGGTCGCGCACTGGTGGTGGGCGTGAACAAGTGGGATGGCCTGGACGGCCACCAGCGCGACCGTGTGAAGCATGATCTGGAGCGCAAGCTGCAATTCCTGGGCTTCGCGAATTTCCACTTCGTTTCCGCCAAGCAGCGCACCGGAATCGGCGCGCTGCTTCGCTCGGTTGATGATGCCTACGCCGCTGCAATGGTCAAGCTGCCAACGCCGCAGTTGACGCGCGTGCTGCAGGAGGCGGTGGAATTCCAGCAGCCCAAGCGCGCGGGCGTGTCTCGTCCGAAGCTGCGCTACGCGCACCAGGGCGGCTCCAATCCGCCGATCGTGGTGATTCACGGAAACGGCCTGCAGAACGTGACCGACGCGTACAAGCGATACCTTGAAAACCGCTTCCGGGAGGCGTTCAAGCTCAAGGGCACGCCGTTGCGCATCGAATTCCGTACGAACAAAAACCCGTACGCCGAATCGAAGGATTGAGCCAAAAAGGTGCCGTTCCTCGTCCGAAGTTTCGTTTGCGTTCGTTTGGAACTGCGGCTAAATTCACGGTAGCAGGGGAAACCCTGCGCGTTGATGCCAGCTTGGTACCGTTTTGATCTTTTTTCTGGCGCGTTTTTGCGCCAACTGACTTGAACCGGGGACTTTCGTCCCCATGATCCATCACTAAATCTATAATTTTGGAGTGTGCCATGAGCAACAAAGGGCAATTGCTACAAGACCCGTTCCTGAACGCGCTGCGCAAAGAGCACGTGCCGGTTTCCATCTACCTCGTCAATGGCATCAAGCTGCAAGGCAATATCGAGTCGTTCGACCAGTATGTCGTCCTGCTGCGTAACACCGTGACCCAAATGGTGTACAAGCATGCGATCTCTACCGTCGTGCCTGCGCGCGCGGTCAATTTCCGTGTGGATGATACTTCCGAGGGCTGATTTTTCCTCATTCGTGGCTGGCCGCATGCGCATGCGGCCGCCCACGTTGCACGTTCCCGCCCAGCTGTTCTCCGGCCTGAGCCGCCAGCGCTGCCCCAAATGGGCCGCATCTTCCGAATCCGGTTTCCGATTGAGTCCGCGTCTGTCCCTCAGTCTTATGGCGGGGGTATGTGACAGGTTGCCGCAGTGCGGCCAGCCATTGCGGCCATTGTCTTGACAATCGGCTTCCCCATCCGTTTTCAACATTTTTCCGGCGCCACGCGTCCTCCCGCTTGCAACCCAGAGCTACCTCCCAGACCGATCCCTCACGCGCGATCCTCGTCGGCGTGGATTTCGGCAAGCACGATTTCCAGGAAAGCCTTTCCGAACTGGCACTGCTGACCTCCACGGCCGGCTCGGTGCCCGTGCACACGCTGACCGGCAAGCGCTCGCGCCCCGATCCGGCGTTGTTCATTGGCTCGGGCAAGGCGGAGGAGCTCAAGGAGGCGGCGGACGCGCTGGATGCCGACGTGATCGTGTTCAACCACGCGTTGAGCCCGGCCCAGCAACGGAATCTGGAGCGGTTCCTGCGCCGTCACGTGATCGACCGTACGGGCCTGATCCTCGATATCTTCGGGCAGCGTGCGCAAAGCCACGTGGGTAAAGTGCAGGTTGAGCTGGCACAGGTGCAATACCAGGCGTCGCGCCTGGTGAGGGCATGGAGCCACCTTGAGCGGCAGAAGGGCGGTATCGGCATGCGCGGCGGCCCGGGCGAGCGGCAGCTCGAACTGGATCGCCGGATGCTCGATGATCGCGCCAAGCGGCTCAAGTCCGATCTGGCACGGTTGCAGCGCCAGCACCATACGCAGCGCCGCGCCCGCGCGCGCAACGATACGCTGAGCATTTCACTGGTCGGCTACACCAATGCAGGCAAGTCCACGCTGTTCAATGCGCTGACCAAGGCGCGCGCCTATGCGGCCGACCAGCTGTTCGCCACGCTCGATACCACATCGCGCCGGCTGTTCCTCGATGGACTGGGCAACGTCGTCTTGTCCGATACCGTCGGGTTCATCCGTGACCTGCCAACGCAACTGGTGGCTGCATTCCGTGCCACGCTCGATGAAACCGTTCATGCCGACCTGCTGCTGCACGTCGTGGACGCGTCGAGCACCGTTCGTCACGAGCAGATCGAGCAGGTGAACCGTGTGCTGGCGGAAATCGACGCCCTGGACATCCCTCAGATCGTTGTGATGAACAAGATCGATGCGTCCCCGGAGTTGCTGGAGCATGGCCCGCGCATCGAGCGCAATGAAGATGGCGTGCCGACCCGTGTGTTCCTGTCGGCGCGCGATGGCCTGGGCCTCGATTCGTTGCGAGAAGCAATCGTGGACGTGGCCCAATGGCTGGCCAACCGGCCCGACGAGCCTGCCCCATATGACCCGCGGCTGGAGGGCATTGCGCCCCCGGCCAGCGGCGATGACTGGGATGCCGCCGACCCCGATGAAGGGGCCGAAAATGGCCCTGATCAGGGTGTTGATCACCCGAACTGAGCGTCGATCGCCGCGAATGGCGGCCCGATTAGGGGAATTTGAGCAAAAGTGATCAAGATGGCTGCTAGAATCCCCCTGTTCCAAACTTTCCCGGACCCGTGCCCTTCATGCCCCTGTTCCCTCGGAATCCTGACTCGCACTTCGTGCCAGGCAGCCGCGCCGCGCGGTTTGCACGCTGGCCGCGCCTGCGCGCCATCTTCTCGTTGAATGACCCGCGTTGGGGTCGTAACGGACAGGACGATGAAGACAAGGACAAGAGTCGTCAGCAGAACCAGCGGCCGCAAGATGGTCCGCCAGATCTCGACGAACTCTGGCGTGACTTCAACCGTCGCCTGAGCGGCCTGCTTGGCCGCAAGGACAACGGCGGTGGCGGCCAGGGCAACGGCTTTGGCTCGCGCCCGTCGGGCAAGGGTTCGAGCGTCGGTGTCGGCGTGATCGTGGCTGCCGTGATCGGCATCTGGCTGGCCAGCGGCTTCTTCATGGTGCAGGAAGGGCAGACCGCCGTGATCCTGCAGTTCGGCAAGTTCAAATACGCGACCGGCCCCGGTATCAACTGGCGCGCGCCGTGGCCGATCCAGTCGGCCGAGGTGGTGAACCTGTCGGCCGTGCGTTCGGTGGAAGTGGGCCGTGCCACGTCGATCAAGGACAGCAACCTGAAGGACTCGTCGATGCTGACGCAGGACGAGAACATTATCGACGTCCGCTTCACCGTGCAGTACGACATTCAGGATGCCAGCGAATTCCTTTTCTTCAACAAGACCGATCGCGGTGGTGACGAAGAGCTGGTGACGCAGGCTGCCGAAACGTCGGTGCGTGAGATCGTTGGCCGCAACAAGATGGATGCAGTGCTCTACGAGAACCGCGAGCAGATTGCACAGGGCCTGGCAAAGTCGATCCAGTCGATTCTGTCGGCCTACAAGACCGGCATCCGCGTGATCTCGGTCAACGTCCAGAGCGTGCAGCCGCCCGAGCAGGTGCAGGCTGCGTTCGACGACGTGAACAAGGCCAGCCAGGATCGCGAGCGCGCGATCAGTGAAGGGCAGGCCTACGCCAACGACATCCTGCCGCGTGCACGCGGTACGGCGGCGCGCCTGAAGGAAGAGTCGGAGGCCTATCGCGCCCGCGTGGTGGCGCAAGCCGAGGGTGATGCATCGCGCTTCCGCTCGGTGCAGGGCGAATACGCCAAGGCGCCGCAGGTTACGCGCGACCGTATCTATCTGGAAACCATGCAGCAGATTTACAGCAACGCGAACAAGATCCTGGTCGACGCCAAGGCGGGCAACAATCTGCTGTACCTGCCGCTGGACAAGTTGATGTCGCAGGTCCAGTCGTCCACGCCGCCGGCCGCGGCGCCTGGCACGAACGCACCGGCGACGCCGGACACGACCACGCCGGACATTCGTTCGCGTGAGTCGATGCGCAACCGCGACCGCGACGTACGCTAAGGAGACCGTCATGAACCGACTGATTTCCTTTGCCATTGGCCTGTTTATCCTGCTGGCCGTCGTGTCGTCGATGCTGTTCGTGGTGGATCAGCGCCAGTATGCCGTGGTGTTCGCCTTCGGCGAGATCAAGCAGGTGGTGCGCGAGCCGGGCCTGCATTTCAAGCTGCCGCCGCCGCTGCAGAACGTGGTGTTCATGGATCGCCGCCTGCAGACGATCGACGTGGCTGCCAACGAGCGTTTCCTGACCGCCGAAAAGAAGTCGATGGTGGTGGACTGGTTCGTCAAATGGCGTATCACCGATCCGCGCAAGTTCTTCGTGGCGTTTGGCGGCAATGTACGTGGCGCACAGGACCGCATGACCCAGCGTATCGACGCCGTGGCGCGCGAGGAGTTCGGCAAGCGCACCGTGACCGACGTGGTGGCGGGAGAGCGTGAAAAGGTCATGCAGAACATTCGCGTGGGCATGGCTGAGTATGCGCAGTCCGTGGGTGTCGAAATCATCGACGTGCGCCTGAAGCGCGTCGACCTGCTGCCCGCGATCAGCGAGTCTGTCTATCGCCGCATGGAGGCCGAGCGCAAGCGTGTGGCCAACGAACTGCGTTCGACTGGCGCCGCGGAAGGTGAGAAAATCCGTGCCGATGCTGATCGCCAGCGCGAAGTGGTACTGGCTGAGGCCTACCGCGACGCACAGGTGGTCAAGGGCGAGGGCGATGCCAAGGCGTCGCAGCTCTACGCCGATGCATTCGGCAAGGACCCGAGCTTCGCGCAGTTCTGGCGCAGTATGGAGGCCTACCGCAACACGTTCCGCGACAAGGGCAACGTGATGGTGCTGGAGCCGAATTCGGACTTCTTCCGCTACATGCGGTCGGCAGGCGGCAACGCCGCACCGGCAGCGGCGGGCGGCAAGAAGTAGCGCGCACGGCGCGCACCGGGCGTCGCGGTCACATGACGGACGCCCCGATACGCAACATTTGACAGAACCCCGGTCCGCCGGGGTTTTGTCCGGCTGGAGGGATGGCATCCCTTCAGCCTGGTTTTTGATAGAAGAGACCCCCATGTCCAACCGCTGGCTCCTGCCCGAAAACATTGCCGACGTCCTGCCGTCGGAGGCGCGCAAGATCGAAGAACTGCGCCGCCGCATGCTGGATCTGTTCCGCACCTATGGCTACGAGTTGGTCATGCCCCCGATGCTCGAGTACCTGGAGTCGCTGCTGACCGGTACCGGCCATGATCTGGACCTGCGCACGCTTAAATTGGTGGATCAGCTGTCTGGCCGCACGATGGGCCTGCGCGCCGATATCACGCCGCAAGTGGCGCGTATCGATGCGCACCTGCTGAACCGGCCTGGCGTGACGCGCCTGTGCTATGCCGGCAACGTGTTGCATGCCCGTCCCGCGGGTTTTCACGCGACGCGTGAACCGATCCAGATCGGCGCCGAGATCTACGGCCATGCTGGCCTGGAGGCCGACGTCGAGATCCAGGAACTGATGCTGGCGGCGCTGCAGGCCGCGGGTCTGCGCGATATTCGCCTGGACCTGTGCCATGCAGGCATTCTGGAGGCGCTGCTGTCCGCGCTGCCTTCGGTGCGCGAGATTGAAGACGCGCTGTTTGCCGCGCTGGAAACCAAGGATGTGCCCGCGCTGCGCGAGCTGACGCAGGGTATGCCGGAGATCGAGCGCAACGCGCTGCTGGCGCTGCCGACGCTCTATGGTGGCGCTGACGTGATTGAGCGCGCACGCAAGACGCTGCCGGCCAGTCCGGCGATCGGCCGTGCGCTCGACGAACTCGCCGCGTTGGCTGGCCAGGTGCGCGGTGCCAGCGTGAACATCGATCTTTCCGATTTGCGCGGTTACCACTATCACAGTGGCGTGATGTTTACGGCTTATGTGGCCGGCCTGCCGAACTATGTGGCCCGTGGCGGCCGCTATGACAAGGTAGGGGAGGCGTTCGGCCGTGCCCGCCCGGCAACCGGCTTCTCGCTGGATCTGCGTGAGGTGGCCGCGCTGTCGCCGGTGGAAGTTCGCGCGCAGGCCATTTTCGCCCCGTGGGACGCCGATCCAGCGCTACGCTCGACCATCGCCACGCTGCGCGCGGCGGGTGAGATCGTGATCCAGTCGCTGCCCGGCCACACGCACGAACTCGATGAGTTCAACTGCGACCGGCAACTGCAGCGCCAGGGCGATGCCTGGGTGGTGATGCCGCGTTGATTCGCTGATTTCCACGCCGGCCGCTCGCGCCGGCGTTTTCCGTCTGCTCTCGAATGACGTTTGCTGCCCGTGGTGGCCTATGATCGCCCGGAATGGATCGCAAACGTCTGTTACACGGACTCGTGAAAACCCGGATCCGTCGAACAACAAGAGTAGAATACGTTTTTAACCTTCTGACCAATTCAACATGTCCGCATCCGCAGTAGGCCAGGGACGCAATGTCGTCGTGATCGGAACCCAGTGGGGTGACGAAGGCAAAGGGAAAATCGTCGATTGGCTTACCGATCATGCAAAAGGCGTGGTGCGGTTCCAGGGCGGCCACAACGCTGGCCACACGCTCATCATCGGCGGCAAGAAGACCATTCTGCGACTGATTCCGTCGGGGATCATGCGCGAAAGCACCGTCTGCTATATCGGCAATGGTGTGGTGCTGTCTCCCGAAGCGCTGTTCCGCGAAATCGAAGAGCTTGAGACTGCCGGCCTGCAAGTGCAGAACCGTCTGCGCATCTCCGAAGCCGCCACGCTGATCCTGCCGTACCACGTTGCTATCGACAAGGCGCGTGAAGCCCGCCGTGGCGCCGCCAAGATCGGCACCACGGGCCGCGGCATCGGTCCGGCTTACGAAGACAAGGTCGCCCGCCGCGCGCTGCGCGTGCAGGACCTGTTCGATCCGAAGCATTTCGCCGAGCGCCTGCGCGAGAACGTCGACTTCCACAACTTCATGCTGACCCAGTACCTGGGCGCCGAAGCTGTGGACTATCAACAGATCCTGGACGAGATGCTGGCCTACGCGCCGCGTCTGAAGCCGATGGTGGCTGATGTTTCGGCCGAGCTGTACGCCGTGAACACGGCTGGCGGCAACCTGATGTTCGAAGGCGCGCAAGGCACGCTGCTGGACGTCGACCACGGCACGTACCCGTTCGTGACATCGAGCAACTGCGTGGCCGGTGCGGCTGCCGCGGGTGCCGGTGTTGGCCCGGGCCGCCTGAATTACATCCTCGGTATCACCAAGGCGTACTGCACGCGCGTGGGTTCGGGTCCGTTCCCGAGCGAGCTGTACGACAACGACAACCCGGCCCGTCAGGACGCCGTGGGTGTGCGCCTGGCCAACGTCGGCAAGGAATTCGGTTCGGTGACTGGCCGTCCGCGCCGCACGGGCTGGCTCGATGCCGCCGCGCTGAAGCGTTCGGTGCAGATCAACGGCGTATCGGGCCTGTGCATGACCAAGCTCGACGTGCTCGATGGCCTGGAAACGATCAACCTGTGCGTGGGCTATGAGCTCGACGGCAAGCGGGTGGACATCCTGCCGCGCGGCTCGGACGCCGTCGCGAACTGCAAGCCGATCTACGAGGAGTTCCCGGGTTGGAACGAATCGACGTTCGGCGTGAAGACGTGGGACGCGCTGCCGGAACCGGCCCGCGTGTACCTGAAGCGGATCGAGGAAGTGGTCGGCATTCCGATCGACATGATCTCGACTGGCCCGGATCGCGACGAAACGATCCTGCTGCGCCATCCGTACCAGGTCGCCTGAAGCGACCAGACTGTTCTGTGAGTACGACCGTGGCGCCATGAGTGCCGCGGCCTCACAAAAGCCATTCGGCCCGCGACATGCGGGCCGATGCTTTATCCACTGGTCACTTAGGTGGCCAATAGAAGAAAAGACGCCATGAACCTGCCTACCAATGACGAAGAGAACCTGTGGGTCTCCTGGGACGACTATCACCGCCTGATCGCACGTCTGGCGCTGAACGTGCATGAGTCGGGCTGGAAGTTCGACCAGATCCTGTGCCTGGCCCGTGGCGGCCTGCGCGTGGGCGATCAGATGTCGCGCATTTTTGACGTGCCGCTGGCTATCCTGGCCACGAGCTCGTACCGTGAGGCCGCCGGCACGCAGCAGGGCGATCTCGATATCGCGCAGTACATCACGATGACGCGCGGCGATCTGGCGGGCAAGATCCTGCTGGTCGATGACCTCGTCGACTCCGGTGTCACGCTGGAACGCGTGGGTCGTCACCTGAAGGAGCGCTATCCGGCCGTGACCGACGTGCGTTCGGCCGTGCTCTGGTACAAGGCCTGCTCGAAGGTGGAGCCCGACTATCACGTGACGTTCCTGCCCTCGAACCCCTGGATTCACCAGCCGTTTGAAGAGTACGACACGCTGCGCCCGCACAACCTGGCGGCCTGGCTCAAGCGCGGCAAGCGCGCGAGCCTGCTCGAAGACGATTCGGCGGCGTAAGCGCTTCGTCGTTCCCCCTCTGCCGCAAGACGGGAGAGGGGGCTAAGCGGTGGCGATTCAATACCCTACCGTGAATCGCTCCCGCACATGCTTCGGCTGCTCGATTTCATCGAGCATGGCGATGGCATAGTCTTCCATCGAGATCCAGCTCTTGCCGTCTGCCGCAGTGAGCAGCTCGTCTTTCCCGAGTCGGAATTTGCCCGTGCGCTCGCCGGGGGTGAACAGTGCCGACGGCGACAGGAAGCTCCAATCCAGCCCCGTTTCCGCGCGCAACGCATTCAGAAAATCCCGGCCGGCTGAAGCCTCTGCCTTATAGGCGTCAGGGAAGCTCGGCGTGTCCACCAGTTGCACACCTGGCGCCACATAGAGGCTGCCCGCGCCGCCCACGACCAGCAAACGCCGGATGCCGGCTGCCTTGACCGCCGCGGTGATCTGGGCTGCGCTGGTCTGCAAGAAGCGCACGGTGCTGATGACGGCGTCATTGCCGCGTAGTGCATCGGCCAGCGCCTGCGTATCGGCGACATCCACATCGCGCGTGGTCACACCGTCGCGCCCTGGCAGTTTGGATGCCTGGCGGGCGATGGCGGTGACTGCGTGGCCGCGGCGCAGTGCTTCTTCGATCAGGCGGCTGCCCACGTTACCCGTGGCTCCAATGATGGCGATCTTCATGGTCGATTCCTTTTGGCAAGGTTTGATATGAAACCAAATTGGTTACACATCGGGATAAAAAAAATCAGCGCTTGCGGCGCCGGGCGGCATGCTCAACCTCGCTGAGCATGCTGGCAATTGTGATTTCCGCGAGCGACGCATCCATAGCGGCCTGCGCACGATCGGCCACGGTTTGCAGCGCGCCAGTGATCTCGCGGCCGACCATGCAAGCCGGGTTCGGCGCGCTCTGGTGCAGCGTGATCAACGCGGTGGTCTCCGTGGCGCGGAACACGTCGAGCAGGGTGATGTTCGACGCCGGCTGCGCCAGCATCGCGCCACCGGTGCTGCCCATTGTCGTGGTCACGAAACCAGCCTCGGTCAGCGCACCGATCATGCGTCGGATCAGCGCCGGGTTGGTGCCCACGCTGCCGGCGATCATCGACGACGGCATGGGGCCTTCTGCCTGCGCGAGCAGGGTCAGGATATGGACGGCGACGGCAAACCGGCTGCTGGTGCTCATGCGGAAATCTCAATGTGAAACTATGGTAGTTACAGATCGGCCAGCCGTCAACTGCTGAGTTGAATGGAGATGCCGCTGTATTTTTCGTGATTGATGTGGCGAAGATGCCGAGATAATGCTGGAATCGGCACTGAAACTGATACACTCATTCACGCTCAACGTCAGTAACGAGCGATAGACAAGGCAGAGAGGAGAGGGTTTGAACGATTCAGCGATGCAAAAACAAAAAACCCGCAACGTGCGTTGCGGGTTTCTCGCTAAATCTTGGTGCCCAGGAGAGGACTCGAACCTCCACAGTGTTGCCACCGCTAGGACCTGAACCTAGTGCGTCTACCAATTCCGCCACCTGGGCAGGTGTCGAAACAACCGAAGCGGCCATTATAGCGACCGTCAAACGATTGTCAAACAGTTTCGAGAAAAATTGAATCAGAACAACTATCCGATCCCTAGCCGGGAAGAAATCCTCGGCGTACTGAGAACTTCGGGGTCGCCCCTGTCGGCCGGCGATATCGCCAAGGCCCTGGCCGTCACGCGCAAGGAGCATGACGGCTTTCAGAAACGGCTCGCCGCAATGGAGCGCGACGGCCAGATCGAATTGAACCGCAAGGGCCGCTACGAGCTGGCCCATCAACCGAATTTTGTCGTGGGCCGCGTGCAGGGCCATCGCGACGGCTTTGGCTTCCTGATCCGCGACGACGGCGAGGACGATATCTTCCTGCCCGAACGCGAGCTGCAGAAGGCGATGCACAACGACCGCGCGCAGGTGCGCGTGGTGGGCTATGACCGCCGTGGGCGTCCGGAAGGGCAGATCGTCGAGATCGTGGAGCGGGCCAACCGTTTCGTGATTGGCCGCCTGCTGTCGGAAAACGGCGTGCTGGTGGTGGCGCCGGAAGACAAGCGCATCGGTCAGGACATCCTGATCCCACCCAAGGCGCAGGGCAAGGCGCGCGTCGGCCAGGTGGTCAGCGTGGAGCTGGTTGAATGGCCGGACCGCTACGTGCAGCCCGTGGGCCGCGTGGTCGAGGTGCTTGGCGATATCGACGATCCTGGCATGGAAATCGAAATCGCCGTGCGCAAGTACGGCGTGCCGCACGAGTTCTCTCCCGCTGCAGCCAAGGAAGCGCAGGCGCTGCCCGACGAAGTCCGCCAGGCCGACCTCGATCATCGTATCGACCTGCGTGACGTGTCGCTGGTGACGATCGACGGCGAGGACGCACGCGACTTCGACGACGCCGTCTACTGCGAGCCGGTCAAGATCGGCCGTGCCAAGGGCTGGCGCCTGATCGTGGCTATTGCGGACGTTTCGCACTATGTGCGGCCAGGCACGCCGCTGGATGCCGATGCGCTCGATCGCGCCACGTCGGTGTACTTCCCGCGCCGCGTGATTCCGATGCTGCCGGAGAAGCTGTCGAACGGCCTGTGCTCGCTCAATCCGCATGTCGACCGTCTGTGCATGGTTTGCGATGCCGTGATCACGGCCAAGGGCGAACTCAAGGGCTACCAGTTCTATCCCGCCGTGATGCATTCGGCCGCGCGCCTGACCTATAACGAGGTCTGGTCGGTCCTGTCGAACACGAAGGGTCCCGAGGCACACAAGCGTGCCGAGCTGGTGCCGCACCTGCAGAACCTGTACGAGCTGTTCCAGGTCCTGCTCAAGGCGCGCCGCGAGCGCGGTGCGATCGACTTCGATACCACCGAGACGTACATCGTCTGCAACGCGCAGGGCAAGATCGAGCAGATCCTGCCGCGCACGCGCAACGACGCGCACCGGCTGATCGAGGAGTGCATGCTGACGGCAAACGTCTGCGCGGCTGACTTTCTCGAACGCTTCAAGCATCCGGCGCTGTACCGTATCCACGCGGGCCCGAGCGAGGAAAAGCTCAAAAACCTGCGCGAATTCCTGAAGACGGCCGGCTTGTCCCTGGGCGGCGGCGACAAGCCGCAGGCATCGGACTACGCCGAGGTCATGGACAAGATCAAGTCCCGCCCCGATGCGCCGATGCTGCAGACAATGCTGTTGCGCTCGATGCAGCAGGCCGTCTACA
Source organism: Cupriavidus sp. 291-E7 (assembly GCF_057798835.1). Classification (NCBI taxonomy): domain Bacteria; kingdom Pseudomonadati; phylum Pseudomonadota; class Betaproteobacteria; order Burkholderiales; family Burkholderiaceae; genus Cupriavidus; species Cupriavidus sp. 291-E7. The sequence goes on from NZ_JBYOJV010000008.1 coordinate 192,119, forward strand.
GCCCGGACAACATCGGCCACTTCGGCCTGGCCTACGAGGCCTACGCGCACTTCACAAGCCCGATCCGCCGTTATCCGGATCTGCTCGTGCACCGTTCGATCAAGGCAATCCTGGCGCATACGAAGTATCAGCCAGCCTTTATCCACGGCACCGAACTCAATACGCAGATCTCGCCGAAGGCGCGCCGGATGCAGGCCGCCGACGCGGAAAAGCGAGCCGAGAATGCGGCCGCCCGTGCCAAGCGCAACGAGGGCATCTGGGACGAACTGGGCCTGCATTGCTCGGCCAACGAGCGCCGTGCTGACGAAGCCTCGCGCGACGTCGAGGCCTGGCTCAAGTGCTACTTCATGCGCGACAAGCTCGGCAGTGACTTCGCCGGCACGATCAGCGCCGTCACGTCGTTCGGCATCTTCGTGCAGCTCGACGAGCTGTATGTGGAAGGTCTGGTGCATGTGACCGAGCTGGGCAGCGATTACTTCCAGTACGACGAGGCACGCAACGAACTGCGTGGCGAGCGTACCGGCATTCGCTACCGGTTGACCGATCGCGTGCGCGTGCAGGTGTCGCGTGTGGACCTCGATGCGCGCAAGATCGATTTCCGCCTGGTGCAGGAACCGTCGGCCAAGACGCTGCGTGCGCGTGCCGGCGCGCCCGAGCAACCGCGCGTGCCCGCCGCTCATGCGGTGCCGGCGCGTAAGAAGGGGCGGCAGTTGGCGGCGCTACTCGGCGGCACCTCGAAACCCGAGGAATCGTTCGATGAAACGCTCGACCGCGTGATCGAAGAGCAACCGGTGTTCGAGGCTGTCATCACGCCGCTGAGGCCGAGGGATGCAAATGTCGGTCATGCGCCGCATCCGGGCCGTAAATCGCAAGCGGGCAAGCCGGCCAAGCGTGCGGCCAAGCCCAAGCCCACGCATCTGAAGACGGCCAAGAAGACCACGGCCAAGCGGGCTGCCAAGCCGGCTGGCAAGACTGGCCGTCCGGCACGCAAGCGGTAAGCAAATCAGCGTTGTTGTGAGGCCGTGGCGGGTACAATGCGCGCCATGGCCAAACACAAACTCCTGATCGGCTTTCACGCCGTCAACGCACGCCTGCGCCAGAACGCGCAGAGCGTGTCCGATATCTACATCGAAGCGAATCGCAAGGATCGCCGCATGCTGGACTTTGTCCGCCTGGCGGAGAGCCTTGGCGTGACGCTGCATCCGGTGGATGCCGACCGCCTGCGTGGCATGGCCGGCACCGACCGCCATCAGGGCGTGGTGGCGCGTGCTGACGATATCTCGCTCGCACTGAACCTCGACGAACTGCTCGACGGCATCGAAGGCACGCCGCTGCTGCTGGTGCTCGATGGCGTCACCGACCCGCACAACCTCGGCGCATGCCTGCGCGTGGCCGACGGCGCCGGCGCCCATGCCGTGATCGCGCCGAAGGATCGCAGCGTCGGTCTGAACACGACCGTGGCGAAGGTGGCCAGCGGTGCCGCCGAAACCGTGCCCTATATCACCGTGACCAATCTCGCCCGCACACTGCGCGAACTGCAGGAGCGCGGCATCTGGGTGATCGGCACTGCCGATGGCACCGACAAGTCGCTGTACGACATGGACCTGAAGGGACCGACGGCAATCGTGATGGGTGCCGAAGGCGAGGGCATGCGCCGCCTGACGCGCGAAACGTGCGACGAACTGGTCGCCATTCCGATGGCCGGTGGGGTGGAAAGCCTCAACGTCTCGGTGGCCAGCGGCGTTTGCCTGTACGAGGCAGTGCGCCAGCGCCGGGGCTGAACGTGATTGTCGATGCGGCAATCCTGGAGCAGGCACGCAACTGGATTGCCGGCGCGCGGAACGTGTTCGTGCTGACCGGCGCGGGCATCTCCGCCGAATCGGGTGTGCCGACCTTCCGCGATGCGCTGACCGGCCTCTGGGCGCGTTTCGATCCGGAGGAACTGGCGACCGAGGAGGCCTACCGCCGCCAGCCGACGCTGGTCTGGCAGTGGTATGAGCACCGGCGCGAACTGGTGTCGGCCGCGAAGCCCAATCCCGCGCATTACGCGCTGGCCGAGCTGGCCAGGCAGAAGTCGCTGACACTGATCACGCAGAACATTGATGGGCTGCATCAGCAGGCGGGCAGCGAACACGTGGTGGAGCTGCACGGCAACCTGTTCGCCAACAAATGGCTCGATGGCTGCGGGCGTTGCGATACGGTGCCGCCCGTGCCCGGGGAGCCGCCGCACTGCGCACTGTGTGGCGCGATGATGCGGCCGGGCGTGGTGTGGTTCGGCGAAGACCTGCCGCGCGTGGCACGTTTTCGCGCCGATCACGCGGCGCAGAACTGTGATCTTTGCCTGGTGGTAGGAACGTCGGGGCTGGTCTATCCGGCCGCGGCACTACCTGGCTTGGCGAAGGAGCATGGCGCGCGGGTGATCGTCGTGAATACGCAGCCATCCGCGCTCGATGCCACGGCCGATCTGGTGTTGCCGGCCGCGGCGGGGGAGTGCCTGCCCATGCTTTGGGCGCAGGCGACCTGACGGTTCCGGTTTTCGCCCGTCTTCCTTCTGCCGCAAGCAGGGAGCAAGACGGGCTGCGATAGTCCGGGCTTCTTACGAGGCCAGCTCCGCCACCAATTTTTCGAGCTTCACCGCGTCCGCCGCAAACAGGCGGATACCTTCCGACAGTTTTTCGGTTGCCATCGCATCTTCGTTCAACTGCCAGCGGAACGACGCTTCATCTGCGGCGATGCGCGCGATGTTCGCGGCCTGTGCCTGCTCGACCGATAGTTTGCGATCCACTGCCGCCGGGCTGGCTGCCAGTTGCTCCAGCAGTTCGGGGCTGATGGTCAGCAGGTCGGAGCCGGCCAGCGACAGGATCTGGCCGGTGCCGCGGAAGCTTGCGCCCATGACCTCGGTCGTGTAGCCGAATTTCTTGTAGTAATCGTAGATCTGCCGCACGGAGCGCACGCCGGGGTCGTTGTCGCCTGCGTTCGCTTCGGCATCCCACTTGTCGCCTGCCTGCTTCTTGTACCAGTCGAGGATGCGGCCGACGAACGGCGAGATCAGCTGTGCGCCGGCTTCCGCGCAGGCCACCGCTTGCGCCAGCGAGAACAGCAGCGTCATGTTGCAGCGGATGCCGTCGCGCTGCAGGATCTCGGCGGCCTTGATGCCTTCCCACGTCGACGCGATCTTGATCAGCACACGTTCGCGTGCCACGCCGCGCTGCTCGTATAGCCCGATCAGATGGCGTGCCTTGGCGACCGTCGCTTCGGTGTTGAACGACAGCCTTGCGTCCACTTCGGTCGACACGCGGCCCGGCACGATGGCCAGGATTTCGCAGCCGAATGCAATCAGCAACTGATCCATCACCGCTTCCACGCCGGCGGCACCGTGATGGTCGCGGGTGGCTTGTTCCAGCAGCGGCCGGTACTCGGGCTTCTGCACGGCCTTGAGGATCAGCGACGGATTGGTGGTCGCGTCCTGCGGCGTGTACTGTTTCATCAGCTGGAAGTCGCCGGTATCGGCCACTACCGTGGTGAACTGCTTCAGTTGTTCGAGCGCGTTCATGATCTGGATTCCGTCTGGATGGAGCCGGCGTATGAGTGGGCCGGGAATGGGCCATTGTAACGGCGTGGCGTGAGGCGGCAAGCTGGTACACCAACGTGGAGTTCGCATTCGGCGGCATTCCCCGACAGCCGGCCGCGATCCGCTACACTACGCGTTTTCCCCAACGCTTTCTGGCTGTTGTCATGACTCAGGATGAACTCAAGGCGCTGGTCGCGCAAGCCGCCGCGGACTATGTGAAGCAGGAAGTGCCCGAAGGTGCCGTTCTTGGCGTGGGCACGGGCTCGACCGCCAATCTCTTCATCGACGCCGTTGCGGCGTTCAAGGAGCGCTTCAGCGGCGCTGTGTCCAGCTCCGAAGCATCCACGCGCCGGCTGCAGCAGCATGGCTTCAAGGTGTTGGACCTCAATGAGGTCGACAGCATTCCGGTCTATGTGGATGGCGCCGACGAGATCGATGCCTCCGGCGCGATGATCAAGGGCGGCGGCGGCGCGCTGACGCGCGAAAAGATCGTTGCGGCCGTGGCCGAGCGCTTTGTGTGTATCGCCGATGGCAGCAAGCTGGTACCGGTCATGGGCACGTTCCCGCTACCGGTTGAGGTGATTCCGATGGCACGCGCGGCGGTGGCCCGGCAGCTCGCCGCGATTGGCGGCCAGCCGCGCCTGCGCATGACCAAGGAAGGTGGCATCTACAAGACGGACAACGGCAATGTGATTCTCGATGTGTCCGGCCTGAAGATCGACAATCCGAAGGATCTGGAGTCGAGCATCAACCAGTTGCCAGGCGTGGTGACGGTCGGTCTGTTCGCACTGCGCGGCGCCAATGTGCTGCTGCTCGGCACCGAGCGGGGCGTCCAGCGCACCGACTACTAAGCGGGTTGCTGGAGCGGCGGTCAGCCGGAGAGTCCGTGCCCGACGGCGTAGACCGCCACTTGGACGCGGCTGGCCAGATGGAGCTTCTTGAGGATGTTCTGCACGTGGATCTTCACCGTGCTTTCCGCCACGCCAAGCTCACGCGCAATTTCCTTGTTGCTTTCGCCTCGCACCAGCCCCTGCACGATATCGCGTTCGCGCGCCGTCAATGGCGCGTTGTCAGGGCTGCGGGCGGGGCTGACCGGCACGCTCGGCGCGCTCGGTGCACGAAACTGCTGCACCAGCTTGGCGGTCATGCCTTCCGAAATCACCGGCTCGCCAGCGGCCGCGCGCCGGATCGCATTGGTCAGGGCCTCGGTCTCGATGTTCTTGAGCAGGTAGCCACGCGCACCGCTGCGTAGCGCGGTGGCCAGTTCCTCTGCTTCTTCCGACACGGTCAATACGATGACGGCGCTGTCGGGAAGATCTTCCACTAGCAACTGCAGCGCCTCGAGGCCGGACAGCCCAGGCATGTTCAGGTCCAGCAGGATCACGTCGGGCCGGTGCTGCTTGGCGCGCTTGATGCCCTCCACGCCGTCGGCTGCTTCATCGACAATCTCAAAGTCGGCTTGCCGCTGCAGCAGCGCACGAATGCCTGATCGGAACAGCGTGTGGTCGTCGATCAGCAGGATACGGATAGTCATGATGTGAGTTCCTCGAGACGTTGCGTGGAAGGAGCGGCAACGTCGCGTCCCTGGAGGCCGTCGCCACGCGGCAGCGTCAGCTCGATCGTTACGCCAAGGCCGGGCCGGGCGTCGATGGCCAGGCGCGCGCCAAGCCGCGCCGCGCGCTCGCGCATGATGTGCAGGCCAACGTGGCTGGCGTCGTGCTCGTCAAGGCGGCTGGCGTCGAAGCCGTCGCCATCGTCCTGTACCACGAGCTGAAACACGCGGTCGTGGCGGATCGAGATGGTGACGTGTTCGGCCATCGCGTGCTTGCGCACGTTGGACAGTGCCTCCTGCAGGATGAACAGCACCTGCAACTGATGCTCTGGCTGTAGCGGCAGCCCTCCATCGTCGATCTTCAGCTTGGCCTCGGTGCGGCATTGGCGCCGGAAGCGCGCCACGGTTTCTTCCACGGCGGGCCGCAGGTCGCCGGTAGTCAGCCGAGAGCGGAAGTTGTGCAACAGCTCGCGCACATCCTGATAGCTCTCTTCCACGCCGTGCCGCAGCAGCGGAATGATCTCCTGCACCTCGTTGTCCGCATGGCGTTCCACCGCATCTTCGAGCAGTTGCACCTGCAGATTCAGAAAGTTCAGCCCCTGCGCGATGCTGTCATGCAGCCCTTGCGCCACCAGGTTGCGCTCTTCCACCACGGCCAACTGACGTGCGCTGGCCGACAGGCGTACGTGTTCCAGCGCGGTGGCCAGATGCTGCGCCATCGTTTCGAGCAGTTGCCGGTCCGATGGTGGCAGTTCGCGCGCCACGCGGAAATGCAGTGTCAGCGAGCCCACCGGTCCGCGCAGTGTGTCGAGCCGGAAGGCGGCCATCGACAGGAAGCCTTCGCGCCGGCAGGGCGACGAGGAAAGCGGGGGAGTGGACGAAACGGCCGGCGGGGCATCCAGGAATACGGCGCGCCGCAGGTCCGCAACGGTGACGATGCCAGTGTGCGTGGCGCGCCCGCAGTGGCAGGCATCGATATCCGCGCAGTGATCGTTGTCAGCCAGCGTGGCCGACAGCCCGACCGACGCCAGCCGATGCAGCTTGCCCTGGCGGGCATCGAACATGCGCACCGTGCCGCCATCGGCGCCGAATTGCCGCACCACGCGCTCCAGGAATCCGCACGCCAGGCTCTCGGAATCGCTGGCCTGGTTCAGAAACGCGGCCATGTCGTAGAGCGCTTCCAGGTCGCTGTTCTGGCGTGCCAGCTCGGCGGTCTTGCTGGTCACGCGCGCCGCGAGATCATGGTAGAGGTCCTGCAGCTCGGCAGCCATCTGGTTGAAGCCGGCATTCAGCGTGCCGAACTCATCGCGGGTGTCCACCGGCAGGCGCAGCGAAAATTCGCGCGCCGCCATACGACGCAGCCCGTCTTGCAGCCGCAGGACGGGCAGGATGATCCAGAGATAGAGCAGGTAGATGACCGCCACCGTTCCCACGCAGGCCATAGCGGCAAGGCCGACTTGGGACAGGCGCAGCACATCGGTCTTGCGTGCACTGTTTTTCTCGATCTGACGGACTAGCCGGTCTGCCTGATCGACAAAGCCCGGCAACGCCTGGACATACTGGCCGGCATCGCCACCCAATGCCATCGGTTTGAGCCGTTGCGACCAGTCGGCCAGCACGGTATCCAACTGGGCATGGATCACCGGTTCGTCCGGCACGAAAAGCGGGCGCGCGGGATTGCCTCTGCGCAGCTGCGCCAGCGTATTGTCGAGCGTCTCAATCTGTGCGCTGAGCGTATTGGGTTTGCCGGAAGCCGACAGCGATAGCTCGATGGCAACGCGATTGGCGCGCATGCGCAGGCTGCCAGCGTCATTGATGGCGGCGCCCGCGCCTTCGAGCTTCCAGGACAGATAGAGTGTGCCGGCGATCATCGTCAGCACTGCCAGCAGCGACGCCAGGGACAGCAGGATGATGCGCGACGACAGCCGGTAGCGCAGCGGCGTCATCCGGACGGTATCCGGCACATGGCCGGTATCCGGCAGCGGATGCGGCGTCTCGGTCGCGGGTGCAGGCGGAAAGTCTTTGTTTGAGGAGGGAGAGGTATTGGGGCCGGACATGGGTTCGGGTTGGCGCAAGGGGGCGGGCACAACCTCGGTACAGATTTTCTGCCTGTTGAGGTCCGTAACTTCTGCGCCAGATCAAGTAATGTGTAATCCGCACGAGAACGTGGTGAATTTGTCAGGGGGCTTGAAGCGGCGGCGGGTCGAAGCGGACAATCTGCCATTTTCGGTATTCGCCAGGCACGGAACACGCAAGTGAAAGCGGCAAACCTCGACTATGCCCAGGCACCACGGCCCGCCGTGGTGTTTGGTTGCCTGATGCCAGCGCCGTGGCTAGGTGCCGTGGCCGGTTTGCTGCTGGCATGCGGCCCTGCCGATGGCTTGCCGCATCGGTTCGCGCCGCTGGCGCTGGCTTCGGTCCACGCGCTGGCACTGGGCATGCTGCTCCCGGTGATGCTTGGCGCACTATTTCAGATGATGGCGGTGATAGCCCGCGTGCCAGTGCCGCGCGTGAATTGGCTGGCGCCATTTGTTGCCGTGTCGGGTGCGGGCATGGCTGCCGCGCTCGCCGCTGGCTTTCTGGGTGTTGACCGTCTGGCATTCCGTTCGGCGGCGGTCATCGGCCTTTTCCCGGCACTGATTGCCGCGACGCTATTGACGGCCGGGCGACGAGTGGCTTGCGTTGACCCCACCACGCGCACATTGGCATGGATTGGGGCGCCCTTGCTGGTGACCCTCGGGGCGGGCATCGCCCTGGCAGGCGTGCTCGGCGGATGGTGGTCATTGCCGTTGCCGACTGTGCTGTCGTTGCACGTGGCCTGGGGTTTGGGAGGGTGGCTCGGTGCGCTGGTCGCTGGCGTGTCAACGACAGTATTGCCAATGTTCTGGCAGGCACACCAACTACCCGGTCCTCTACAGCGTTGCCTGCCGGTCGCGCCCTGGCTGCTGCTGCTCGGCTTCAGCGTCGTTGCGGTGATCGTTCAGGATGAAGCGGTCTCCAGATACGCGCTGTTGCCGTGGCTCGTCTTTGTCGTGTTCCTGGGAAGCTGGATGCTGGCGGCCGTGCTGCGGGCACGGCGCCGACATGATCCCCACTGGCTGCTCTGGCCAGTTGCGATCGGCAGCATGGTCGGGGCGGCTGCACTGACGCTCCTCCTGCAATTTCAGTCCGGAGATTCGTCAGTGTCGTGGCCGTGGTGGATTGGTGTGCTGGCGCTGGTGGGTGGCGGTGTGCTACCCGTTACGGCAATGCTGGGAAAAATCGTGCCATTCCTCGTGTGGCTGCACTTGCGCCGCATGCTGCCACCGCGCGCACGGGTGCCGGTGATGCAGGCCATCATTTCCCCTATCCGCCAGCGGCAGCAGAGCTTGTTTCTGCTTGCCTCGTTCGTGGTGCTACTGGCGGTACCGCTGGCGCCAGTCTGGCTGGCACGTGTTGGTGGTCTGATGTTTGCCGTGGCCAATGCCTGGCTGGGCTACCAGTTGCTCACGGCATTGCGATGCATGTTGCGGATGCGCAAGCAGGGCGGCTTGCCGCCCCGCGTACCGCGCGATTGAGATTCGGAAGGATCCTGATCAGGCGCTAATCACCGTGGCCGGCGCGGCAACCGCTACGGTTTCCAGTGCGGCCGGCTTCTCGCCGGTCAGCAGATAGTGCATCAGTTCCGCCACGGGCCGGATGGTCTCGCCAAACGGCAGCTTGCCCTTGCCGCGGAAGAACAGGCCGCGCTCCACGTCGCCGCGCACCGCCTGGGCGAGCTTCAGGTCGATACAGAACTGGCCGATCTTTGCCACGCCATCGCGCAGGCCACACGCCTGCAGGCAATCGAATCCTTCCAGGCAGTCGCGTGGTTTGGCACGGCGCTGCAGACGGCTTTCGCTCGACAGATAGCGGGAGAGCCACGGGGTCAGCACGGCTCGTGCGGGCAGGCCAGCCACGCTTGTAAATTCACGCAGGTCTTCGGGCGAAGCCGTTGCCAATACATGCTTGAAGGCCGGGTGCGCGTCGGACTCTTCCGTCACGGCAAACGCGGTGCCAAGTTGCACGGCCGATGCGCCTTCGTCAAGCCAGTGGCGCACCTTTTCATGCGAATTGATGCCACCGGCCAGGATCAGCGGGATGCTGTCCCACGCCAGCCCGAGCGACTGGAACAGTTCCCGGCACTCGTTCAGCACGCGCGCGAAGGAGAAGCGCTCGTTGCCGAGGTCTTCGATCGTGGAGGCACCAAGGTGCCCGCCGGCGTGGGCCGGGTGCTCGATTACGATGGCGTCGGGCAGGCGTCCCTTTTTCATCCAGCGGCGCAGGACCAGGCCAATGCCGCGCGTCTCGGACAGGATTGGAATCAGTGCCACCTTGGGATGGTCGGCGGCAAGTTCGGGCAGATCGAGCGGCAGTCCGGCACCCATGACGATTGCATCGGCACCGCTTTCGCAGGCCTGGCGCACCATCTGCGCATGCGACCCCACGGCCTTCATCACGTTCACGGCAATCAGGCCGCGGCCTTCCGACAGCTTCCGGGCTGCCTGGATCTCGCGGTCAAGTGCCACGCGATTGACCGCTTCGATCTTTTCCTTGTCGCGCGTTCCGCGCGTCTGCTCCATCAGGTCCGGGTGGTGATGGCGCAGGTCGATGCTGGCAATCGTGCCGACACCGTTGTTGGCGGCCACCGTGCCGGCCAGGCGATGGGCGGAGATGCCGATGCCCATGCCGCCCTGGACGACCGGCAGCAGCCGCCGTCCGGCGAGTTTCAGCCAGTGTTCTTTCATGAGTCCATTCCGGATAGTGTTTGCTCTACGACGGCCCAGGCGGCCGCCTCTTCATCGTCGGTGCAGTTGCCGTGCTGGCGCTTGGTCGCACCCAACCGGTTCAGGACCAGGTGGCGGGTCGGCGTGACGTCCGCTGACTCCAGGCAAGCCTTGACGCATGCCAAGGGGCAGCCATCGAGTGCCAGGATCGGACGGCCGGAACGTGCCACGCGCGTAAGTGCGGGGACGCCACCCCCGACGCCGCTGATGCAGGACATCTCGGCGCGGCCGCTGCGATCCAGGCGCACGGCGAACTGGTTGGCGAGCTGGGCGACACTCGAGCAACCGGAGCACGCATAGACCAGCGGAAGGGCAGGGGGCGTCGAAGAACTCATTGCATCAGGCATCAGGAGGCGGTGATGGTTTCGCGGACGTCGTGTGTATTGGCTTCAGGTAGCGGGCAAACCAGTGGCAGGAAACCGTCGGCGCGCTCCGAATAAGCGAGCAGCGCGCCTGCGGCGATATCGAAGTACCAGCCGTGCAATGAGAGTTCGCCACGCTCACACGCTTCGCGCACGAACGGGAACGACTCGAGGTTGCGCAGCGACACCAGAATGGACGCCTGTTCACAGGCATGCTGGCGCTGCTCGGCGCTGGCGCCGGGCATCGTCTGTTCCACCAGGTGCCTGGCCGATGCGGCAATGCGCACCCAAGGGCCAATGAAATCCTGGCGTGGAACCTGCGTCTGCGTGGTGTCGCCCTCGACCTCGGGCCGCGCCAACAATGCTCGAATTCCGCCGCAGCCGCTATGACCCATGACAATAATTCGTGCAACTCGCAGTTGCTCTACCGCAAACTGGATCGCCGCGGACACCCCGTGAAGCCGTCCGCTTTCGGTTTCGTTGCACGGTGGCACCAGATTCGCCACATTGCGCACCGTGAACAGGTCGCCCGGATTGCTGCCGAGCAGCAGCCCGGGGTCGACGCGGGAATCGCTGCATCCAATCAGCAATGTCTGAGGATGCTGGCCGGCGCGCAATGCGTCGAACAGCGCCGGCGCATCCTCAAAGTAGTGCTGCTGGAAGCGCTCGAACCCTTTCAGGAGGCGCTCGATCGCGTGCATGGCGACACCTCACCGGCTCCGCACCAGTTGCCAGGCGCGGCCGAGGTAAGTCACCGAGGCGAAGCCGCTCCACACGTGCACCAGGCGGGTGAACGGGAAGATGGCAAACAGCGAGATCCCCATGAACAGATGCGCCTTGAAGACGAGCGGCGCGTCGATGATGTAGCTGGCGGCATCACCGCGCAACGTGACGATGTGCTGGGCCCAGGTCATCAGTTGCACCATCATGTGGCCGTCCATGTGGCTGGCGGACGCGAAGATGGTGGAAAGGCCGAGCAGCAGCGTAACCAGCAGCCACAGCAGCAGGATCTTGTCGCCCGTACGGGTCACGGCCGACACGCGCGCGTTGGTCAGGCGGCGATGCAGCAGGATCAGCAGACCTGCCAGGCACATGCTGCCCATGACGCCGCCGGCGGTCATGGCCACGGCCTGCTTGAAGCCGTGCGACACGCCAAGCGCATCCCATACGGCCACGGGCGTGAGCAGCCCGGCCATGTGGCCGAAGAACAGACCAAGGATGCCCACATGGAACAGGATGTTTCCCATGCGAAGGTTGCCACGGTACAGCACCTGCGAGCTGTCGGATTTCCACGTGTACTGCTCCCGCTCGAAGCGAGCGAGGCTGCCGAACAGAAAAATGGCGGCGGCGATGTACGGGTAGATGCCGAAGAGGAATTGATGGACCAGATTCATGGTGAGGGTCCTTGGTATCAGGGGTTGATCGGTGACGGCATGGCACGCGCTGCGACAGCCTTGTCCCGCTTGTAGAACTTGACGGTCTCGATGTCCGGCTTGCGTGCCAGCAGCGGTTCCACGCCATCCGAACCGGGGCCGAAGGTTTCGAGCGCTTCGTCCATGTCGCGCACGGGCGGCTCTTCCTGCGGCTGTGGCTGGATGTCGGTCAGCGTGCGCAGCACCCGGAACACCGCGGCGTAGGGGCTTTCGCCACGCGCCAGGCGGTCGCCGATGGCGGCCAGCACATGGATCGCGTCGCCCAGCAGCTGTTCGGCGCGGTCTTCCTTGCCGTCGATGACCAAAGCGCCCAGGTACTCAAGAAACAGCGGCACGTAGTCGGGCAGCTCGGCGGTGATCAGATCGAAGCCGTCGCGCCGGTATTCCTCCAGCAGGTCTACCATCGCCTGGCCGCGATCACGGCTTTCGCCGTGCACATGCTCGAACAGATGCAGCGAGTGGGCCGGATTCCGGTCAAACGTTGCGACGTAGTTTTCCTGCAGCCTGATCAGCGGCTCGCGGCGCATTACATCGAGCAGGGGAGCCAGCATTTCTTGCACCTGCGGCCATTCGGACAGCGTCTGGTCGATCTCGCCCAGGCTGTCCAGCAGCGGCTGCTCCGGGTAGCTGAGCACGGCGCTCAACACATGATGGATAGTCATTCCGTTTCTCCTCTGCGTATCAGGTGGCCAGCGCCTTGCGGCGCGAGCGCGGCAGGTCGGCATAGGCGACTTCCGGCTGCGGCTTCTTCTTGCCGAAGAGCGTGCCTTCCGAAGTGCCGCCAGAGCAACCGTTACCGAAACTGAAGCCGCAGCTGCCTTTCTCGTCGAAGCTGTCCTCAGTCATTTCCTTATGGGAAGACGGCACGACGAAGCGGTCCTCATAGTTGGCGATGGCCATGATCTGGTACATCTCTTCGACCTGGGCAGGAGTCAGACCCACCTGTTCGAGTACAGCCAGATCCTCGAGGCCATCGACCGACTGGCTGCGCTTGAACGCCCGCATGGCCAGCATCCGTTCCAGTGCGCCGAGCACCGGAATGACATCGCCGGCCGTCAGCAGATTGGCCAGGTACTTCACGGGGATGCGAAGGCTCTTCACGTCCGGGATCACGCCGTTCATACCCATGAAGCCTGCTTCGGCAGCGGACTGGATAGGCGAAAGCGGCGGGATATACCAGACCATCGGCAGCGTGCGGTATTCCGGATGCAGCGGGAAGGCCACCTTCCATTCGACGGCCATCTTGTAGACCGGCGACTTGCGTGCGGCGTCGATCCAGCTCTGGCTGATGCCCTGGCGCAGCGCTTCGGCCTGGATGGCCGGATCGTTCGGGTCCAGGAAGATGTCGAGTTGCGATTGGTACAGGTCGCGCTCGTCGGCCACCGAGGCGGCCTGTTCGATGCGGTCGGCGTCATAAAGCATCACGCCGAGGTAGCGGATACGGCCGACACAGGTTTCGGAGCACACCGTTGGCTGGCCCGCTTCGATCCGCGGATAGCAGAACACGCACTTCTCGGCCTTGCCGCTTTGCCAGTTGAAGTAGATCTTCTTGTACGGGCAGCCGGAGATGCACATGCGCCAGCCGCGGCACTTGTCCTGGTCCACCAGCACGATGCCGTCTTCCTCGCGCTTGTAGACGGAACCCGACGGGCACGATGCCACGCAGGTCGGGTTCAGGCAGTGCTCGCACAGACGCGGCAGATACATCATGAACGTGTTCTCGAACGTCGAGTACATGTCCTTCTGGATCTCGTCGAACAGCTTGTCGCGGCTACGCGAATCGAATTCACCGCCGAGATCGTCTTCCCAGTTCGGGCCCCAATGGATCTTGTCCATCTTCTTGCCGGTAATGGCGGAGACCGGGCGCGCCGTGGGCGGCGTCTCCACCAGCGGGGCCTTCTGCAGATGCTCGTAGTCGTACGTGAACGGCTCGTAGTATTCGTCGATCTGCGGCAGGTTCGGGTTAGCGAACATGTTCGACAGGATCTTGCCCTTGCCACCCTGGCGAGGGGTCAGGCTGCCGTCGTCGTTACGCTTCCAGCCGCCGTTCCACTTGTCCTGGTTTTCCCATTCCTTCGGAAAGCCGATGCCGGGCTTGGTTTCGACGTTGTTGAACCAGGCGTACTCGACGCCCTCGCGGCTGGTCCAGACGTTCTTGCAGGTCACGGAGCAGGTATGGCAACCGATGCACTTGTCGAGATTGAGCACCATTGCCACTTGAGCGCGGATCTTCATTGCGATGCTCCTTCAGTCTTTTCTGCCTTGTTTTGGGGGGATGGTTCTTCTTTTCGTGGACCTTCCAGCCAGTCCACCTTGTTCATCTTGCGAAGGATCACGAATTCATCGCGGTTGCTGCCGACCGTGCCGTAGTAGTTGAAGCCATAGGCCAGTTGCGCGTAGCCGCCGATCATGTGCGTGGGCTTGGTCACGGCGCGCGTGACCGAGTTATGGATGCCGCCGCGCATGCCGCTGGTTTCCGCACCCGGCACATTCACGATTTTTTCCTGAGCGTGGTACATCAGGCACATGCCTTGCGGCACGCGCTGCGACACCACCACACGGGCCGTGAGGGTGCCGTTGACGTTGAACACTTCCACCCAGTCGTTGTCGCGGATACCGTTGGCCTTGGCCTCGGTTTCCGAGATCCAGACGTGCGGGCCGCCGCGCGACAGCGTCAGCATGCGCAGGTTGTCCGAATAGGTGGAGTGGATGCCCCACTTCTGGTGCGGCGTGATCCAGTTCAGCACCAGCTCCGGATTGCCGTTCGGCTTGCGGCCCAGCATCGGGCTGACCGTCTTGGTGTCGATGGCCGGCTTGTAGACGCAGGCGCCTTCACCGAAGTCGAGCATCCAGCGGTGATCCTGGTAGAACTGCTGGCGGCCCGTCAGCGTGCGCCAGGGAATCAACTCGTGCACGTTCGTGTAGCCGGCGTTGTAGCTGACTTCTTCCGACTCCAGGCCAGACCACGTCGGCGCGGAGATGATCTTGCGCGGCTGGGCCTGCACGTCGCGGAAGCGGATCTTGTCGTGCTCGCGGCCAACCGCCAGATGCGTATGGTCGCGGCCGGTGATCTTGGACAGCGAGTCCCATGCCTTGACGGCCACGTGACCATTGGTCTCGGGCGCGAAGGTCAGGATCATCTCGGCGGCGTCGATGGCCGTTTCCAGGCGCGGGCGGCCGTAGCTGACGCCCGGCTCGGTCACGGTCTTGCTCAGGTGGCCGATCTCGCGGACTTCATGCTTGGTGTCCCAGTTGATGCCCTTGCCGCCGTTGCCGAGCTTGTCCAGCAGCGGTCCGATCGACGTGAATTTCTTGTAGATGTCGGCGTAGTTGCGCTCCACCACGGCCATCGACGGCGCGGTCTTGCCCGGGATCAGTTCGCACTCGCCGTGCTTCCAGTCCTTCGGCTCGAACGGCTGACCCAGCTCACCGGGGGTGTCGTGCAGCAGCGGCGTGCAGACCAGGTCTTCGCGCGTGCCCAGGTACGGCCCGGCAATCTCGGTGAACTTCTTCGCAATGACCTTGTAGATTTCCCAGTCGGTCTTGCTTTCCCACAGCGGTTGCACGGCTTCCGACAGCGGGTGGATGAACGGGTGCATGTCGGACGTGTTCAGATCGTCCTTTTCGTACCAGGTGGCCGTCGGCAGCACGATGTCGCCGTACAGGCAGGTGGTGCTCATGCGGAAGTCCAGCACGGTCAGCAGGTCGAGCTTGCCTTCCGCGGCAGGGCGCACGTTGACTTCGCTCGGCTTGATCGCATCGTTCTCGTCGCCGAACACGGCGTTCTGCGTGCCGAGCAGGTACTTGAGGAAGTACTCGTGGCCCTTGCCGGAGCTGCCGAGAACGTTCGAGCGCCACACAAACATGTTGCGCGGGAAGTTTGCGGGATTGTCCGGGTCATCGCAGGCAAAGTTCAGTGCGCCGGACTTCAATTGCTCGACGGTATGGGCAACGGGGTCCTTGCCGGCCGCGCGGGCTTCCGCCACCACGTCCAGCGGGTTGCGGTCGAGTTGCGGTGCCGACGGCAGCCAGCCCATACGTTCCGACTTGGCGTTGAGGTCGAGCAGCGACATGTTGTCGTACCGCTTGCGATCGGCCGTCGGCGCCAGGATTTCGTCGACGCCGAGTTTCTCGTGACGCCACTGGCTGGTGTGGTTGTAGAAGAACGACGTGCCGTTCATATGACGCGGCGGACGCGACCAGTCGGACCCGAAGGCCAGCGGTGCCCAGCCGAACTGCGGACGCAGCTTCTCCTGGCCCACATAGTGCGCCCAGCCACCACCGCTCTTGCCCACGCAACCGCACATCATCAGCAGGTTGATGATGCCGCGGTAGATCATGTCGTTGTGATACCAGTGATTCAGGGCCGCACCGACGATCACCATGCTCTTGCCCTGCGTGCGATCCGCGTTGTCGGCGAATTCGCGCGCTACCTGGATGACGAGGTTGCGCGGCACGGACGTGTGCTTTTCCTGCCAGGCCGGCGTGTAGGGCACGTCGTCGTCGAACGACGTGGCCACGTTCGGGCCGCCCAGGCCCTGGTCCACGCCATAGTTGGCCATCTGCAGGTCGTAGACGGTGGCTACGCGCGCCACGGTACCGTCGGCCAGCGTCAGGCGGCGCACCGGCACGCGGCGCGTGAGCAGGGCGTCGTGTTCGCCGCCGAAGTACGGGAAGCCCACTTCGGCAACTTCATCCTCATGACCGATCAGCGAAAGACGCGGATCGATCTGGCGTCCGCTGCCGCCATCCTTCATTTCCAGGTTCCAGCGGCCGACCTTTGCGCCGTCGTCGTGGGCGGCTTCGCCCCAGCGGAAACCAATCGAACCATTCGGCGCGACGATCTCACCGGTGGCTTCGTCCACCAGCAGCGTCTTCCATTCCGGATGGTTGGCCTGGTCCAGGTTGCCGTCCAGGTGCGAGGCGCGCAGGAAGTGGTCGGGCACCAGCGTGCCGTCCTGGTCGCGCAGCAACACGAGCATCGGCATGTCGGTGTACTGCTTCACGTAGTCACGGAAGTAGGTCGACTTGCCGGTGGTATGGAATTCCTTGAGCACCACGTGGCCCATCGCCATTGCCAGCGCGGCATCGGTGCCTTGCTTGGGCGCTAGCCAGATATCGCCAAACTTGACCATTTCGCCGAAGTCCGAAGACACGGCGACGGTCTTGGTGCCCTTGTAGCGCACCTCTGTGTAGAAGTGGGCGTCGGGCGTACGGGTTTGCGGAACGTTCGAGCCCCACACCATCAGGTATGTACTGTTGTACCAGTCGGCCGATTCGGGCACGTCGGTCTGTTCGCCCCAGATCTGCGGGCTGGCCGGCGGCAGGTCGCAATACCAGTCATAGAACGAAAGGCAGGCGCCGCCGATCAGGCTCAGATAGCGCGCGCCAGCCGCGTACGAAACCATCGACATGGCCGGAATCGGCGAAAAGCCGATCACGCGATCCGGGCCGTACCGCTTGACCGTGAAGGCGTTGGCAGCGGCGATCATTTCAGTCGCCGTGTTCCAGTCCGCGCGCACAAAGCCGCCCTGGCCGCGCACGCTCTTGTAGTGCTTGGCCTTCTCGGGGTCCTGGCTGATCGACTCCCATGCCGCGATCGGGTCCAGCGTCTTGCGGGCCTCGCGCCACATTTCCATCAGGCGGCCGCGGATCATCGGATATTTCACGCGCTGCGCCGAATAGACGTACCAGCTGTACGAGGCGCCGCGCGGGCAGCCACGCGGCTCATGATTGGGCAGGTCGGGGCGCGTGCGCGGGTAGTCGGTCTGCTGGGTTTCCCATGTGATCAGACCATTCTTGACGTAGACCTTCCACGAGCACGAGCCGGTGCAGTTCACGCCGTGCGTGGAGCGCACGATCTTGTCATGCTGCCAGCGGCTGCGATAGGCGTTTTCCCACTTGCGGTCTTCGTTTACCACCGCGCCATGCCCATCCGCGTACGTGGACTTCACGCGAGACAGGAACTTCAGTCGATCCAGAAAATGAGACATTTCTTATGTTCTCCACTTACTTTTGTGGGGCCGCCAGCTTCAGCAAGGCATGGGGGCGTTACGGCGTGCGTAGTACCACCAGGTCACCAGCACACAGCTCAGATAGAAGGCAATGAAGCAATAGAGCGCGGCATCGGGCGATCCGGTCAGTTCCAGCGAGGTGCCGAAGCTCTTGGGGATGAAGAAGCCGCCGTAGGCACCGATTGCGCCGGAGAAGCCCAGCACGGCCGCCGATTCCTTGCCGGCGTCCTGCAATGCCTGCTTCTGCGCGGTGTCACCCTTGCCGGCGGCGTCGCGCTGGCGTTCGGTCAGGAAGATCACGGGAATCATCCGGAACGTCGAGCCGTTACCGATGCCTGTCAGCGCGAACAGCACGATGAACGCCGCCAGGAACGCCTGGAAGCTGCCGCCCTGGCCGTCATGCGGCAGCGCGGCCAGCACGGCGAAGACGGCGGCGATCATGCCGATGAAGGTCCAGAGCGTGACGCGGGCACCGCCGAGCTTGTCCGAGATCCAGCCACCGACCGGGCGCGTCAGGGCGCCGACGAGCGGCCCCAGGAAGGCATAGGCCGTGGGGTTGACGCCGGGGAACTGCGACTTGGTCAGCAGCGCCAGACCGGCCGAGAAACCGATGAACGAACCGAACGTGCCGATGTAGAGCCAGCACATCAGCCAGTTGTGCTTGCGCTGGAAGATCACGGCCTGTTCGGCGAACGATGCGCGCGCGTCGGCGATGTCATTCATGCCGAACCACGCCGCCACCGCCGACACCACGATGAACGGCACCCAGATGAAGCCGGCGTTCTGCAGCCACAGGTTCTGTGTGGCGCCGTTGGCCTGGTAGCTTTGCGGTTCGCCGCCGAGCGCGCCGAACACGGCCAGCGACACCACCAGCGGCGTGACGAACTGCACCACCGAAACCCCGAGGTTGCCGATGCCGGCATTGAGACCGGTGGCCAGGCCCTTCTTCGCCTTGGGGAAGAAGAAGCTGATGTTGGCCATCGACGAGCTGAAGTTGGCGCCACCCAGGCCGCAGAGCAGGGCCAGCACCAGCAGCGTCGGATAGCTGGTGGAAGGGTCACGCAGCGCGATACCCATGCCGAGCGCCGGAATCAGCAGCAGCGCCGTGGAAATGGCGGTGAAGCGGCGGCCGCCGAACACTGGCACCAGGAACGAATAGAAGATGCGCAGCGTGGCGCCCGAGAGGGCCGGAAGGGCGGTCAGCCAGAACAGCTGGTTCTTGGTGAACTGGAAGCCGGCGCGGTCAAGATTGACCGCCACCACGCTCCAGAGCATCCAGATCACGAACGCCAGCATCAGCGCCGGGATCGAGATCCATAAGTTGCGATAGGCAATGCGTTCGCCTTGCGAGCGCCAGAAGGTCGCGTTCTCTGGCTCCCAGCGGGTTAGTACGGAACTGGTCATGATGTGCGAGAAAAGTGGAATCTGTGGGAATGCGGTATCAGGCGGGCTGCGTGGCCTTGCTCAGGGCGGTTGCCTCCGGCTTGGTCCGTGCACGCATTTGTTCCGCGCGATTGCTGTAGTGCATCCAGACCAGGCTCACGCACACCGTGCCGTACATCAGCATGAAGCAGCTGCTGCGGATGCCGGTCAGGTCGGCCAGCGCACCGAACAGGATCGGCAGAATGAAGCCGCCGAGGCCGCCGGCCAGCCCCACCACGCCGGATACGGCGCCGATGTTGTGCGTGAAGTCGTTGGAGATGAACTTGAAGACCGACGCCTTGCCGATGGCGAATGCGATGCCAACCACGAACATCAGGATCGTGAACAGCGTCGGGGTCAGGGCAATATGGAAGCTCTGCGGGCCGTTGACCGTATGGATCACGAAATCGGTCTTCGGATAGCTCAGCAGGAAGAAGGCCACCCAGCTCACCCACATCACCCACCAGGTGGTGCGGTGTGCGCCGTAGCGGTCCGAGATCCAGCCGCCGATGGCGCGCAGCACGCCGCCGGGCAGCGAGAAGCAGGCGGCCAGGAACGCGGCCGTCTTGATGTCGAAGCCGTATTCGCCGATGTAGTACTTGGTCATCCACAGCGCCAGGCCCACGTAGCCGCCAAACACGACCGAGTAGTACTGCGAGTAGCGCCAGACGCGCGGATCGCGCATCACGGCCAGCTGTGCCCGGAAGCTCGTGCCGGAAGTCACACGGTGCGCCGGATTGCTGCGCGAGAACAGCCAGAACACGATGGCGGTCACCAGCATCGCCACCGAATACACCTTTGGCACGATTTCCCAGGTGCCGGCGGTGACGATCAGCACTGGCGCAACGAACTTGGTCAGCGCGGCGCCCGAGTTACCGGCGCCGAAGATGCCCATTGCCAAGCCCTGCCGCGAGCGCGGGAACCAGCGGGCCACGTACGGCGTGCCCACCGAGAACGATCCGCCCGCCAGGCCGACGAACAGGCCCAGCACCAGCAGTTGCCAGAACGTGTGCACGTACGAAATCAGCCAGATCGGGATCACCGTCAGCAGCATCAGCACGAAGAACACGACGCGGCCGCCGTAGCGGTCGGTCCAGATGCCCAGCGGCACGCGGATCAACGATCCGCTCAGGACCGGCGTGGCGGCCAGCAGGCCGAATTCGGTGTCATTGAGGCCCAGCTCGTTCTTGAGCGGAATGCCGAGGACGGCAAACATCATCCAGACGGCAAAGCAGATGGTGAAGGCGAACGTGCTGGACCAGAGGGTGGTCCATGCCCCGGCGGGAGCGGCGTCTACAGACGTAGAAGGGAGTTGAGTTTCGGAGGCCATAGCCATAATCCGGCGTCACGTGGAAGGGTGATGCCAGAGTAGGCGGATGTTGTGTTGGCGACCATTCGCCGGGCGTAGAGGTCTCTTGGGGGAGACTATGCGGGTCGAACTAGTTCGATCGGCATATGCCGCGCACCCGCACGCCGTTTCCGGTCCGATGAGGGCCGTGAGCATTTCGTCGAACGGCTATCCCTACGGCGTTCGATATTCGGCGTGATCGGCAGCTTGAGGTCCCGGCTCAGCGCGGGATAGGGACAGGGGACGGGGCTAAGAATGAATTTGCCGCACGGTACACCGGACCCGGATGGATCATGGCGCGGCGCGCGGCAGGTATCCCCCGGTATGGGCGTCGAGGGATGAGCGGGGAGATGCGGGGGAGAGCGGGGGCCTGGAGGCGGCAGGCGATCGAGCCTGCAAGGCGCCGGGGCGCAGGCCCCGGATATTACGCCGAGGGCGGCGGCACGTAGCCGGCGGCCTGATCGGCGCCTTCGCCGAAGAAATACTTCTCGGTCTGCTTGAGCAGATACTGGCGCGCGCGGACGTCGGCCATGTTCAGGCGGTTTTCATTGATCAGCATCGTTTGGTGCTTGAGCCAGCCGGCCCATGCCTCTTTCGAAACGCTTTGCCAGATCTTCTTGCCGAGATCGCCCGGCAGCGGCGGAAAGTCGAGACCTTCGGCTTCCTTGTTCAGCTTGACGCAATGGACCATGCGGGCCATGAGGGACTCCTTGTTCGTGTGGCCGCTATTGTAGCCAAGCTGGCCGGGGCCGGCGGCGCGAACCGTCGATTGCCCCTGCGGCGTCTGGTGTTTTTGGCGGGGACTACAGCTTTTTCATCAGCACCATCGACTTGCGCTGCCAGTTGTAGAGCTTGCGCTTGTCTTCCGGCAGGTCATCCACGGTGGCGTGCACGAAGCCGCGTTTCAGGAACCAGTGCTCGGTGCGCGTGGTGAGCACGAACAGCCGGTCCAGCCCCAGCGTGCGTGCGCGGCGCTCGATGCGCTTGAGCAGGCGCTCGCCGTCGCCGGTGCCCTGGGCCTCGGCGGATACGGTCAGGCACGCCATCTCGCCCATGTTCTCGCGCGGGAATTCGTAAAGCGCGGCACAACCGAACAGCACGTTGTCGTGCTCGATCACCGAGAACTTGTCGATGTCGCGCTCGATCAGGTGACGGCCACGCGGCACCAGCGTGCCGTCGGCTTCCAGCGGGGCGATCAGTTGCAGGATGCCGCCCACGTCGTCCAGCGTGGCCTCGCGCAGGCTTTCGAGGTCCGTGTCGGACACCATCGTACCCACGCCATCGTGCAGGAACAGTTCCAGCAGCACGGAGCCGTCCAGGTCGAACGGGATCAGGTGGGCGCGCGGGACGCCGCCCTTGAGCGCCTTGACCAGGTGCTGCAGGTAATAGGCCACATCGGGCGGCAGGTGGTTGTTCTGCAGCCGTTCCACGGCCGTGCGCAGCGACATTTCCTTCATCAGCTTGCCCACGGCGTCCGGCACGCCCGACACCTCGGTGATGAAGATCAGCTTGTCGGCCTTGAGTGCGCTGGCCGTGGCGCTGGCCACGTCTTCCATCGACAGATTGAACGCCTGGCCCGTCGGCGAGAACCCCAGGGGCGACAGCAGCACGACCTTGCCGTGCGACAGCGACATGCGCATCGAGTCGTCGTCGATCTTGCGCACCAGGCCGGTGTGCTGGTAGTCCACGCCGTTGACGATGCCGACCGGGCGCGCCGTGATGAAGTTGCCGGACACCACCGAAAGCTGGGCGCCCGCCATCGGCGTGTTGGGCAGGCCCTGGCTGAACGCGGCCTCGATGTCCAGGCGCAGTTCTCCTGCGGCTTCCTTGGCACATTCGAGCGCGGCGTTATCGGTAATCCGGACGCCGTCGGCGTACTGCGACTGCACATTGCGCAGCGCCAGTTGCTCTTCCACCTGCGGACGCGACCCGAACACCAGCACCACATGCATGCCCATCGCGTGCAGCAGGGCCACGTCGTTGACCAGGGCGTTGAGCACGCCGGCCTTGACCAGTTCGCCGCTGAAGGCGATCACAAATGTCTTGCCGCGGAACGTGTGGATGTACGGGGCGACGGCACGCAGCCAGTCGACGAACTGCTGCTGATCCGGGCCGCCATTCTCGACGGATTCGATATCGGCCACGGCCGACGGGATCGGGGTGGCGGGTGCGGCAGCGGGCATGGCGACGGGTGTCTGGTCTAGGGACGCGGGGGCGGCGGCAGGATCGGGGTCCTGCGGTGGGGAGTCGGTTCTGGCGTTCATGCGGCGGATTATAATCCCGGCCAATGTCAGCACAACGCCCCGCCAAATCCGCCCCGGCCAAGCCCGCCGAAGCTACCACCTCCAAGGCCACCCAACATGCCGCTCCGCGCGAGGCGGGTGGCGGCGCGCGGCCGCAAAAACCGTCCCGGCCGCCCCGGCAGGAAGGCGCCCAGCGTCCGCCACAGCCGGAGAGGGATCAGCGCCCCGCGCGTCCAGAGGGCGCCCAGCGTCCGCCGCGTCCGGAGAAGGATCAGCGCCCCGCGCGTCCGGAGGGCGACAAGCGGCCGCCACAGCCGGAGAAGGATCAGCGCCCCGCGCGTCCAGAGGGCGCCCAGCGTGCGCCGCGTCCGGAGAAGGATCAGCGCCCCGCGCATCCGGAGGGCGACAAGCGGCCGCCGCGCCCTGAAGGCGCCCAGCGCCCGCCCCGCGCGCCGCAACCGGCACGCCTGGCCAATCCGCTGCCCGAGATCACGTTCCCGGAAGCGTTGCCGGTTTCCGCGCGGCGCGACGAGATTGCAAAGGCGCTGCTGGCCAACCAGGTGGTGATCGTCTCCGGCGAAACCGGCTCGGGCAAGACCACGCAGCTGCCCAAGATCGCGTTGTCGATCGGACGCGGTCCGGCGCGCGAGGGCAAGCCCGGCGGCGGCCTGATCGGCCACACGCAGCCGCGCCGGATTGCCGCCACTTCCACCGCTAAGCGCATCGCGCAGGAACTGGGTACCCCGGTG
Source organism: Cupriavidus sp. 291-E7 (assembly GCF_057798835.1). NCBI lineage: Bacteria > Pseudomonadati > Pseudomonadota > Betaproteobacteria > Burkholderiales > Burkholderiaceae > Cupriavidus > Cupriavidus sp. 291-E7. The sequence continues at coordinate 215,618 of NZ_JBYOJV010000008.1, forward strand.
GGCGAGCACGTCGGGTACCAGGTGCGGTTCAACGACACGATGTCAGCGGGTGCGTCGGTCAAGCTGATGACCGACGGCATTCTGCTGGCCGAGACGCAGAACGATCCGCTGCTGCGTGCGTACGACACGATCATCATCGACGAGGCGCACGAACGCAGCCTCAACATCGACTTCCTGATCGGCTACCTGCGCGAGATTCTGCCAAAGCGGCCCGACCTGAAGGTCATCATCACGTCGGCCACGATCGACGCCAAGCGCTTTGCCGAGCATTTCGCCAGGGACGGCAAGCCCGCGCCGGTGATCGAAGTCAGCGGACGGCTCTACCCGGTGGAAGTTCGCTACCGGCCGATCCAGGAAGATCAGCCGCCCGGTGCGCAGAACGGCGCACCGCGCTCTGAAAAGGCGAAGGAGCGCGACCTGTACGACGGCATCGTCGACGCCGTGGACGAGCTGTGCCGGCTGGGGTCGGGCGACGTGCTGGTTTTCCTGCCCGGCGAACGCGAGATCCGGGAGGCCGCCGAGGCGCTGCGCAAGCATCACCCGCCGCACACCGAGATCCTGCCGCTGTTTGCGCGGCTGTCCGTGCAGGAGCAGGAGCGTGTGTTCAGGCCGTCGAACGCGCGCCGTATCGTGCTGGCCACCAACGTCGCCGAAACGTCGCTGACCGTGCCCGGCATCCGCTACGTGGTGGATACCGGTCTGGCGCGCGTCAAGCGCTACTCGTACCGTAACAAGGTCGAGCAGCTTCAGATCGAGTCGATCTCGCAGGCCGCGGCCAACCAGCGCGCCGGCCGTTGCGGCCGTGTGGCCGACGGTGTTTGCATCCGCCTGTACGAGGAAAGCGATTTCCTGGGGCGGCCGCGCTTCACTGACCCCGAAATCCTGCGTTCGTCGCTGGCGGCGGTCATTCTGCGCATGAAGGCCTTGCGCCTGACCGACATCGAAGCCTTCCCGTTTATCGAGCCGCCGCTGGGCCGCGCCGTTGCCGACGGCTACCAGCTGCTGCAGGAACTGGGTGCCCTGGACGATGACAACCGCCTGACGGCCATCGGTCGCCAACTGGCCAAGCTGCCGCTGGACCCGCGCGTGGCCCGCATGATTCTGGCGGCGCGCGACCAGCATTGCCTGAAGGAAGTGCTGATCATCGCCAGCGCGCTGTCGGTGCAGGACCCGCGCGAGCGCCCGCAGGAGGCGCAGGAAGCCGCCGACCAGGCCCATCGCAAGTTCATGGACGAGAAGTCCGAATTCCTGGGATGGGTCAAGCTGTGGAAGTGGTTTGAGGAAGCGGTTGCACACAAGAAGACGAACCGGCAGTTGCAGGACCAGTGCCGCAGCCACTTCCTGTCGCATGTGCGCCTGCGCGAATGGCGCGACGTGCATTCGCAACTGCATACAACGGTCAGCGAGCAGGGCTGGCGCCTGAACGAGACCGAGCCGACTTTCGAGCAGGTGCACAAGGCACTGCTGACCGGCTTGCTCGGCAACGTGGGCCTGAAGCTCGACGAGGCCGACGGCAAGGGACGCGAATACCTGGGCGCGCGTGGCATCAAGTTCCACCTGTGGCCCGGATCGCTGATCGCCCGCAAGGTGGGGCGCTGGATTATCGCCGCCGAACTGGTGGAAACCAGCCGTCTGTATGCGCGCACGCTGGCCCGCGTGGAACCCGAGTGGGTGGAGCAGGTGGGCAAGCATCTGCTCAAGGTGAGCTGGAGCGAACCGCACTGGGAGAAAAAGGCGGGCCAGGTGCTGGCGCTGGAGCGCGGCACGCTTTATGGCCTGCCGGTCTACCAGCACCGGCGCGTGGATTTCGGGCCGATGAACCCGACCGAAGCGCGCGAGATCTTTATCCGCAACGCGCTCGTGGAAGGCGAGTTCGATACCCGGCTGCAATTCTTCGCCCATAACCAGCGGCTGGTGCGCGAAATCGAGAACCTGGAACACAAGTCGCGCCGGCAGGACGTTCTGGTCGACGATGTGCTGATCTTCGCGTTCTACGACAAGGCCATCCCGGCGGACATCCATAACCAGGTGGCGTTCGAGAAGTGGTATCAGGCGGAATCGGCCAAGGACCGCAAGCTGCTGTACCTGAACCGCGATGAGCTGATGCGGCACGAGGCGGCCGGCATCACGACCGACCTGTTTCCGAAGATCCTGCCGATCGCCGGCATCGACATGGGTCTGTCGTACCACTTCGAGCCTGGCAGCCACCGCGACGGCGTGACGCTGACCGTGCCGCTGTACGCGCTGAACCAGGTGCGCCCGGAACGCACCGAGTGGCTGGTGCCGGGCATGATCAAGGAGAAGGTGCATCTGCTGCTGAAGTCGTTGCCGCAGAAGCTGCGCCGCCATTGCGTGCCGTTGCCCGACTACGCGGCCGGGTTTGTCGACCGCCAGCCGTTTGGCGAAGGCGACCTGCTCGACGTACTGATTGCCGATGTCCGCGAGCAGACCGGCACGATGATCCGGCGTGCCGACTTCAAGCTGGAAACGCTGTCCGCGCACCACGCCATGAACTTCAAGGTGATCGACGAACACGGTCGCCAGCTGGACATGGGCCGCAATCTCGCGCAACTGCGCGCGGAACTGGGCGGGCAGGCGCAGCAGTCGTTCCAGAACATTGCCGCGCGCGACGTGCCGGCCGCCGAGGCTGGCCAGTACGAGAACCTGACGTCGTGGTCGTTCGGTGAGCTGCCCGAGCTGCTGGAAATCCGCAAGGGCAACCAGACACTGTTCGGCTATCCGGCCCTGGTTGACCGGGGTGACCACTGCGACGTCGAAGTTTTCGACGATCCCCAGGAAGCCGCGCGCATCCACCTGGCGGGCCTGCGCCGGCTCTTTGCGCTGCAACTGCGCGAGCAGGTCAAGTTCATCGAGAAGAACATCCCGAACCTGCAGCAGATGGCGATGCAGTACATGACGCTGGGCACGCAGGAGGAATTGCGCAATCAGATCGTGCTGATGGCGCTGGAACGGGCCTGCCTGCAGGCGCCGCTGCCGCGCAACGAGGCCGAGTTCAACGCGCGCAAGGAAGAGGGCAGGGCGCGGTTGTCGCTGCTGGCCCAGGAAATCGGGCGGCTGGTCGGCTCGATCCTGGCCGAATTCGCCACACTGCCGCGCAAGCTGCTGCAAGCCAAGCCGTTCGGTTCGGCCTTCCAGGATCTGGAAGGCCAGCTGGGCAGGCTGATGACCAAATCGTTCGTGATCGACACGCCGTACATCCAGCTGACGCACTTCCCGCGCTACCTGAAGGGCATGGCGATGCGGGTGGACAAGCTCAAGGGCGATCCGGGCCGGGACAGCCAGCGCGTGCAGGAAATGTCGCCGCTGGTGCAGCAATGGCAACGCGCGGAAAAGCAGATGCGCGCGCAGGGCCGCGGCGCTGCCGACGCCCGGCTCGACGAGTTCCGGTGGATGCTCGAGGAGTTGCGCATCGCACTGTTCGCTCAGGAGCTGCGGACGCCGCAACCGATGTCGGTCAAGCGGCTGCAGAAAGTGTGGGAATCGATGCAGCGCTGACCGGCCGGCGTGCATCGGGCATGGAAAGCGCTGCTCACATGTGTCCAAATGTAAGTAACGCTTAAGATTCTGTGTTTCTCGTCATCGCGGCGGCCGGCCGAAACGTTAGAATGCGCGATTCGTGTAGAAATGGCGGTCTTATGCTCGCATTGCGTCGTGTTGTGGCTGGGGTGGTATCGGTCGGCGCCCTGGGTTTTGCTGTGGCTTCCGGGCCAGTTCAGGCTGAGGTGGTCACCATCCTGAATTCTGGTGATGCCAGCGTCACGTTGATCGACAAGGATACTCAGAAGGTTCTGGAAACCTTCCCGATCGGCAAGGAGCCGCATCACCTGATCGCCACGCCCGACGAAAAGTCGCTGATTGTGGCCAACGCCGTCGGCAACGACCTGGTCTTCCTCGATCCCGTGACCGGCAAGGTGCAACAGCGCGTGCCGAACATCGACGATCCGTACCAGGTGGGCTTCTCGCCGGACCAGAAGTGGTTCATCGCCACCGGCAACCGGCTGGACCGCGTGGATGTCTACCGCTGGGACGGCCATCAGCTCAAGATCGCCAAGCAGTTTCCGCTGCCCAAGACGCCTAGCCATATCGCTTTCACGTCGGACAGCAAGATCGCGTTCATCACGCTGCAGGATTCCAACCAGATCGCCGCGATCGACCTGACCACGCTCAATGTGATGTGGGTCATGGAAGCCGGCTCGGCGCCGGCCGGCATCTGGGTCACCCCGGATCAGAAGTATCTGCTGGTTGGCATGACCGGCGCGGACTACGTTGCCGTGATCGACTGGCGCACCCGCACCGTGGTCAAGCAGATCCAGACCGGCAAGGGCGCGCACAATTTCCGTGCCGTTGGCGACAAGCGCCATCTGTTCCTGACCAACCGCGTATCGGGATCGATCAGCATCATCGACCAGCAGACGCTGTCGAAGGTGGGGGATATCACCGGCCTGCTGCCGGGACCGGATGACATGGAGTTGACCGCCGACGGCAAGACGCTCTGGGTGACGTTCCGCTGGGCGCGCTCGGTGGGCCTGATCGACGTGGCCAGCCGCAAGCTGATAAAGACGATTCGCGTGGGCAAGTCGCCGCACGGCATCTACTTCAAGACCCGGGCACCGCTCTACTGAGGACACCATGCGCAGCCTGACTTCGCGCATTGCCGCACTGGTGCTGGCTTCGGCCGCGGGTGTGGCCGCCGTCGGCGCCACTGCCGCCGAGGCCGGACAGCATCCCGGCACCTGCCGCGCCGGCACGCTGTATCTGACGTTCGACACAGGCAGCATGAGTCAGGCGGAACTGATCGCCCGCACCCTGCGCCGCCACCATATCCGCGCCACGTTCTTCCTGGCCAACGAGCCAACCGTCAACAAGGACAGCTCGCTGGAGCCGGCCTGGGCGCCGTACTGGAAAGCGCTGGCCGCTGACGGCCATGCCTTTGGCACGCATACGTTCGATCACGTGTACCTGCGCGGCGTCAAGAACGGCAAGGTCACGATGCGTCCGCAGTTCGGTGAGCATGCCGGCCGCGACACGGTCATGGACGAGGCATCGTTCTGTGCGGAATTGCGCCGCAGCGCGACGACATTCCAGTCGATGACCGGCCAGCCGATGGTGCCGCTGTGGCGCGCGCCGGGCGGCCGCACCGCGCCGCAGACGCTGGCGTGGGCCGAGCAATGCGGCTTCCGGCATGTCGGCTGGGCGCCGGCGGGATTCCTGGGCGACGAACTGTCGTCGGAGAAATTCCCGAACCAGGCGTTGCTGGACAAGGCCCTGCGAGACCTGCGCGATGGCGATATCACGATGGCACACCTGGGTATCTGGTCGCGCAAGGACCCGTGGGCGCCGGCGGTGCTGGAGCCGCTGATCAGTGGGCTGGAGCAGAAGGGCTTCTGCTTTGCCACCTTGCGCGAGCATCCGCTATACCAGAAGTGGATCTCACAACAAGGGTCGAGGCAGTAATGTGGGACGCATTCACTAACTGGCTCAATCTCTGGGTCGGCCAGATCGAGGCCACGGTGTTTCAGGACGTGATCCTGCCCGTGGTCTACAACCTTGGATTTGGCGGCTACGCGGAAGACGCCTTCACCGGCACCGAATGGCTGCTGGTGGGCATCGTGCAGATTGCCGTGATGGTCCTGATCCTCGGGCCGCTCGAAAAGCTGCGCCCGGTGGAGGCGGTGACCGACCGCGGGGCTATCCGCACCGACATGTTCTATACGGTGATCCACCGTCTTGGGCTGTTCCGGCTGGCGATGTTCTTCCTGCTGGCGCCGCTGATGGATGGCATCGAGGGCCATCTGCGCCTGCTGGGCTGGCAGCGTATCAATGTGGAAGACTGGTGGCCGGCCGTGACATCGATCCCGCTGGTCAGTTTCTTCGTCTATCTGCTGCTGTTCGACCTGCTCGACTACTGGTACCACCGGCTGTCGCATACCTACCGCTGGTGGTGGAGTCTGCATGCGGTGCATCACAGCCAGCAGCAGATGACGCTGTGGAGCGACAACCGCAACCATCTGCTGGACGATATCCTGCGCGATTTCGTTTTTGCCACCGTGGCACTGGCCGTGGGCGTGGAGCCGTCGCAGTACGTGCTGCTGGTGGCGCTGTCGCAATTGCTGCAGAGCCTGCAGCATGCCAACCTGAAGCTGCACTTTGGCTGGCTTGGCGAGCGGCTGCTGGTTTCGCCACGCTTTCACCGCACGCACCACGCGGTGGGCCTGGGGCACGAGAATGCCGGCAAGGCCGGCAAGCCGGTGCGGCTCGGTGGCTGCAACTATGGCGTGATCTTTCCGTGGTGGGACATGCTGTTCCGCACGGCCGTCTTTACCGACGTCTACTATCCCACCGGCATCCGCGACCAGCTGCCGCCGCCCACGGGGCGCGGGCGCAACTATGGCGCGGGCTTCCTGTCCCAGCAATGGCTGGGCATCAAGCGCCTGTTGCGTCTGGGGTGATGGGAACGCCCCTGGGCTGTGCTAGGCTCTGGTGGCTTTCCTGAACTTCTTACTCCTTTCCGCAAGAACGCTGCATGAACGATATTCTTCGCTCGTTTGGGCGCGCCGTGGCCAGTCAGTTCCATCCGCGCATGCTGATGCTGACGGCCATTCCCTTCGTGCTGGCCACGGTGCTGTGGGGCGGCCTGATCTGGTGGGGCTGGGACCCCATCATGGGCGCCGCACGGACGCTGCTGGAAGGGTCCATCTTCACGAGCTGGATCTATTCCATGCTGGACTGGCTGGGGCTGCAGTCGCTGCGCAGCGTGGTGGCGCCGCTGTTTGTGCTGACGCTGGCGATTCCGCTGGTGATCGCGTCGATGCTGATCTTCATCAGCCTGTTCTCGGTGCCCGCCGTGGTGAAGCATCTGGAGCGCAGCTACCCGGACCTGCACAAGGCCCGAGGTGGCAGCATCGCCGGCAGCGTCTTCCAGGCGCTTGGCAATACGCTGATCTTCCTGCTGCTGATCATCGTCACGATGCCGCTGTGGCTGATCCCACCTTTCTTCGCGCTGATTCCGCCGGTGCTTTGGGGCTGGTTGACCTATCGCGTGATGACGTACGATGCATTGTCCGAGCACGCCACGGCGGAGGAGCGCAAGACGCTCATGCGGCGCCATCGCACGCCGCTGCTGATCATCGGAGTGGCCGTGGGCCTGCTCGGGTCGGCGCCGACCTTGCTGTGGGTTTGGTCGGCTGTCATCATCTTCCTGTTTCCGGTCGTGCTGGCCGGCACGCTGTGGCTCTATGTGCTGATCTTCATCTTTTCGGCACTGTGGTTCGGCCATTTCTGCCTGCGCGCGCTGACGGACCTGCGCGCCGAGCGTGCGGCAGCCGCACCGCCATCGCCGACGGGCGACGTCATTGATCTGGCGCCGTCGGATGTGCGCCGCATCGGGCAATCGTGAGCATCAAGACAAGAGGGGAATCATGGGTTTCGGTTTGATCGTCATTGGCGACGAGATCCTTTCCGGACGGCGCGAAGACAAGCACATGCGGCGCGCCATCGAATTCCTGGGCGCGCGCGGATTGGCGCTGGACTGGGCCGAGTACGTCGGCGACGAGCGCGAGCGCATTACCGCCACGCTGCGCCGTACGTTTGCCGGTCCGGACATCGTGTTCTGTACGGGCGGCATCGGCGCGACGCCGGACGACCACACCCGCCAGTGCGCGGCGGCGGCGCTGGGTGTGGATCTGGCACTGCATCCCGAGGCGCGTGAGCAGATCGCGCTGCGCATCGCGGAGAGCGCCAACGGCGACCCGGTCAAGGCAGACCTGAATGCGCCCGAGAACCAACACCGCTTCAAGATGGGCGAATTCCCCGTCGGGTCACGCATCATCCCCAACAGCTACAACCGCATTCCCGGGTTCTCCGTGGCGGATCATCACTTCATGCCGGGCTTTCCCGTGATGGCGTGGCCGATGATGGAATGGGTGCTCGATCACTATTACGCACACCTGTTCCACCTCGATGCGGAGCACTCGCGCGCGTTCTATGTGTTCGAGGCACCCGAGTCGACGCTGACGCCGCTGATGGAGCGGGTGGAAGCCACGTTCCCGGGTATCCGTGTGTTCAGCCTGCCGTCGGTGGGGGATGTCAGCCGTGGCGACCGCCTTGCGCGGCGCCATATCGATCTTGGCGTGAAAGGGCCGGCTGATCTGGTACCGCCGGCCTATGGGATGCTGCTCGATGGCGTCCGCGAGATGGGTTTCGAGATCGTCGAGCAGTAGGGTGCGTTTTCTGCCCCATCCCGCAGGGCGGGATGGGGCGGGGACGAAGGTTCAGGCGCCGTGCCACGGCAGCCCGCGGAAGCACCAGCCTTCCACAGTCTTGCGGTGGTGGTGATCATCGCGCGGGCCTTCAAAACCTTCCAACACATCCATCGCCAGCGTGTAACCGGCTTCCGTTGCCACGCGCGCCGCATGCTTCGAGCGGGCGGCACTGCGGCACAGGAACAGCACTGGGGCGTCCTGCGGCACGCGAGCCTTCAGCTCGGCCACGAAATTCGGGTTCTGCGTGCCACCCGGATAGGTCGACCATTCCACATGCGCAAACTGCTCGTCCGGCAGCGCCACGCCGCCCACCCAGTCCAGTTCGGCCTGGGTGCGGACGTCGACCAGCACGGCCTTCGGGTCGGCCTGCAGCAGGGCATAGGCCTCCTGCGGGGAAAGGGCGCCGTAATAGGCAAGCTGGCCCTGTTGCTGGCGATCGTGGGCGGCCTGAAGAAGCGTGTCTCGGGTAGTCATTGTGAGCGACAGAGTCAATAAGAAAGGCGGACAACCCGGCGGGCTCCTGATGCGACGGCAACAAAGCCGAAACTTCGCTGGGAACCGGCCGGAACCGGCGCTATTCTAGCGCCCGGCCGTTGCGAACGGACCGAAAAATGGCCGCCAACCGAATGCCTCGTTTTGGTGCTGAATCGACGACCAGGCACTGAAACGGTGCTGGTACTTGAATCGTGCACCATATTGGTGTTTGATAGTTGGCAGGCAAGGCGACCTGCGCCAATCGGGCGTGCTGGCATCAGGGCTGGGCGCAAGATTGCATGCAATCCGTATACCCCGTGGCGGTGCGGACTTGCGCGCAGATGCACGTTTTTCGGGAAGTCTGTGCGATTGGCGGACCTAATGGGATCGGCGTTGGCACGCTTTCTGCTAACATCCCACGTCCCTTTTGGGGTGGCCAGATCGGCAGGTCCGGAGGTCGCACCAACAATGGCTTTCTCAGACACAGCCTCGAATTTCCAGGAGATAGGCATGGCGCAGAGCGTTGCAGATGTGATGAAGCTCGTGAAGGAAAACGACGTCAAGTTCGTCGATTTCCGTTTCACGGATACCAAGGGCAAAGAACAGCACGTGTCGGTTCCGACGTCGCACTTCGATGAAGACAAGTTCGAAAGCGGCCACGCCTTTGACGGTTCGTCCATCGCCGGCTGGAAGGGTATCGAAGCGTCGGACATGCTGCTGATGCCGGATTCGGGTACCGCCTTCATCGACCCGTTCTATGAAGAACCGACCCTGGTCCTGACCTGCGACGTAATCGAGCCGTCGGATGGCAAGGGCTACGACCGTGACCCGCGCTCGATCGCCAAGCGCGCCGAGGCCTACCTGAAGAGCACCGGCCTGGGCGACACCGCCTTCTTCGGTCCGGAACCCGAATTCTTCATCTTCGACGGCGTGACCTGGAACATCGACATGCAGGGCTGCTCGGTGAAGATCCAGTCGGAAGAAGCACCGTGGTCGTCGGGCAAGGAATTCGAGCACGGCAACAGCGGTCACCGTCCGGGCAAGAAGGGCGGCTACTTCCCGGTTGCCCCGATCGACACGTTCCAGGACATGCGTTCGGAAATGTGCCTGATTCTGGAATCGCTGGGCATTCCGGTTGAAGTGCACCACCACGAAGTGGCTGGCCAGGGCCAGAACGAAATCGGTACGCGGTTCAGCACGCTGGTGCAGCGCGCCGACTGGACGCAGCTGCAGAAGTACGTGATCCAGAACGTTGCGCACACCTACGGCAAGACCGCCACGTTCATGCCGAAGCCGGTCGTGGGCGACAACGGTTCGGGCATGCACGTTCACCAGTCCGTGTGGAAGGATGGCCAGAACCTGTTCGCAGGCAACGGCTACGCCGGTCTGTCGGAATTCGCGCTGTACTACATCGGCGGCATCATCAAGCACGCTCGCGCGCTGAACGCCATCACCAACCCGGGCACGAACTCGTACAAGCGTCTGGTTCCGGGCTTCGAAGCTCCGGTTAAGCTGGCTTACTCGGCCCGCAACCGCTCGGCCTCGATCCGTATTCCGTACGTTGCGAACCCGAAGGGCCGCCGTATCGAAACGCGTTTCCCGGATCCGCTGATGAACCCGTACCTGGGCTTCTCGGCGCTGCTGATGGCCGGTCTGGACGGCGTGATGAACAAGATCCACCCGGGCGAAGCTGCCGACAAGAACCTGTACGACCTGCCGCCGGAAGAAGACGCAAAGATCCCGACCGTCTGCTCGAGCCTCGACCAGTCGCTGGAGTACCTGGACAACGACCGTGAGTTCCTGACCCGCGGTGGTGTGTTCTCGAACTCGATGATCGATGCGTACATCGAACTCAAGATGGAAGAAGTCACGCGTTTCCGCATGACGACTCACCCGATCGAGTTCGACATGTACTACTCGCTGTAAAGCGAGAAGTGAGTTGCCAGGTTGTGACCGGGCAACAGTTGCACCAGGAAGGGGCGGCTTCGGCTGTCCCTTTTTGTTTTGGAGCGACGTTGATCGCTAGAATGGGGCTCTTTCCCTAACCTTACCGTCGGTGTTCATGAAAGCGATTTCGAGCAAGGTATTGAGCATGGCCGGCAGCGCGCTGCCGCACCAAATGCGTGTGGGTTTCCCCATTCTGGTGACGATGGCAGCGGTGGCGCTGAGCGTCTGGGCCGCGCCCGCGGCGGCGCAATCGTCTGACGTGTACATGTGCAAGGGCGCCAACGGCGTGCCCGAGTATCGCAACGGCAATCCTGGCAACAGCAAGGACTGCAAAAGGCTCAACCTGCCCGATGTGGTGACCGTACCGGGTGGCCGTACCGGCGGCGGCACGGTGACGTCCGGCGCGAAGCCGGCGGCCGCGTCTCCCGCTGCGTTCCCGCGCGTGGACGGCGCCACGCAGAAGAACCGCGACAGCGAGCGCCGCTCGGTGCTGGAGCAGGAACTGCAGTCCGAGGAAGCGAAGCTGGCCGGGTTGCGCGCCGAGTACAACAACGGCGAACCCGAACGCCAGGGTGGCGAGCGCAACTATCAAAAGTATCTGGATCGCACGGCACGGCTGCGTGATGATGTTGCTCGCAGTGAAGCCAATGTGGCATCGCTTCGGCGAGAACTGTCGAATTTGAAGGATTGAAACCAATGCGTCGCCTGATTCGCGGAGTTTCGCGCAAGGTCACCGGAGCGGACCGCAAGCCGGATGCGCCTGAACCGGACGCCGACATCCTGCCCTTGGGCGACGTGGCTTTTCATCCTGGCCTCGATGTCGTGGCCAACCCCGTGCTGCTGGTGCGCCAGCCGGGGCTGCAAGTGGTCTACGCCAATCCCGCCGCCGAGGCCACCTTTGCCATGTCGCGCAAGGCGATGGTGGAGTTGACGCTACCGGATCTGTTCGGCACGTCCGAAGAACTGGACACGATGATCGAGACGGTCATTGCCCGCCAGGTGGACGTGCGCCGGCAGGACCTTGTGCTGCGCCCGCCGCTGCAGGAGCCGATGCATGCGCACGTTGTGGTGGGTGGCATCGAAGGGTTTTCGAGCACGGTGCTGGTCGAGATTCTGCTCAATGAACAGAAGGTGCGCAGCGACCGCGAGGAACGCCTGATAGACCTGACCTCGGCCAACAAGGAACTGATCCGCAATCTGGCGCACGAGATCAAGAACCCGCTGGGCGGCATTCGCGGGGCAGCGCAGCTGCTCGAGTTCGAGTTGTCCGAGCGGGCGCTGCGCGAGTACACGCAGGTGATCATCAAGGAGTCGGACCGTCTGCAGACGCTGGTGGACCGTCTGCTGGAACCGCACCGGCACCCGCACATCGTCTCCGAGCTCAATATCCACGAGGTGCTGGAGCGCGTGCGCTCGGTGGTGCTGGCGGAATTCCCGAACGGTCTGGATATCGTGCGCGACTACGATGCCAGTCTGCCGGAGCTGCGTGGCGACATGGAGCAGCTGATTCAGGCCGTCCTGAACATCGTCCATAACGCCGCGCAGGCGCTGCACGAGCGGATTTCCCAGGGCGACGCGCAGATCGTTTTGCGTACCAGGGTGGCGCGCCAGGTGACAATTGCCAAGCGACTGTACAAGCTGGCATTGGACTTGCATGTGATAGACAACGGCCCGGGCATCCCCGAGGACATTCGCGAACGCATCTTCTATCCGCTGGTGTCGGGGAGGGATGGCGGTAGCGGTCTCGGTCTCACACTCGCTCAAACCTTCGTGCAGCAGCACGAGGGCTTGATCGAATGCGAGAGCCGGCCGGGCTGTACCGACTTCCGTATCCTGCTGCCCCTGCACTGAGCGTCGATCGATGCATTGACGGGTCCGGCGAGGCGATCCAGTGGGACACACGGGAGACCACATGACACCGAGCAGACAAGCGACGCACATGAAGCCGATCTGGATAGTCGACGACGATCAATCAATCCGCTGGGTCCTCGAAAAGGCCCTTGCACGTGAAAGCCTGCTCTCTCGCAGTTTTACCAATGTGCGCGACGTGCTCGCGGCATTGGAAGAGGATGAGCCGCAAGTCCTGATTTCCGATATCCGCATGCCTGGCGGATCGGGGCTGGACCTGCTGCAGGCAATCAAGGCGCGCCATCCCGGGCTGCCGGTCATCGTCATGACCGCGTACTCGGACCTGGATAGTGCCGTGGCGGCCTTTCAGGGCGGCGCATTCGAATACCTCGCCAAGCCGTTCGACGTCGACAAGGCCGTCGAGCTGATCCGCCGCGCGCTGGAAGAAAGCCTGCGCGAGGAGGAAATGGACGACCGGCTGGTCGATGCGCCCGAGATTCTGGGCCAGGCCCCGGCCATGCAGGACGTGTTCCGCGCTATCGGCCGCCTGTCGCAATCGAACGTGACGGTGATGATTACCGGTGAGTCCGGTACCGGCAAGGAACTGGTGGCGCGTGCGCTGCACAAGCACAGCCCGCGCGCCAACGGCCCGTTCATCGCGCTGAACACGGCGGCGATTCCAAAGGACCTGCTTGAATCGGAATTGTTCGGCCATGAGCGCGGCGCGTTCACGGGCGCGCAGACCATGCGTCGCGGCCGCTTCGAGCAGGCCGAGGGCGGCACGCTGTTCCTCGATGAAATCGGCGACATGCCATTCGATCTGCAGACGCGGCTGTTGCGCGTGCTGTCGGACGGCAACTTCTATCGCGTGGGTGGTCACAATCCGCTGCGCGCCAATGTGCGCGTCATCGCGGCGACCCACCAGAACCTGGAAACCCGTGTCAAGGAAGGGCTGTTCCGTGAGGACTTGTTCCACCGCCTGAACGTGATTCGGCTGCGCCTGCCGCCGCTGCGCGAACGGCCCGAGGACATCACGCTGCTGGCCCGTCATTTCCTGCAGAAGAGCGCCAAGGAGCTGGGCGTCGAGCCCAAGCGCATGTCCGACGACGCGCTGACTTATGTCAGCACGCTGCCGTTCCCGGGTAACGTCCGCCAGCTGGAGAACCTCTGTAACTGGCTGACCGTCATGGCGCCGGCGCAGACCATCGAAGTCAAGGACCTGCCGCGCGAGATGATCGAGACGGGGCATGGCGAGAGTCAGTCGGCATCGCGTCCCCTTGCAGCCGAGCAGAGGACGGCCGGTGACTATGACGCGCTGGAAACGTCCGACTACAGTATGGGCGTGCCTGGCGGCGATGGCGACACGATGGTCGCAACCCGTCCGCCGATGGTGGCATCGTCACCGGCGGTGGCATCCGCTTATGCAGCGGCAGCGGTTACGCAGAGCTGGGAAAGCCTGCTGGCTGGCGAAGCGAAGTCGATGCTGGAGTCGGGGCAGCCGGAAGTCATGGACGCGCTGACGCGCCGCTTCGAAAAGGCCGTGCTGGAGGCCGCGCTGGGCGTCACGCGCGGCCGTCGCGTGGAAGCGGCCACTCGCCTTGGCATCGGCCGGAACACGATCACGCGGAAGCTGCAGGAACTGGGCTTCGATTAAGACCGCGGATATCGGTTTCCCCTCTCCTATGTGTCAGGTCTACACACATGCGCTGGGAGAGGGGGCGACAATCAGATAGTTAAACGCCGCGCGCCCTCAGCACGCTTTCCGCCATCTCCGCAAATCCCTCCCCACCGGCTGCGTTCGTGATGTAGGCCGGCTTCACTGGAAGTTTGTCCAGAATCTCGCGCACATTGGCCACGCCCACCGATAGCGGAAAGTGGCCAAACATTGCGACGTCATTGGCTGAGTCGCCAATGAACAGCCATTCGTCGCGTTGTGCGTCGATATCGTTTCCGAGCAATTCCTCTACACACAGTCGGCTCATCGACAGCTTGTCGTGATGGCCGAACCAGCCGTTCACATGGATCGAGCTGACGGTGGCCGTCATGCCGGCGCTGCGCATGATGGCGACGATGCGATCGACCGACGACTGCGGCAGCGGCGCAACATCTTCGGCATGGTCGATCGCCAGGTCGGCGGCGTGCCATGCCTGATCCGAGGCCAGCGCGCAGCCGGGTACTTCCCTCAGGATTTCCTGGCCTAGCGCGTGAATGCGGAACAGGTTCGCCTCGCGCGTGGCAGCATCGTCCAGAAAACGGGTGGTGAGTTTGTTGTCGACGAGATGGGAATAGAACGCACCGTTTTCGCCGATGATCGCGTCTACCGGCCAGAGCCTCGTGAGGATTTCCGCCCACGCGATGCAACGCCCCGTGACCGGGATCACGTGCAGGCCGGCGCGTTTCAGGCGGTCCAGCGCCACGTAGGCGACGGCGGGCAATTGGCCGTCGGTGGTCAGAGTGCCGTCGATATCGGTCAGGATGCCGCGCACGCGGCGCAGCGCGCTGTCGGGCAGCGCCGAGAAGGGCGTGGGAAGAGTCGGTACGGTCATGGCCGGGGATTGTAGCCCTGGCGGCGGTCGCCTGCCTGTCGCCTTTGCCTGTCGTCAATATGCTGCAACATTCTCTTTAGCAAGGGCGGGTTTGCCCGCTGTTCGGTGACAAAAGAGCGGCGTAACATGCCTGTCACAAAAAATGCATACAGTCGGTCGCTTTTTCAAAAAAATCGTTGGACCGAATAGCCTTAGGAGAAATGCCCATGTCTTTTCCGCGCTTTGCGATGAAGTTCGCCGCCGTGGCCAGCCTGGCCCTGGCCGGCACGGCCCACGCAGCCGTCGAGATCCAGTGGTGGCACGCCATGCAGGGCGCGCTGAACGACAAGGTCAACGAGATCGCCAACAAGTTCAACGCCAGCCAGTCCGATTACAAGATCGTGCCGGTGAACAAGGGCAACTACGACGAGACGATGGCCGCCGGCATCGCGGCATTCCGCGCGGGCGGCGCACCGGCCATCCTGCAGGTGTTTGAAGTGGGCACGGCCACGATGATGAGCGCCAAGGGCGCCATCAAGCCGGTGTCCGTCGTCATGAAGGAATCCGGCGAGAAGTTCGATCAGAAGGCCTACATCCCGGCCGTGGCGGGTTACTACACCTCGTCGAAGGGCGAGATGCTGTCGTTCCCGTTCAACAGCTCGACGACTGTCTTCTATTACAACAAGGACGCCTTCAAGAAGGCTGGCCTGTCGGCGCCGCCGAAGACCTGGCCGGAAGTAATGCAGTACTCGGCCAAGCTCAAGGCGGCCGGCAGCAGCTGCGCCTACACCACCGACTGGCAGAGCTGGGTCCACCTGGAAAGCTTCTCGGCCTGGCACAACACGCTGTTCGCAACCAAGAACAACGGCTTTGGCGGTACCGATGCGCGCCTGGTGTTCAACAGCCCGCTGCACGTGAAGCACATCACGAACCTGCAGGAGATGGTCAAGAAGGGCTACTTCAGCTACGGCGGCCGCAAGTCGGAGTCGCAGGCCAAGTTCTACAACGGCGAGTGCGCGATGTTCACGGGCTCGTCGGCATCGCTGGCCAACATTCGCAAGAACGCCAAGTTCCAGTTTGGCGTTTCGCAACTGCCGTACTACGCTGACGTCCAGGGCGCTCCGCAAAACACGATCATCGGCGGCGCGTCGCTGTGGGTGATGGGCGGCAAGAAGGCCGACGAATACAAGGGCGTGGCCAAGTTCTTCACGTTCCTGTCGCAGCCGGAAATCCAGTCGGACTGGCACCAGGCCACCGGCTACCTGCCGGTCACGATGGCCGCCTATGAGCTGACCAAGAAGTCGGGCTACTACGACAAGAATCCGGGCGCCGATGTGTCGGTCGAGCAGATGGTCGTGAAGACGACGGACAAGTCGCGCGGCGTGCGCCTGGGCAACCTGGTGCAGATCCGCACGATCGTCGACGAGGAACTCGAGTCGGTGTGGGCTGGCAAGAAGGAGCCGAAGGCAGCGCTGGATGCGGCGGTGGCCCGCGGTAACGAGCAGCTCGAGCGCTTCCAGAAGACCGCGCGCGAATAAGCACTGTTTTTGCGGGACCTGAAGCGGGCGGCGGCACAACCGTCGCCCGCTTCCGTTTGTCGAGTTTCAAAGCGGAATTCTGAGCATGGAAAAACGCGTCGTCTTCCGGTCGCCGTGGCTGCCGTATCTGCTGGTGTTGCCGCAGATCGTCATCACGCTGATCTTCTTCTTCCTGCCCGCCGGGCAGGCGTTGTGGCAGTCGATGCTGCAGCAGGATGCCTTCGGCATCAACCTCGATTTCGTGGGCGCCGAGAATTTCGTGACGCTCTGGAACGATCCAAACTACGTGGAGTCGTTCCAGGTCACGGCTATTTTTGCCATTGGCGTGACGGTTGTGGGCTTGTCCGTGGCGCTGCTGCTGGCCTACTTTGCCGATCGCGTCGTGCGGGCGGCCACCGGCTACAAGACGCTGCTGATCTGGCCGTACGCGGTGGCGCCGGCTGTAGCGGGCGTGCTCTGGATGTTCATGTTCAACCCGACGCTGGGCGTGGTGTCATACGCGCTGCGCAAGATGGGGGTGGACTGGAACTTCCTGCTCAACAGCAATCAGGCGCTGTCGCTGGTGGTGCTGGCCGCCGCGTGGAAGCAGATCAGCTACAACTTCCTGTTCTTCCTGGCCGGGTTGCAGAGCATTCCCAAATCGCTGATCGAGGCTGCCGCCATCGACGGCGCGGGGCCGTGGAAGCGCTTCTGGTCGATCGTGTTTCCGCTGCTGTCGCCGACCACGTTCTTCCTGCTGGTGATCAACGTGGTGTACGCATTCTTCGATACTTTCGCGATTATCGACGCGGTCACCCACGGTGGACCGTTCAATTCGACGAACACGCTTGTCTACAAGGTGTTCCACGACGGCTTCCGTGGCATGGACATCGGCGGTTCGGCCGCGCAGTCCGTGGTGCTGATGGTGATCGTGATCGCGCTGACCGTTGTGCAGTTCCGCTTCGTGGAACGCAAGGTCCAGTACTGACAGGAGAACGAGAATGGTAGAACGTCGTCCTGTACTGGACTTTATTACCCACGTGGTGCTGATTCTCGGCATCGTCGTCGTGGCGTTTCCGGTGTACCTGACCTTCGTGGCGTCGACGCTGACGGCGGAGCAGGTGCTGGACGCGCCGATGACGCTGATCCCCGGCAGCCACCTGATCGAAAACTATCGCACCGTGCTGTTCCACGGCGTGGGGGAATCGGCATCGCCGGTCTCCACGATGATGAAGAACAGCCTGATCATGGCGCTGGGCATCGCGCTGGGCAAGATTGCCATCTCGATCATCTCGGCGTTTGCGATCGTCTATTTCCGCTTTCCGTTTCGTAGGACGTTCTTCTGGATGATCTTCATCACGCTGATGCTGCCGGTGGAAGTGCGGATTCTGCCGACGTACAAGGTGGTGTCGGATCTGGGCCTGCTGGACAGTTACTTCGGCCTGACGATTCCGATCATCGCGTCGGCCACGGCCACGTTCCTGTTTCGGCAGTTCTTCCTGACGATTCCGGACGAGCTGGCCGAAGCGGCACGGATTGACGGCGCCGGTCCGCTGCGATTTTTCTGGGACGTGGTGCTGCCGCTTTCGCGCACCAGCATTGCGGCGCTGTTCGTGATCCAGTTCATCTACGGCTGGAACCAGTACCTGTGGCCGCTGCTGATCACCACGCAGAAGTCGATGACGCCGGTGGTGGTGGGCGTGACGCAGATGATTTCCCGTTCCGGCGATGCAGCCACCGACTGGAACCTCGTAATGGCTACCGTGATGCTGGCGATGATTCCGCCGGCCGTGGTGGTGGTGCTGATGCAACGCTGGTTCGTCAAGGGCCTGGTGGAAACGGAAAAGTAAAGGTCGGACATGGCAAAGCTGTCTCTTCGCAACGTACAGAAAACCTATGCCGGCGGCACGCAGGTCGTGCACGGCATCGACATGGAAATCACCGACGGCGAGTTCATCGTGATCGTCGGCCCGTCGGGCTGTGGCAAGTCCACGCTGCTGCGCATGGTGGCGGGGCTGGAAACCATCACCGGCGGCGAGGTTCATATCGGTGACAAGGTGGTCAATGATCTGGAGCCGGCTGAACGCGACATCGCGATGGTGTTCCAGAACTACGCGCTGTATCCGCACATGAGCGTGTACGACAACATGGCGTACGGACTCAAGATCCGCGGCATGTCGAAGGCCGAGATCGAGCAGCGCGTCAAGCACGCGGCCGGCATCCTCGAACTGGCGCCGCTGCTGGAGCGCAAGCCGCGCGCGCTGTCGGGCGGCCAGCGCCAACGTGTGGCAATGGGCCGGGCCATCGTGCGTGAACCGGCGGTGTTCCTGTTCGATGAACCGCTGTCGAACCTCGATGCCAAGCTGCGTGTGCAGATGCGGCTGGAGCTGAAAGACCTGCATCGCCGTCTGAAGACGACCAGCCTGTACGTGACTCACGATCAGGTTGAAGCCATGACGCTGGCCGACCGCATGATGGTGTTGAACGGCGGGCGCGTCGAGCAGATCGGCACGCCGCTGGAGGTGTATTCGCGCCCGGCCAGCACATTCGTGGCCGGTTTTATCGGGTCGCCGCCGATGAACCTGGTGCCGGTGGCGCGCGATGGATCGGGGCAGGGCGCCAACGGCGACGGCGCGCGGATGCGCGTGGTCGCCAGGGAAGGGCAGGCGGACGCGACAACCACACTCGGTCATTTGCCGATGGGTCTGCATCTGCCGGAACAGGCACTGATGGGACTGCGCCCCGAGCATATCGAACCGTGCGCCACGCACGAGGCCATCGCGGAAGTCGATGTGCGGGTCGTGGAGGCGCTGGGTGCGGACTCGTTTGCCTATGGCACGCTGGGCGGCCAGCCGATCGTGGTACGCCTGGATAGCCATATGCCCGTGCGCGCCGGCGACAAGCTGCCGATTACCGCCTCCGCCGACCACCTGCATTTCTTTGACATGCAGCACGGCAAACGGATCGAGGCGCGGGCATGAGCGATATCCGATCGAACTGGCCGTATCCGCGTCATATCGCACATCGCGGTGCTGGCAAGCTGGCGCCCGAGAACACGCTGGCGGCCTTCCGCCACGGTGCATCGTTCGGATACCGGATGTTCGAGTTCGACGTGAAGCTGTCCGGCGATGGCAAGTCCGTGCTGATGCACGACGCGACGCTGGACCGTACGACGTCTGGTCACGGACGCGTCGACGCGCACACGCTCGATGAACTAGCCATGCTGGACGCCGGCAGTTGGCATGGACCTGCCTTTGCCGGTGAGCCGGTACCCACGCTGGCGGCCATCGCCCGTTATACGCAGGCCAATGGATTTCTGGTGAATATCGAGATCAAGCCGGTGCCCGGTGCCGAATACCGGACCGGCGCGGCGGTGGCGCTGGATGCACTTTCACTATGGAAGGGCGCGGCCGTGCCGCCATTGCTGTCCTCGTTTTCGGAAGTTGCGCTCGAAGCCGCGCGCCTGGCAGCGCCGGACCTTCCTCGCGCCTTGCTGCTGGACAAGCTTCCGGCGGACTGGCTCGACCGGTTGAAGCGGCTGGACTGCGTGGCACTGGATTCGAATCACCGGGAGCTCGACGCCAAGGTCATCGCCGATGCCCACGCGGCTGGCTTCAAGGTACTTTGCTACACGGTCAACGACCCGGCGAGGGCGCGGGACCTGTTGTCCTGGGGGCTGGATGGCCTGATTACCGATGCGGTGGACCTGATCCAGCCTGGGGCATAACGTACCCGAACAAACTGTCTTGATTTTGCATCACGAAAAGTCCCCACTCTTTGGGGGATTACGTGCTATGCTCCGCGAGTGAAGACTTAGGTCCTTCCCGCACAACTTGCCCTTTCGGGTCTGGCGGCGAGACCGACGACAGACGGCACCCCTAGGTGCCGTTCGTTCAAGGTGGTAACCGCAGGACCCCCAAGAGTTGTTTGCAATCCGCTAACCGGTCAGGCCGTGTCGCGGAAGGTTGATGAACCCGCTTATTTCCGGCATACCCGGAGAATAGTGAGCGCCCCATGATGCAGCAGTATCAAAGCAATTCGTACCTCTTCGGCGGCAACGCCCCCTATGTGGAAGAGCTGTACGAGGCCTACCTCCAGAACCCCAGCTCGGTTCCCGACAACTGGCGCGCGTACTTCGACGCGATGCAGAATGTCCCGGCTGTGGATGGTTCCAACGCCCGCGATATCCCCCACGCTCCGATCGTTGCCTCGTTCGCCGAGCGCGCCAAGCAAGGCCCCATCAAGACCATTGTTGCCTCGGCCGATTCCGATATGGGCCGCAAGCGCGTCGCTGCCACGCAGCTGATCGCCGCCTACCGCAACATCGGTTCGCACTGGGCCGACCTCGATCCGCTGAAGCGCCAGGAGCGTCCGCCCCTGCCTGACCTGGATCCGGCGTTCTACGGTTTCTCCGAGGCCGACCTCGACATCGTCTTCAATGCCAGCAACACGTATTTCGGCAAGGAGTCGATGAGCCTGCGCGAGCTGCTCAACAACCTCCGTGAGACGTACTGCGGCACCATCGGCGCCGAGTTCATGTACGTGAGCGACCAGGCGCAGAAGCGCTGGTGGCAGGAGCGCCTGGAAACCACGCGTTCCAAGCCCGTGTTCACGCTGGAGAAGAAGAAGCACATCCTCGACCGCCTGACCGCGGCCGAAGGCCTGGAGCGCTTCCTCCACACCAAGTATGTCGGCCAGAAGCGCTTCTCGCTGGAAGGCGGCGAAAGCTTCATCGCCGCAATGGACGAACTGATCCAGCACGCCGGTAGCAAGGGCGTGCAGGAAATCGTGATCGGCATGGCCCACCGTGGCCGTCTGAACGTGCTGGTCAATACGCTGGGCAAGATGCCGGCGGATCTGTTCGCCGAATTCGAAGGCAAGCACGTCGACGACCTGCCGGCCGGCGACGTGAAGTACCACAAGGGTTTCTCGAGCGATGTCTCGACCGAGGGCGGCCCGGTTCACCTGTCGCTCGCGTTCAACCCGTCGCACCTGGAAATCGTCAACCCGGTCGTGGAAGGCTCGTCGAAGGCGCGCCAGGAACGCCGCGGCGACGTTGGCCACAAGGAAGTGCTGCCGGTGCAAGTGCACGGCGACGCGGCCTTTGCCGGCCAGGGCGTGGTGATGGAAACGCTGAACCTCGCGCAGACCCGCGGCTACGGCACGGGCGGCACGATGCACCTGGTTATCAACAACCAGATCGGCTTCACCACCTCCGACCCGCGCGACGCACGCTCGACGCTGTATTGCACGGACGTGGTCAAGATGATCGAGGCTCCGGTGCTGCACGTGAACGGCGACGATCCCGAAGCCGTGGTGTACGCCATGCAGCTGGCCGTTGATTTCCGCATGGAATTCAACAAGGACGTCGTGGTCGACATCATCTGCTTCCGCAAGCTGGGCCACAACGAGCAGGA
This sequence comes from Cupriavidus sp. 291-E7, assembly GCF_057798835.1. Lineage (NCBI taxonomy): Bacteria > Pseudomonadati > Pseudomonadota > Betaproteobacteria > Burkholderiales > Burkholderiaceae > Cupriavidus > Cupriavidus sp. 291-E7. Next base: position 237,628 of record NZ_JBYOJV010000008.1, read on the forward strand.
CACCCCGGCTGTGACGCAGCCGCTGATGTACAAGAAGATTGGCCAGCACCCGGGTACGCGCAAGCTGTACGCGGACAAGCTGGTGGCGCAGAGCCTGACCCCGGCCGAGTTCGGTGACGAACTGGTCAAGGGCTACCGCGCCGCGATGGACGCTGGCAAGCACACCGTCGATCCGGTCCTGTCGAACTTCAAGAACAAGTTCGCCGTGGACTGGATGCCGTTCCTGAATCGCAAGTGGACCGACGCCGCCGACACCGCTGTTCCCGTCACGGAACTGAAGCGTCTGGCCGAGCGCATCACGACGATTCCGGAACACGTGAAGCTGCACCCGCTGGTGGAAAAGGTCATCAAGGACCGCGCCAACATGGGTCGTGGCGAGCAGATGCTGGACTGGGGCATGGGTGAACACCTGGCCTTCGCCTCGCTGGTCGCTTCGGGCTACCCGGTGCGTATCACCGGCCAGGATGCAGGCCGCGGTACCTTCACGCACCGCCACTCCGTGCTGCACGACCAGGCGCGCGAGCGCTGGGATGCCGGCTCGTACGTGCCGCTGCAGAACGTGTCGGACAACCAGGCACCGTTCACGGTGATCGACTCGGTGCTGTCGGAAGAAGCAGTGCTCGGCTTCGAGTACGGCTACTCGACCGCCGAACCGAATGCGCTGGTGATCTGGGAAGCCCAGTTCGGCGACTTCGTCAACGGCGCCCAGGTGGTGATCGACCAGTTCATCTCGTCGGGTGAAGTGAAGTGGGGCCGCGCCTCGGGTCTGACGATGATGCTGCCGCACGGCTACGAAGGTCAGGGTCCGGAACACAGCTCGGCCCGTATCGAGCGTTTCCTGCAGCTCTGCGCCGACCACAACATGCAAGTGGTGCAGCCGACCACGCCGGCACAGATCTTCCACCTGCTGCGTCGCCAGATGATCCGTCTGTTCCGCAAGCCGCTGGTGATCATGACGCCGAAGTCGCTGCTGCGTAACAAGGACGCCGTGTCGCCGCTGTCCGATCTGGCCAAGGGTCATTTCGAGACCGTGATCCCCGATCACGAGGAACTGAACGCCAGCAAGGTCAAGCGCGTGATCATGTGCTCGGGCAAGGTCTACTACGACCTGATCAACACCCGCAAGGAACGCGAGGCAGGCGACACCGCGATCATCCGTCTGGAACAGCTGTATCCGTTCCCGCACAAGGCCGTGGCCGCCGAACTCAAGAAGTACCCCGGCGCGACCGAAATCGTGTGGTGCCAGGACGAACCGCAGAACCAGGGCGCCTGGTTCTTCGTCCAGCACTACATCATGGAAAACATGACGGAAGGCCAGAAGCTCGGTTATGCCGGTCGTCCCGCCTCGGCTTCGCCGGCGGTGGGCTACTACGCAAAGCACAACGAGCAACAGAAGGCGCTGCTGGAAGCCGCGTTCTCCAAGCTCAAGGGCTTTGTTCTGACCAAGTAATTCGTTGGTACCCCGCGGCAGCGCACAGGGATGCGCGCCGCGGGACTACCTGCCTGAAACGAAACACACGCATACATCGAGGATTTAACAAACCATGGCTATTGTTGACGTCAAGGTTCCGCAACTGTCTGAATCGGTCGCCGAAGCGACCATGCTGAACTGGAAGAAGAAGCCGGGCGAAGCCGTTGCTCAGGACGAAATCCTGATCGAAATCGAAACGGACAAGGTTGTGCTGGAAGTGCCGGCCCCGTCGGCTGGCGTGCTGTCGCAGATCATCAAGAACGACGGCGACACCGTTGTTGCTGACGAGATCATCGCCAAGATCGACACGGCAGCCACCGCTGGCGCCGCCGCTCCGGCCGCTGCCGCACCGGCTCCCGCTGCCGCCGCACCGGCTCCGGCCGCTGCCCCGGCTGCCGCCGCCGCTGCTGGCGCCATCGCCATGCCGTCGGCCGCCAAGCTGATGGCCGAAGGCGGCCTGTCGGCTTCGCAAGTGGCTGGCACCGGCAAGGACGGTCGTATCACCAAGGGCGACGTGCTGGCCGCTGGTTCGGCTCCCGCACCGGCCGCCAAGGCTGCTCCGGCTCCGGCCGCCGCTGCCAAGCCGGCGCTGCCGCAAGTGTCGGCCCAGGTTGACTTCGCCGCGCTGGGTGACCGCCCTGAAGAGCGCGTGCCGATGAGCCGCCTGCGCGCCCGTATCGCCGAGCGCCTGGTGCAGTCGCAGTCGACCAACGCCATCCTGACCACGTTCAACGAAGTGAACATGAAGCCGGTCATGGATCTGCGTAACAAGTACAAGGATCGCTTCGAGAAGGAACACGGCGTGAAGCTGGGCTTCATGTCGTTCTTCGTGAAGGCTGCCGTTCACGCGCTGAAGAAGTACCCGATCATCAACGCTTCGGTTGATGGCAACGACATCGTCTACCACGGCTACTTCGACATCGGTATCGCTGTCGGTTCGCCGCGTGGTCTGGTGGTGCCGATCCTGCGCAACGCCGACCAGATGAGCCTGGCCGACATCGAGAAGAAGATTGCCGAGTTCGGTGCCAAGGCCCGTGACGGCAAGCTGTCGCTGGAAGACCTGACCGGCGGCACGTTCTCGATCTCGAACGGCGGTACGTTCGGTTCGATGCTGTCGACGCCGATTATCAACCCGCCGCAATCGGCCATTCTGGGCGTGCACGCCACGAAGGACCGCGCCGTGGTGGAAGACGGTCAGATCGTGATCCGTCCGATGAACTACCTGGCCATGTCCTATGACCACCGTATCATCGACGGCCGCGAAGCCGTTCTGGGTCTGGTGGCCATGAAGGAAGCGCTGGAAGATCCGGCTCGCCTGCTGCTGGACCTGTAATCGGTCCTCTCCCCAGACAGACACTCCGTCTTCCGTTTGTCGTCGTCCCCGCACCCCGGTGCGGGGACCCGGCGAGCGCATCGTCCGCACGATGCCGCTGGATGTCCGCCACATTGGCGCGGACATGACGTGCCAAAGAGATATTTCCCATGAGCAAACAATTCGACGTGCTGGTGATTGGCGCCGGCCCCGGCGGCTACATCGCCGCCATTCGTGCTGCCCAGCTGGGCCTGAACGTGGCTTGCCTGGAAGGCAACGCCTATGACGATCCGAAGGGCGAAGCACGCCTGGGCGGCACCTGCCTGAACGTGGGCTGCATCCCGTCCAAGGCACTGCTGGCTTCCTCGGAAGAGTTCGAGAACGCATCGCACCACCTGGCCGACCACGGCATCACCGTGAGCGACGTCAAGGTCGACGTGGCCAAGATGCTGAAGCGCAAGGATGACATCGTCGGCAAGATGACGAAGGGCATCGAGTTCCTGTTCCGCAAGAACAAGATCACGTTGTTCAAGGGCTACGGCAAGTTCGCGGGCAAGGCCGCCGAGGGCTTCCAGGTCGAAGTGAACGGCGAAACGCTGACCGCCAAGCAAGTGATCATCGCCACGGGTTCGAAGGCACGCCACCTGCCGGGCGTCACCGTCGACAACAAGCTGATCAGCGACAACGAAGGCGCGCTGAAGTTTGAATCGGTGCCGAAGAAGCTGGGCGTGATCGGCGCCGGCGTGATCGGTCTGGAGCTGGGTTCGGTGTGGCGCCGTCTGGGTTCCGACGTGACCGTGCTGGAAGCGCTGCCCGCATTCCTGGGCGCCGCCGACGAAGGCGTGGCCAAGGAAGCGCAGAAGCTGCTGACCAAGCAGGGCCTGAAGTTCAACCTGGGCGTGAAGGTCAACGAAGTCAAGACCGGCAAGGACAACGTTACCGTTGCCTACACGGACAAGGACGGCAAGGACCAGACGCTGGAAGTCGATCGCCTGATCGTGTCGGTCGGCCGCGTGCCGAACACCGACAACCTGGGCCTGGAAGCGGTTGGCCTGGGCGTTGACCAGCGCGGCTTCATCGAAGTTGACGACCACTGCCAGACCAAGGTCCCGGGCATCTGGGCGATTGGCGACGTGGTGCGTGGCCCGATGCTGGCGCACAAGGCCGAAGACGAAGGCGTGGCCGTGGCCGAGCGTATCGTCGGCCAGAAGCCGCACATCGACTTCAACACGGTGCCGTGGGTCATCTACACGTTCCCGGAAATCGCATGGGTCGGCAAGACCGAGCAGCAGCTCAAGGCCGAAGGCCGTGAGTACAAGTCGGGCCAGTTCCCGTTCATGGCCAACGGCCGTGCACTGGGCATGGGCGCTGCGGACGGTTTCGTGAAGATGCTGGCCGACGCCAAGACCGACGAGATCCTGGGCGTGCACATCGTGGCAGCCAATGCTTCGGACCTGATCGCCGAAGCCGTGGTGGCTATGGAGTTCAAGGCGGCAAGCGAAGACATCGGTCGCGTCTGCCACCCGCACCCGTCGATGTCGGAAGTCATGCGCGAAGCCGCGCTGGCCGTCGACAAGCGTCAGCTGAACATGTAATAGCCGTTCACCTCCTGGTGAGCACCGGCGCGCCGCGAATTCTGCGGCGCGCCGTTTTCGCTTGAAGCACCCCGGTATTTCCAGGCTTCCGACATGAACGTCACCGAGTTTTACGAACACGAACTCAAGCAGCGCGGCTACCAGTCCGACGAGGCGCAATTGCGCGCCGTGGCGCGGCTGCAGCAATGCTATGACGAGTGGGTGGCGTACAAGAGCCGCCGCAACAACGCGCTGAAGAAGCTGCTGGTGCACCCCGACGTGCCCAAGGGCGTCTATCTATGGGGCGGGGTAGGGCGCGGCAAGTCGTTCCTGATGGACAGCTTCTATTCCTGCGTGCCCGTGGTGCGTAAGACGCGGCTTCACTTCCACGAATTCATGCGCGAGGTGCATCGTGAGCTAGAGGAGCTGCGCGGCCGCCCCGATCCGCTCGATGAGCTGGCCAAACGCATCGCGCGCCGCTTTCGCCTGATCTGCTTTGATGAGTTCCACGTCAGCGATGTGGCCGATGCCATGATCCTGCACCGCCTGCTGCAGCAATTGTTCGACAACGGCGTGCAGTTCGTGATGACGTCGAACTATCGCCCGGACCTGCTGTATCCGGATGGCCTGCATCGGGACCGCGTGTTGCCGGCTATCAACCTCCTGCAGACCAAGCTCGACGTACTGAATGTCGACGCCGGTATCGACTACCGCAAGCGTGCGCTGGAACAGGTGCAGGCGTACCACACGCCGCTGGACCACGAGGCCAGTGCGGCGCTGCGCGATGCCTTCACTTCGATCGCCGGCACGGCCGACGAATCGCCCGTCCTGCATATCGAACACCGCGAGATCAAGGCGCTGCGCAAGGCCAATGGTGTGGTCTGGTTCGATTTCGCCACGCTGTGCGGCGGTCCGCGCTCGCAGAATGACTATCTCGAGATCGCGTCGCAATTCCACACCGTGATTCTTTCCGATGTGCCCAAGATGACGCCGCGCATGTCGTCGGAGGCGCGCCGCTTCACGTGGCTGATCGACGTGTTTTACGATCACAAGGTGAAGTTGCTGATGTCGGCGGAGGTGCCCGCCGACGAGCTCTATACGGAAGGCCAGATGGCCAACGAATTCCACCGTACCGTGTCGCGGATCATCGAGATGCAGTCGCGCGAATACCTGGAGTCGGAACGCCGTGTCATGGACACATCGCTGACCTGACGACCGCGTTTGTCACGGATCCCGGCACAACCTGTTGTTTGCCGGGTATCTGCAGGGGACGATTCTGACGTCGTTTCCACAAGTTTGATTTGTATCAAGGCGGCTGGCGCATGAGGTACCTAGTATCCACTGGGTAATTAAAGCGCGTCATGCCGTCTCTAACTACTGCCCCCCTCGCGCCAAACCTGGCTTCTGCCGTTCCCTCCACAGCCCCTTCGTCTGGGCTGGCTTTGTCGTTTCCATCAGATTCCTCGTGTGATTGCTTTCATTGCGGCCAGCCGCTGAAGGGCGCCGCACCGTTCGTCGCGCAAATTGACGGCCATCCGCGCACATTTTGTTGCGGGGGTTGCCAGACGCTTGCGCAGACGCTGCACGCCGCCGGTTTTGGCCACCTGTATGGCGATGTCACGCGCTTTGCGCGTCCGATCGATGCCGATGCACGGCGTGAGGCGGAACCGGTGTGGGCGGCCTACGACACGCCGGAATTGCGCCGCCAGTTTGTACGTGAACTGGCCGATGGCCGCGCCGAGGTGACGCTGGCCCCCGAGAACATTCGCTGTGCCGCCTGTGCCTGGCTGATCGAGCAGCACCTGGGGCAGCTTGACGGCGTGGAATCGGTCGTCGCCAACGTGGCGACCCGCCGTGTCATCGTGCGCTGGCGCGATGCCACGCAAGGCGTGGCGAATCTGCTATCGAGCTTGGCCGATATCGGCTATGAAGCCTGGCCGTTCGAGGTGTCTCGCACGGACCAGCAGGATCGCCGCGAGCGTCGCAGCCTGTTGATGCGCATGGCCGTAGCCATGCTCGGCATGATGCAGGTGATGATGTACGCGTGGCCGCTATATACCCACGAAGCCACGATCGATCCTGGTCAGCTGCAGCTGATGCGCTCGGCCAGCTTCGCACTGACCGTCCCCGTCGTCCTCTATTCCGCCTGGCCCATCTTTGCTGGCGCGTGGCGGTCCTTGCGCCAGCGTCATATGGGCATGGACGTGCCGGTGGCCATCGGCGTGGCGGCCGGGTTTCTGGCGAGCGCGATTGCCACGGCGCGTGGCGTTGGCGAAGTCTATTTCGATTCCGTGACGATGTTCGTCGCATTTCTGCTGCTGGCACGTTACCTGGAACTGCGCGTGCGCCAGGCATCGCGTAGCGGGGCGGAAATGCTGGCGCGCCAGTTGCCGGCCACATGCGAAAGGCTGGCGCAAGCGGGAGGCGCGGGCGAACGGATTCCCGTTGCCAGGCTTCAGCCGGGCGACCGCATCCGGGTCAAGGCCGGAGAGATTGTGCCCGCCGATGGCGTGGTCCTGGCCGGTGCCAGCGAGCTGGATGAATCGATGCTCACCGGCGAGGCACGTCCGGTGAAGCGTGTGCTAGGCGACACCGTGCTGGCCGGCTGTTTCAACACCGCCAGTCCGCTGGAGGTGCGGATCGACCGCGTCGGCGCGCAAACGCGGCTTGCGGAGATCGTGGCCGTGCTTGATCGCGCCCTGGCGGACAAGCCCAGGCTTGCCCAGCTTGCCGATCGCGTGGCCGGCTGGTTCGTCGGGACGCTGCTGGTCATGGCCGCCGTAACCGGCGCGGTCTGGGCGGTATGGATCGATCCTTCGCGCGCGCTGCTGGTGACGGTGGCGGTGCTGGTGGTGAGTTGCCCATGCGCATTGTCGCTGGCCACGCCGGCCGCGCTGGCGGCGGCCGGGGCGGCGTTGTCGCGGCGCGGCGTGCTGCTGACTCGGGCGCACGCACTGGAGACGCTGTCGCGTGTCACCGACGTCGTTCTCGACAAGACCGGCACGCTGACCGAGGGCCGTTTTGCACTGGTGGCCACGCGTACCTTCGGAGCGTCTGACGCGGACACCTGCCGTCGCATGGCGGCGGCGATGGAGCGCGGTGGCGAGCATCCGATCGCGCGCGCCTTCTCGGAAGCCAGCGGCGATGCCGTGGCAGAGACGATTCCGGTGGATGACCTGCGCAATGTACCTGGGCAGGGCCTCGAAGCGTTCCTGGGCGGCCGTCGGGTGCGGCTGGGCCGCCGCGAGTTCGTGGCCGCGCTGTCACCGCATCCGAAATCGGCTGGTCATGAGCCGGAAAGTCATCCCGGCGCGACCGAGGTGTGGCTCGGCGATGCCGCCGGCTACCTCGCGTGTTTCCAGTTGGCGGACGTCGCGCGTGCGCAGACACCTGTCTTGTTGCGAAATCTCGCGTCCCTTGGCGTCCGTTGCCACCTGGTTTCGGGCGATGGAGCGGCGGCCGTGCGCTGGTGGGCTGACCGCTTTGGCATGCCAACGGCCGCTGGCGCGGTCACGCCCGAGGGCAAGCGTGAGTACGTGGCGGCATTGCAGCGGAGCGGGGCGGTCGTGCTTGCGGTTGGCGACGGGATCAATGACGCGCCCGTGCTGGCACAGGCACAGGTATCGATTGCCATCGGAAGCGGGGCGCCGCTTGCGCAAGCTGGCGCGGACGCCGTGCTGACGCATGGAGGCGTCGCCGAGATTGCGACGGCGATCATCGCGGCACGCCGCGCGCGCCGCGTGGTGCGGCAAAACCTGGCCTGGGCCTTTGCGTACAACGTCGTGGCCATCCCGTTGGCGGCAACGGGCCACGTCACGGCGTGGATGGCGGGCATTGGCATGTCCGTCTCATCGCTTCTGGTGGTGGCCAATGCATGGCGGCTGCTGCGCGTCAAGCCAACGACGCAAGAAGAGGAGGTGTGAATGGAAACACTGTATCTGCTGGTGCCGATGAGCCTGGTGCTGGTGGCGCTGATCGCGGGTGCACTCTGGTGGGCCTTGCATGCCGGCCAGTACGACGACCTGGATCGCCCTGGCGAGGCCATTTTGCTCGACAACGACAAGCCACACGGGTCGGAGCGCGCGCGCTGAAGAGGGTGGCAACCGATGCACTTCGGTGTCGGGACATATTTCGACGAAGACAGTTCGAGCGCGGTGCGTAAGGATTGATTGAAATCAACGCGGCGACCGTCCTGTTTTTCTAAAGTCACACAGTCAATAGGTTTATTCTTACTTAGCTTGGGGGTCTGAATGGCTGTCACCACCGCGTCTCCACGCGTCGACACCTTCAATTACGGTGTTGTGCGGCAATTTGCCGTCATGACCGTAGTCTGGGGGATCGTCGGCATGGCCGTAGGCGTTCTGCTTGCGGCACAACTGATCTGGCCGGATCTGAATTTCAACACGCCGTGGCTGTCGTTCGGCCGACTGCGCCCGTTGCACACCAATGCGGTGATCTTCGCATTTGGCGGCAGCGCGCTGTTTGCCACGTCGTACTACGTGGTGCAGCGTACCTGCCAGGCGCGCCTGTTCTGCGGGCCGCTCGCGGCCTTCACGTTCTGGGGCTGGCAGATCGTCATTGTGGCCGCCGCTATCACGCTGCCGCTAGGCATTACGAGTTCGAAGGAGTATGCCGAGCTTGAATGGCCGATCGACATCCTGATCACGCTGGTCTGGGTGGCCTACGCCATCGTCTTTTTTGGCACGATTGTCAAGCGCAAGACACGGCACATCTATGTCGCCAACTGGTTTTTCGGCGCTTACATCCTGACCATCGCGATCCTGCATATCGTCAACAACATCGAAATGCCGGCGTCGCTCTGGAAGTCCTACTCGGCTTATGCCGGTGTGCAGGACGCCATGATTCAGTGGTGGTACGGCCATAACGCGGTGGGCTTTTTCCTGACCACGAGCTTCCTGGGGATGATGTACTACTTCATTCCGAAGCAGGCCGAGCGTCCGATCTATTCCTACCGCCTGTCGATCGTCCACTTCTGGGCGCTCAACTTCACGTACATGTGGGCCGGCCCTCACCACCTGCAATACACCGCACTGCCTGATTGGGCGCAGTCGCTTGGCATGGTGTTCTCGCTGATCCTGCTCGCGCCGTCGTGGGGCGGCATGATCAACGGCATCATGACCATGTCCGGTGCCTGGCACAAGCTGCGCACGGATCCGATCCTCAAGTTCCTGGTAGTGGCACTGTCGTTCTACGGCATGGCTACGTTCGAAGGCTCGATGATGTCGATCAAGACCGTGAATGCGCTGTCGCACTACACGGACTGGACGATCGGCCACGTGCACTCGGGCGCGCTGGGCTGGGTCGCCATGATTTCGATCGGCTCGCTGTACTACCTGATTCCGCGCCTGTTCGGCGAAAAGCAGATGTACAGCACGCGCCTGATCGAGCTGCATTTCTGGGTGGCGACGATCGGCGTGGTGCTCTATATCGCCTCGATGTGGATCGCCGGCGTGATGGAAGGCCTGATGTGGCGCGCCACGCAGCCTGACGGCACGCTGACCTACGCGTTCGTGGAAGCCGTCAAGGCCAAGTACCCGTTCTACCTGATTCGTCTGCTGGGCGGTCTGTGTTTCCTGGGTGGCATGTTCATCATGGCCTACAACGTGTTCCGCACCATCGCCGGCAAGCCGGCTGTGGATGCGCCGATTCCGGCCAGCCTGCCGGCTTCTGCCCACTGACAAGCCGAGGACGCAAACAATGTCTCAGAATCAAGGTTTCTTCAGGCACGAGACGCTGGAAAAGAATGTCGGCTGGCTGATCATCGCAACCATCATCGTGGTGAGCATCGCTGGTCTGGTGCAGATCGTGCCGCTGTTCTTCCAGCACTCGACGACCCAGCCCGACCCGGGCATCACGCCGTACTCGCCGTTGCGGTTGATGGGGCGTGACATCTATATCCGTGAGGGCTGCGTGGGATGTCACTCGCAGCAGGTGCGTACGCTGCAGGCCGAGACCGAACGCTATGGCCATTTCTCCACGGCCGGCGAGTCGGTGTATGACCATCCGTTCCTGTGGGGTTCCAAGCGTACGGGTCCCGACCTGGCACGTGTGGGCGGTCGTTATTCCGATGACTGGCAGCGTATCCACCTGCGCAACCCGCGCGACGTGGTGCCGGAATCGGTGATGCCGTCGTACCCGTGGCTGGAAAAGACACAGCTGCCAACCGACTCGGTTCAGGCGCGCATGAAGGCGTTGCAGCGCCTGGGGGTGCCGTACACCGAGGATGAAATCGCACGGGCACCGGAGGAACTCGTCGGCAAGACCGAAGAGGACGCAATGGTGGCCTACCTGCAGGGCCTGGGCCTGAACCGTCGCAATGTCCGGCTGGATACCGCCGCCGCGCCTGCCGCCGCAGCGCCCGCGGCCGACGCCGCCGCACCCGCCAAGGAGTGATGACATGGTGATCGTTACCTCTATCGCCACCGTGCTGTCGATGCTCGTGTTCCTGGGCATCTGCTGGTGGGCGTGGTCGGCAGGCCGCCGGGCGGCCAACGAGGAATCGGCGATGCTGCCGTTCGCCTTGCCCGATGAAACCAATAATCCAAGCCGGAATTAGTAACCATGAGCGATTTCATTTCCGATTTCTGGAGCTACTACATCGCGGCCATTGCGCTCATCGGTATCGTCTGGTGTGTGTGGCTGCTGTTCTCCCAGCGCAAGATGCCAAAGGGCGTCAGTACCACTGACGATACCGGGCACGTATGGGATGATGACCTGCGCGAACTGAACAATCCGCTGCCACGCTGGTGGATGTGGATGTTCCTGCTGGCCTGCATCTTCAGCGTGGGGTACCTGATCCTGTATCCGGGGCTGGGTTCGTACGCGGGCGCACTGAAGTTCTCGACGCAGGATGAACTTGCCGCGCACCGGCAGGCTGCCGAGAAGATGCAGCACGAGATCTACGCCAAGTATCTGAAGATGGACGTCAAGCAGGTTGCCGCGGATCCTGATGCCCGTGAGATCGGCCAGCGACTGTTCCTGAACTACTGCGCGCAATGTCATGGCTCCGATGCACGGGGCAGCCGCGGTTTTCCGAACCTGACCGATAACGATTGGCTCTACGGTGGCGACCCGGACACGATCCAGCAGACGATCGCCAAGGGCCGCAACGGCATGATGCCGCCGTTTGCCGGCACCATCGACGCCAAGCAGGCCGGCGACACGGCGCAGTATGTGCGATCGCTGTCGGGACTGGCATACGACCCGATCCGTGCGTCGCGCGGAGAGAGCACGTTCAAGTCGACCTGTGCGGCTTGTCACGGCGCCAGCGGCAAGGGCAATCAGGCACTGGGTGCGCCCAATCTGTCCGACAAGGTCTGGCTGTACGGCAGTTCGGAAGGCTCGATCGTTGACGCCATCCTGAAGGGCCACAACGGCCACATGCCGGCGCATGAGGAAATCCTGACACCTGAGCGCATTCGCATGCTGACGGCTTATGTCTGGGGTCTGTCCAATTCGGCAGCACCGGCAGGGCAATGACAAACCGCTCCCCGGCGCAGTGCGGCGTGCCGCCTGTGCCGGGGGCATGAGGGCTGAACAATGAACGCGCCCCTGGAATCTCCCCCCACAACCCGCGACTCCAATGAGGCCGCGGCCTGGCGGCCTGCGCCGCCGCCCAAGACGGCGGCTGAGGCAACCGAAGAAGCGCTGTACGAAGTCCGGCGCAAGATCTATCCGCGCTCGATCACGGGTGCATTCTCCAGCTGGCGCGTCTGGCTGGTCATCCTCACGCAACTCGTCTACTACGGCACGCCCTGGCTGCAATGGAACGACCGGCAGGCCGTGCTGTTCGATCTCGGTGCCCGGAAGTTCTACATCTTTGGGCTGGTGCTCTGGCCGCAGGATGTGATCTACCTGGCCGTGCTGCTGGTCATCTCGGCGCTTTCGCTATTCCTCTTCACGGCCATTGCGGGTCGGCTGTTCTGCGGCTATGCGTGCCCGCAGACGGTCTATACCGAGATCTTCATGTGGATCGAGCGGCGGGTGGAAGGCGACCGCATCGCACGCATCCGCCTGGATGGCGATCCGTGGAGTCTGCGCAAGCTTCGACTCAAGGCCACCAAGCACACGCTGTGGATTCTGATTGCACTGTGGACGGGCTTCACGTTCATTGGCTACTTCGCGCCGATACGCGAACTCGGTGGCGAGGTTCTGCACTGGACGCTGGGTCCTTGGCAAGCCTTCTGGATGCTGTTCTACGCATTCGCAACATGGGGCAACGCCGGGTTCATGCGCGAGCAGGTTTGCAAGTACATGTGCCCGTACGCGCGCTTCCAAAGCGTGATGGTGGATCGCGATACCTACGTCGTGACCTACGACGTGGGGCGTGGCGAGCCGCGCGGCAGCCGCTCGCGCAAGACCGATCACCAGGCAGCCGGCTTGGGCGATTGCGTGAACTGCAGCATTTGCGTGCAGGTATGCCCGACCGGCATCGATATCCGCGATGGGTTGCAGTATGAGTGCATTGGCTGCGGTGCGTGTATCGACGCCTGTAATCAAGTGATGGACAAGATGGAGTATCCACGTGGACTGATCCGGTACACGTCGGAGAACGCCATGCGCAAGAAGCTGTCGGTCACCGATGCCCGCAAGCGTCTGCTGCGCCCGCGCACCATCGTCTACACCATGATCTGGCTGGCGCTGTGCGCGGGATTCGTTGTGTCGCTGGCCATGCGTACACCGCTGAAGGTCGACATCATTCGTGACCGCGGCGCGCTCGGGCGCGAAGTGGAAGGACGCTGGATCGAGAACGTGTATCGGCTCCAACTGATCAACGCGACTGAGGCGCCGATGAAGATCCGTGTGCAGGCGCAGAGCGACGATCTGAAGGGGCTGACGGTCGAATACGACCATGCCGCCGAAGCGCTGTCGCCTACGTCGAACCGGTTGCTGCCGATCCGGATTCGCGTGCCGATCGATGATGCCGCGCAAGGGACGCACAAGATCGAGGTGACGGTCACTGCCGAGACCGAAGCCGCGCGCGAGGTGAATATCCGGCAAAGCACGAGTTTCATCGTCCCTCGCAATCTGTGATGCTGTCACAGATTGCGAAGAGGGACGGATGCCAATAGGAGAGCGCAATGACCCCACACCCCGCAAAACCCTGGTACAGGGAACCCTGGCCCTGGATCCTGATGAGCGGCCCGCTGTTGGCGATGGTTGGTTGCGGCATTACGATCTGGCTGGCCAACAGCCACGCCGACAAACCGGTTGCAGATGCCGCTCGTCACGGCCTGGTAGTCGAAAAAGTCGGCGCGAGTCGGAGTGAGCCGTCAGCGAGGCGCCCATGAGACTACGCTGGCTGATGTGGGTGTTATGGCCGGCGTTTCTGATGGGCGGTGCGGCCACAGCGGTGGTGTTCTCGGTAGTGGACCCCGGAGATCTCAATTTCTTCGGGCATCCGGTTGAAGCATCGCGGCAAGCGATCTACACCGTGGGTTTCCTGGTGGCGTGGCTGTTCTGTGCGCTATCGAGCGGACTCACGTTGTACACGATGCCGGTGAAGCTCAGCGATACCGATGAACTCGAATAGCAACATTAAACAGAAAGGCCGCACCGGATACGTCCCGGTGCGGCCTTTGTCACGGTGCTCGGTATGAGATGTAGCGCGTGTCAGCAGGAGCGGCTATACACCTGCTTGATGCCTGCCATGTCGACCAGTTTCACATGTCGCTGACGAATCTGGATCAGGCCCGCTTCAGCGAAGCGCGAGAACAGACGGCTGACGGTCTCGAGCTTCAGGCCAAGGTAACTACCGATTTCCTCGCGGCTCATGCGCAGCACGAACTCGGTGGAGGAGTAACCGCGTGCCGAAAGTCGTTCGGACATGTTCACGAGAAAAGCAGCAAGCCGCTCTTCCGCGCGCATCGAGCCAAGCGTGATCAGCATGACCTGGTCTTGCGAGATCTCCTTGCTCATCAGCCGCAGGAACTGGCCCTGCAGAGAAGGCAGGCTGCCCGACAGCGATTGCAGGTCGTCGTAACGCACGACGCAGACTTCGGTGTCTTCCAGCGCGGTGGCGTCGGATGCGTGTTGCATCTCGCCCAGGCCGTCGAGACCGATGACTTCGCCGGGCAAGTGGAAACCGGTGATCTGGGTGCGCCCGTCTTCCATCGTGACGTGCGTCTTCAGTGTGCCAAAGCGAATGGCATAGACCGCGCTGAGCGGTTCGCCCATGCGGTAAAGCGTTTCGCCCTTATGGACACGCACACGTTCCTGAACGAGCGTGTCCATTTTCGCCAGGTCTTGTTGCGACATGCCGACGGGCAGGCAAAGCTGGCCCATTGCACACGTGGAACAACGGGGCGACATCTCGGTGACGGGAATGGAAGTCAACAATTGAAGTGCTCGTTATGAATGCGCTTGCAGCGAGGGCGCGATGCAGGCATTTTACAGTGTCGAGTGACGCAGAAGCGAGGAACAGTTGCCATTTGGTGTGCTTTTAAGCGTTTTTCTTATGGCTTTGCTCGGTGGTATGCATTGCGCTGCCATGTGTGGAGGAATTGCTATTGCTGCGGAGCAAAAACAGCCCCGCACTGTGGCTGTTTTCATACATCGCTCGCCGCGACACTGGTGGGCCGAGCTGTGCGTCATGCATGTTGGCCGCATCACTACGTACATGCTGCTTGGCGCGGCGATGGGAGCGGTGGGCGCGACCGTATGGCGCCAGGAGTATCTGCCGTTGCAGCGATGGCTCTACGCGTTGGGCAGTGTGATGCTGATTGTCACGGGCGCGTGGTTGTTGCGCGGACGCGTGATGCGAGCCGACTGGATCGAACGGCTGGCGTCTCTGGCAGCCGTGCACGTGGTGCAACATGTTCGATCGATGAGTGCTCGCTTGCCGGCGAGCTTGCGGCCGCGTCAACGGGCCATGCCGATGGCGCGCCGCTATGGCATGGGGCTGGCCTGGGGTCTGGTACCGTGCGGGATGGTCTACAGCGCACTCGCTCTGGCGTTGCTGGCCGGCAATGCCACGTCAGGTGCGCTCGTGATGGGTGCCTTCGGACTCGGCACATTACCGAACCTGCTGGTGATCTCGGGCTTGTCCGGATACCTGCGCCAGCTTTCCCGCAAACCGGCCATACGGATGGGCGCAGCCATCGTGGTGATCGGGTTCGGCATGCTGGGCGTGGCCCGTTCGATCTGGCTCCCTGATACGTTGGCGCAACACGGCTTTTGCGTGGTGTTCTGAATCGGCCACAGTGCCGGGTTGCGGGCGGGGCCGGGAATGCCATACAATCCCGAGAACCACGGTATCGCGCCGCACCATGCTTTTTGCGTCGCCGGGCCGCTTCCCTGATCTGGGACGCGTGCCCAGGTTTCCGGTCACTCCGGTGCGCCGGCAACGTCTCTACAGTTCATCCGGTTCAAAAGATCTGGTTAAAAGACCGGCGGCGGTTGGGAAGGTGGCGCCGGCCAGGGCGATGTTGCCCCGAGCCGATACCGTTTTGTTTCTTGCCGTCTTGGCCATCCGGTGGCCCAGGCGAATGTCCGCCCCGAAGGGAGAAGGCGCGACGCAAGAGGTCCGTCGATTGGTGAAACTGGCCAGCCCCGGACGATCTCCTGCCGGACCGACCCGGCAATTCGATGCAAAGAACGAGGTGCACGGCTGCGCTGCGATAGGCATGCGAGTTGGCTGCGCGATGAGATGGCGGGCTTCGGCCTCGCTGTATCTGCAATCTCCAGTGCTCCGGGATTCGTCCGGGAGCAGGTGCAAAGACAGGCTGCACGCAATCACATGAATACCCAAGAGGCGAAGATCGTCCTCGAGACCGCGCTGATCTGTGCGCAGGAGCCGTTGCGCGTTGGCGATCTGCGACGGCTGTTTGCCGACGACGTCGGTGCCGACACCATCCGTGTGCTGCTCGATGAGCTGCGCAAGGACTGGCAGCAGCGCGGGGTCGAGCTCGTGGCATTGGCCAGTGGCTGGCGTTTCCAGAGCCGCCCGGAGATGCGCGAATTCCTGGACCGGTTGAATCCCGAGAAGCCGCCGAAGTACTCGCGCGCCGTCATGGAAACGCTGGCGATCATCGCGTATCGGCAGCCGGTCACGCGTGGCGACATCGAGGAAATCCGTGGCGTGACGGTCAGTACGGACGTGGTGAAAAAGCTCGAGGATCGAAGCTGGATCGAGGTCATTGGCCATCGCGACGTGCCGGGCCGCCCGGCGCTGTATGCGACGACCAAGGCGTTCCTGGACGATCTGGGTTTGCGGTCTCTCGACGAACTGCCGCCGCTCGAAGACGCCCAGGCACAAGCCCAGGCTGCGTTGCTGGACCAGCAGGCCATCGATTTCGAGGAAATTGCCACGGCCAATCCGCCGGCGGGCGATGAAGAGGCGTTCGCCGTATCCGGTGCCGAAGCCATTGCCGCTACTGGAACTGCCCAGCCAGGCGCCGAACCCACCGCGACGGCAGACACGGATGACGCGGCGTCGGTAGCCGGCTCCGCAGAAGAGGTCGATACGATCAACGTCGTCGCCGGCGAAGCCGAGGCTCCTGAGCCAGGCGAGCATGCCGCGAGCGCTGGCCAGATGGTTTCGGAAGATCCGGAATCGCCTGAGGCCGACGACGATAACAGCGATACCAGCGTCGCCCGTAAGCCCGATGAAGACGGGCAGGACGATGCGCCGGTGGCACATGCCAACGGCTACCACGTGGACACCGAGGCTCCGGAAACGGAAGCCGCCGAGCGTACGGACCGGACTGGCGATGTGCCATTCCCGACCGAAGACGACGACGAACGCGTGTCCAACTGAACAACATGCAACATCGATAGTGAATACTTTGTCTGATTCCGCTGAGCAAGACGTCCGCCAGCCGGACGTGCCGGGCGACACCGGCGCAGCCCCTGATTCGGGTAACGACGCCGACGGCGCACCGCGCCGCAAGGGGCTTCGTCGCGGTTTGCGCAATCTGGTGGCTTCACGCCGCCAGGCAGCGCAGGATCGGGATGTAGGCCGTGCCGAGACCGATGCGCCGGTGGCCGCCGAGTCCGGTGAGGGGGCGCAGCCCCCGGCACCGCGAGGCCGTGGCCGCCGCAAGCCCGCCGCAGCTGTGGCCGAGGCCGGTGCCCCGGTCGTGGCGCAGGGCGAGGCTGGTGAAAGCCAGTCAGCGCAGCAACCTGGTCAAGGCCAGCGCAAGCGCCGCCAGCAGCCCCAACGCAAGGCCGCACTGGTCGATGGCGACAGCAAGCCAGCCGCCGAACAGCCCGGCAAGCGCAATCGCAACGGCCAGCAGCGCAAAAACCAGGCGGGCGCCGGTAAGCAGGGTGGTGCTGCGCGCGGCGAGCAACGCCAGGGTGACAGGCCAGGCAAGCAGGGCGGCAAGGCCGCCGCGGCCAAGCCGGCTGCGGGTGCCGAAGATCTGTTTCGCTTTGTGATTTCCGAGCAGTTCGATCAGGAAGAAACGATCGTGCCGCGCACCAAGGCCAAGCCGGTGCGCGAGCTGACGTCCGATGACGATGCGCCGAAGCTGCACAAGGTGCTGGCCGAAGGCGGCCTGGGCTCGCGGCGCGAGATGGAAGAGCTGATTCTGCAGGGGCGTGTGTCCGTCAACGGGCTGCCCGCGCATATCGGTCAGCGGATCCTGCCGGCCGATCAGGTTCGCGTGAACGGCAAGCTGATTCATCGCAAGGTCTCGACCAAGCCGCCGCGTGTGCTGCTGTATCACAAGCCATCCGGTGAAATCGTCAGCCAGTCGGATCCGGAAGGCCGTCCGACCGTGTTCGACAGCCTGCCGCGCATCAAGAACGGCAAGTGGGTGGCCGTGGGTCGCCTCGACTTCAACACCGAAGGTCTGCTGATTTTCACGACGTCTGGCGACATCGCCAACCGCTTCATGCATCCGCGCTATGGCGTGGAGCGTGAGTACGCGGTGCGCACGCTGGGCGAACTGGCGGAAGCCGATCGTCAGGCGCTGCTTCACGGCATTCAGCTCGACGATGGCGAGGCCAACTTCCTGCGCATCGCCGATGGCGGTGGCGAGGGAGTGAACCAGTGGTATCACGTGGCACTGACCGAGGGCCGGAACCGCGAAGTGCGCCGCATGTTCGAGGCCGTGGGCCTGACCGTGTCGCGCCTGATCCGTACCCGATATGGTCAGTTCCTGCTGCCGCGCGGCCTCAAGCGAGGCCGCTGGCAGGAGCTGGAAGCCACCGACGTGCGTAACCTGATGGCGAATATCGGCCTGAAGGCGCCGGCCAAGGCCGAGCAGGGTGGCAGCAAGGGCGCCACCAAGGTGGGTGGCCGCAAGGCACGCACCGAGGCCGCAATTGCGGGCATGCCGATGCACACGGGCATGGACGGTCTGCCGCGCTTTGAAAAGGCCGGCGGGAATCGCGGCGGCGGCAACGCCGGCCGTGGCCAACCCGATCCGATGCAGACCTCGATGGGTTACATCCCGTCCGGTCCCGCACCGCTGACGTCTCATACGACAAAGTTCAGTGGCGGGATGGGCGGTGCCGGTGGCATGCGCGGCGTGGGCGGCGGCAAGAACGCGGGCGGTGGACGCGGCGGCCGTGGCGGCAACGCGGGCAATGCGGGTAACGCGGGTAACGCGGGTAACGCGGGCGGAAACCGGCAGCGCCGAGGCGGCGGCGGTGGAGACGTCAACGGCAATGTGATGCCCAAGGCCGCCAAGGGCGGTGGCGGCAATCGCCGGCCACGCGGCGGTGGTGGTGGCGGCGGCGGCGGTGGCCGCGGCGGTCACCGCTAACAGGGTTGGGTCGATGCCGGGCGTACCGGCGATCGGCCCCGTTCTGGCGCGGATGCTAGCTGGCTTTTGCCTTTTAGGCATAATCCGCGTATAATCCAAGTCTATTCAAAAGTATCATCCTCGGCGAGGATGGGCGAATGATGGGCATTGCGCCCATTTTTTTTTGGTTCGCCCGTTTGTGCTTGCGGCTGGATTGCGTCACCTGGATGACGGATCCGCCCTTGGGGATGATGGGGCAGGCAGGGCTTACAGGCCGTTTCGGAACCTCGATTTCAGAACGTTGTGTTGTCCGGTGTCTGCCAAGGTATTGAAAGCCACTACTCGGGATTACAGTGCATCTGGCAGATTTGATCGAAACCACCCTTAACGGCATGGGCTACGAGTTGGTTGAGCTTGAGCGTGCCCCAGCCGGACTTCTGCGTGTCTACATCGATCAGCCTGAAACCGGCATCGTCATTGAGGATTGCGAAAAAGTCAGCCGACAGCTCACGCACGTGCTGATGGTCGAGAACGTCGACTACGAGCGCCTCGAAGTGTCGTCGCCGGGCCTGGACCGTCCGCTCAAGAAGCTGGCCGACTTTGTGCGTTTTGCGGGTGAAGAAGCCCGCGTCACGCTGCGTCTGCCGGTCAATGGCCAGAAGAATTTCGTCGGCATCCTGCGCGAACCCACGGGTGAGGCCGGTGCCGAGAAGATCGGCCTGGAATTCGAGGGCAAGGATGGCCCGGCACTGCTGGAATTCGCCATACCCGACATCGACAAGGCCCGTCTGGTGC
This sequence comes from Cupriavidus sp. 291-E7, assembly GCF_057798835.1. Lineage (NCBI taxonomy): Bacteria > Pseudomonadati > Pseudomonadota > Betaproteobacteria > Burkholderiales > Burkholderiaceae > Cupriavidus > Cupriavidus sp. 291-E7. The sequence continues at coordinate 257,494 of NZ_JBYOJV010000008.1, forward strand.
CAGTGATCGATTTCAAGGGAAATCAAAGAAAAGGGAACAAGCAATGAGCCGCGAAGTTCTGTTGCTCGTCGATGCGCTAGCGCGCGAGAAGAACGTCGACAAGGATGTGGTGTTCGGTGCGCTGGAGGCAGCTCTGGCCTCGGCCACCAAGAAGCGTTTCGAGGAAGACGTGGATATCCGCGTCCATATCGACCGTGAATCCGGTGAGCACGAAACGTTCCGCCGCTGGCTTGTCGTCCCTGACGAGCAGGGGCTGCAGGAGCCGGACAAGCAGATCCTGCTGTTCGAAGCACGCGAACAAAGCGTCGACATCCAGCTGGATGACTTCATCGAAGAGCAGATCGAGTCGGTGGAATTTGGCCGTATCGGCGCGCAGGCCGCCAAGCAGGTGATCCTGCAGCGTATCCGCGATGCCGAGCGCGAGCAGATCCTGAACGACTACCTGGATCGCGGCGAGAAGATCATGACCGGCACGGTCAAGCGTGCGGACAAGAAGGGTCTGATCGTCGAGTCGGGCCGCGTGGAAGCACTGCTGGCCCGCGACCAGATCATTCCGAAGGAAAACCTGCGCACCGGCGACCGCGTGCGTGCGTACATCCTGAACGTGGACCGCGCCGCGCGTGGCCCCCAGATCGAACTCTCGCGCACCGCGCCGGACTTCCTGATCAAGCTGTTCGAGAACGAAGTGCCCGAGATGGAACAGGGCCTTCTGGAAATCAAGGCGGCTGCCCGTGACCCGGGTGTGCGCGCCAAGATCGCAGTGGTGGCGCATGACAAGCGCATCGACCCGATCGGCACTTGCGTGGGCGTGCGCGGTACGCGCGTGACCGCGGTGCGTAACGAAATCGGCGGCGAGGCCGTGGACATCGTGCTGTGGTCTGAAGATCCGGCACAGTTCGTGATCGGCGCGCTGGCACCGGCGCAGGTGCAGTCGATCGTGGTCGACGAAGAAAAGCACAGCATGGATGTTGTGGTCGACGAGGAAAACCTCGCCGTGGCCATTGGCCGCAGCGGTCAGAACGTACGCCTGGCGTCGGAGCTGACCGGTTGGCAGATCAACATCATGACGCAGGAAGAATCGGCGCAGAAGCAGGCCGAGGAAAGCGAAGTGGTACGCAAGCTGTTCATGGCCAAGCTGGACGTGGACGAGGAAGTGGCGGACATCCTGATCGACGAAGGCTTCTCCACGCTGGAAGAAGTGGCCTACGTGCCCATCAGCGAAATGATGGAGATCGAGGCGTTCGATGAAGATACCGTCACCGAGCTGCGCAATCGCGCCCGCGATGCGCTGCTGACGATGGAACTGGCCCGGGAAGAAAAGGTTGAAGAGGTGTCGCAGGATCTGCGCTCCCTCGACGGCCTGACCCCGGAGCTGATCGGCAAACTGGCCGAAGGCAATATCCACACGCGTGACGACCTGGCCGAACTGGCCGTGGACGAACTGGTCGAGATGGCCGGCGTGAGTGAGGATGAGGCCAAGGCGCTGATCATGAAGGCACGGGAACATTGGTTTAACTGAGGGACACGTCCGGGCCCCTGTGGCCCGGACGCGCTTTCCGCATACGAATTGTCCCGACGTAGAAACCGAGCATTGAAAGGGTTTGAATGGCAAGCACAACAGTTGCCCAACTGGCCGCAGAACTGAGCCGCAGCCCTGCTGCACTGCTGGAACAATTGCAGGCAGCTGGGGTGGGCAAGGCAAAGCCTGAAGACATCATTACCGAATCGGACAAGACCCGACTGCTGGATTACCTGAAGCGGTCGCATGGTCAGTCCGACGACAGCGCGCGCAAGAAGATTACGTTGACCAAGCGCGAAACGTCCGAGATCCGTCAGTCGGATTCCACCGGCAAGACCCGCACGGTGCAGGTCGAAGTGCGTAAGAAGCGCGTGCTGATCAAGCGCGACGAAGTCGAATCGCACGACGACGGTGCCGACGCTCAAGCTGCGGCAGCCGCCGACGCGGAAGCCGCCGAACAGGCGCGCCGCGACGAGGAGCAGCGCCGTCAGCAGGCCGAGGCCCTGGCACGCCAGGAAGCCGAAGCCCAGGCTGCCCGCGAGGCCGCCGAGCGCGAGGAAGCGGAGCGCCGCGCCAAGCAGGAAGCCCTGGAGGCCGAACAGCGCCGTCAGGCCGAACTGCTGGCCCTGAAGGCGGCGGAAGAGGATGCCGCCGCGCGCGCCGCCACCGAGGCTGCCGAGGAAACCGCACGCCAGAAGGCTGAAGAGGACAAGGCACGTCTGGCCGCCGAGCGCGTACAGGCGCAGAAGAACGCGGATGACGCCAAGGCCGCCGCCGACAAGGCACGCGCCGAGCAAGACAGCGCCAAGGCCGCGGCCGACAAGGCCCGTGCCGAGCAGGACGCTGCCGCCCGTCGTCGCCGTGAGGCTGCCGAAGCCGAAGCCCGCGCGATCCAGCAGATGCTGAACGCGCCGCCGCGTGTGCTGAAGGCGCCGTCGGAACGCAAGGCCGAGGAAAAGAAGGCCGAGCAGACTGGCACGCTGCACAAGCCGGTGAAGCCGGCCGGTGCGACGCCTGAAGCGAAGAAGGACGAAAAGAAGAGCACAACGGCACCTGCCGCCACGACCACCACCACTGCCGACAAGAAGGGCGGCAAGGGTGCCAAGGGCGGTGGCAACTGGCAGGACGACAGCCGTGGCGGCAAGAAGGGTGGCGGTCTGAAGACGCGCGGCGATTCGTCGGGCGGTACTGGTGGCTGGCGCAGTGGCCCGCGTGGCCGCGGTGGCAGGCAGCATGCCGATGACGGCCGCAGCAACTTCCAGGCGCCGACCGAGCCGGTGGTGCGCGAAGTGCACGTCCCCGAGACCGTCTCGGTGGCCGATCTGGCGCACAAGATGGCCGTCAAGGCTTCCGAGGTCATCAAGCAGATGATGAAGCTCGGCCAGATGGTGACGATCAACCAGGTGCTGGACCAGGAAACCGCCATGATCGTGGTGGAAGAAATGGGCCACAAGGCGTTTGCCGCCAAGCTGGACGATCCGGAAGCGCTGCTGGTGACCGATGGTGAAGACCACTCGGACGCAGAGCTGCTGCCGCGTCCGCCGGTGGTGACCGTGATGGGTCACGTCGACCACGGCAAGACCTCGCTGCTGGACTACATCCGCCGCACCAAGGTTGCAGCGGGCGAAGCCGGTGGTATTACGCAGCACATTGGCGCGTACCACGTGGAAACACAGCGTGGCGTGATCACGTTCCTGGACACGCCGGGTCACGAGGCCTTCACGGCCATGCGTGCCCGCGGTGCCAAGGCGACCGACATCGTCATCCTGGTGGTAGCTGCCGACGACGGCGTGATGCCGCAGACCAAGGAAGCGATTGCGCACGCCAAGGCTGCCGGCGTGCCCATCGTGGTGGCGATCACCAAGGTGGACAAGCCTGAAGCCAACCCGGACCGCGTCAAGCAGGAACTGGTGGCCGAACAGGTCTTGCCGGAAGAATACGGCGGCGATTCGCCTTTCGTGCCTGTGTCGGCCAAGAGCGGACAGGGTATCGACGACCTGCTGGAGAACGTGCTGCTGCAGGCCGAAGTGCTGGAACTGCGTGCGCCGGTCGATGCTCCTGCCAAGGGTCTGGTGGTGGAAGCCCAGCTCGACAAGGGCAAGGGTCCGATCGCTACGATCCTGGTGAGCAGCGGTACGCTGAAGCGCGGCGACGTCGTGCTGGCTGGCAGTGCCTATGGCCGCGTGCGCGCCATGCTGGACGAAAACGGCAAGCCGTCGAAGGAAGCTGGTCCGTCGATCCCGGTGGAAATCCAGGGTCTGTCGGAAGTGCCCGCCGCCGGTGAAGAAGTGCTGGTGCTGCCGGATGAGCGCAAGGCACGTGAAATCGCGCTGTTCCGTCAGGGCAAGTTCCGCGACGTGAAGCTGGCCAAGCAGCAGGCGGCCAAGCTGGAAACGATGCTGGAGCAGATGACCGAAGGCGAAGTCCAGACGCTGCCGCTGATCGTGAAGGCCGACGTGCAGGGTTCGCAGGAAGCACTGGTGCAGTCGCTGCAGAAGCTGTCGACCGCCGAAGTGCGCGTGCAGATCGTGCACGGTGGCGTGGGTGGCATCTCGGAATCGGACGTCAACCTGGCAACCGCTTCGAAGGCTGTGATCATCGGCTTCAACGTGCGTGCCGACGCAGGCGCGCGCAAGCTGGCCGAGCACAACGGTATCGACATCCGCTACTACAACATCATTTACGATGCTGTGGACGAGATCAAGGCGGCGATGTCGGGCATGCTGGCGCCGGAAAAGCGCGAGACCACGATCGGTCAGGTGGAAGTCCGTCAGGTCTTCCGCGTGCCGAAGGTGGGTGCGGTGGCCGGCTGTATGGTTACCGACGGCATGGTCAAGCGTACCTCGCTGGTACGCGTGCTGCGCAACAACGTGGTGATCCACGACGGCGAACTGGACTCGCTCAAGCGATTCAAGGACGACGTCAAGGAAGTCAAGCAGGGCTTCGAGTGCGGTTTGTCGATCAAGAACTTCAACGACGTTCAGGAAGGCGACCAGCTCGAGGTGTACGAAATCACCGAGGTGGCGCGTACGCTGTAAGGCGATACGCAAAAACGGCAGGCTCCGGCCTGCCGTTTTTCCATCTACATCGGTAAAGCAAAAAGTTTTGCATGGCCAAGAAAGGCAATATCTCTTCCCGCAATTTGCGCCTCTCCGACCAGATCCAGAAGGAACTGGCCGAGATGATCCAGCGCGAGATCCGTGATCCCCGCCTGGGGCTCGTGACGCTGCAGTCGGTGTCGCTGACGCCGGACTACGCGCACGCCAAGGTGTACTTCACGGTGCTCGGCGCCGAGCCCGAAGTGGCGGCCGGTATCCTCAAGGAAAAGGCTGGCTATCTGCATTCGCTGCTGTTCAAGCGCCTGCATATCCATACCGTGCCGACGCTGCATTTCCATCACGACACGTCGGTGGAACATGCCATCGAAATGTCGAAGCTGATCACGCAAGCGAATTCGACGCGCGCCAAGGACGACGAGTAAATCTCCCGCGTTTCTGCGAGCCGGCCCTGTGCCGGCGCCGCAATCCTCTTCTTTCCCGCAATGACCGAATCCCAAGCCAACCGTCCGCCCCGGCTGCCGCGTCGTGACGTGCATGGCGTGCTGCTGCTCGACAAGCCGCTGGGCCTGTCGTCCAACGATGCGCTGGTGCGCGCCAAGCGTCTGCTGCGTGCGAACAAGGCCGGTCATACCGGCACGCTCGATCCGCTGGCCACTGGCTTGTTGCCGCTGTGTTTTGGCGAAGCCACCAAGTTCTCGCAGGACCTGCTCGACGCCGACAAGACCTACGAGGCCGCGGTGCGCCTGGGCGTCACCACGACAACCGGCGACGTGGAAGGTGACATCGTCAGCGAACGCCCGGTGACGTGCGACCGCGCTGCACTCGATACGGCCATCGTGCGCTATACGGGCGAAATCGAGCAGGTGCCGCCGATGTACTCGGCGCTGAAGAAGGATGGCAAGCCGCTCTATGAGTATGCGCGGGCCGGGCAGACCGTGGAGCGCGCGGCCCGGCAGGTGACGATCCATGCGATCACGCTGCTCGATGTCGACTTGGAAAATGCTCGCTTTACGATGCGCGTGACCTGCAGCAAGGGCACGTACATTCGTACGTTGGCTGAGGATATTGGCGAGGCACTGGGTTGCGGCGCGCACCTGACCGGCCTGCGCCGCACCGGTGTGGGCGATCTGACGCTTGACGGCGCCGTCACGCTGGAGCAGATCGACGCACAGCCCGACGAGGTCCGGCCCACGTTGCTGGCGCCGGTGGATGCGCTGCTGCAGCGTTGTCCGCCCGTGCATCTCGATGCCGCGGCAGCCGGCCGCTTTCTGCAGGGACAACGTATCGCGCGGCGCGATCTGCCCGAAGGCCCGGTGCCCGAGGAGGGCGTGCTGGCGCGTGTCTATGCGGACGGAAAGTTGATGGGCGTGGCGCGAATGAAGGAAGGCGCGCTGCGGCCCGAAAGACTCGTAAAACTCTAAGTAGCGTTGCTATGCGCTCCCCCTTCCCGCCACGCGGGAGAGGGGAGTCAGACCGGTAGTGGCTCAGTGCGCTCCGGCCGCATCGGCGCCACCGCCACCCTTGGCGCGCTTGGTCAGCCACACAAACACGATCAGCACGAAGAACAGCACGCCCGAGATCCAGAAGATGTCGTTGGCGCCCAGCATCGATGCCTGCAGCGAAATGTTTCGCTCGATAAGTCCGATCGCCTGCATCTTCGACATCCCCATTTCCATCAGATGGTCCAGTTGCGCCTGATAGGTCGGGTTGTATGGGCTGATCTGTTCCACCAGCTGGGCATGATGCATTGCCGAGCGGTTTTCCCAGATCGTGGTCGAGATCGAGGCACCGATCGCGCCGAACGTGATCCGCACGAAATTCGACAGACCTGAAGCCGCTGGAATCTTCTCGGGCGGCTGGCCGGACAGGATGATCGACGTCAGCGGGATGAAGAACATCGCCATTGCCGCGCCCTGAATCAGCGTCGGAATCACCAGCGCGCGTGTATCCACACCCGTCGTGAAGCCGGCACGCATAAAGCTGACCGCGCCAAACGTGATGAATGCGGTGGTGGCCACCCAGCGCGCATCGATCTTCGGCAGCACGCGGCCAATGATGGGCGACAGGATGATCGCGAAGATACCCACGGGGGCGGTCACCAGGCCGGCATCGGTAGCGGTGTAGCCGACGATGGTCTGCAGCCATAAGGGCAGGATCACGAGATTGCCGAAGAACAACCCATAGGCCACTGAGATCGCTACCACGCCCGCCGCGAAATTGCGGCCCTTGAACAGGTGGATATCGACGATCGGGTGCTTCTCGTAAAGCTCCCACGCCAGGAAGAACAGGAAGCCGACGATGGCGATCACTGTCAACGCCACGATCACGCCCGAATGGAACCAGTCCAGCTCCTTGCCCTTGTCGAGCATCAGCTGCATCGAGCCCACCCAGATCACGAGCAAAGCCAGGCCGATGCGGTCGATCGGCAGCACCTTGGTTGGCGTTTCACGATCGCGATAGATGGCCCAGGTGACGTAAGCCGTGAGGATGCCGATCGGCACGTTGATATAGAAGATCCACGGCCACGTCATGTTGTCGGAGATCCAGCCACCGAGCAGCGGCCCCATGATTGGCGCCACGAGCGTAGTCATGCCCCATAGCGCCAACGCCATCGAACTCTTGGCGGGAGGGTAGCTGGCCAGCAGCAGCGCCTGCGACAACGGAATCATCGGGCCGGCGACGGCGCCTTGCAGCACCCGTGCGGCCAGCAGCGTTTCCAGGTTCGGTGCCACGCCGCAGAGCCAGGACGACACCACGAACAGCAGGATCGACAAAACGAACAGGCGCACGGCGCCAAAGCGCGTGGTCAGCCAGCCGGTCAGCGGCACCGAGATGGCGTTGGCCACCGCGAATGACGTGATGACCCACGTGCCCTGGTTCGGCGACACACCGAGGTCGCCCGAGATAGCCGGGATCGACACATTGGCAATCGACGAGTCGAGCACGTTCATGAACGTGGCCAGCGACAGCGCAATGGTGCCCAGTATCAGCTTGCCGCCCGTAAGCGGCGGATGCGCGGCGGGGCGCGCGGGGGCCGGCTTCGGAGCCGGGGCCGCGCCAGCGCCCGGCGTTGCGGTGGTGGTATTAGCCATGTGGGCAGTCAGCCAGTCAAGCGGGGTCGGATCAGGTGTTAGCCGGCTTGCCCGGCTTGGCTGGCGCGGTACGCGCCGCGCTGGCGGCGTTCGGCGTGCCGGCCGGCGCCTGCGTGCGGCCGCCGTTGTTGACGGCGATGATGCGGGCGATCAGCTCGTCGGCGTCCTGTGCCACCTTGTCATACACATCGGTCTGCAACGGCTTGGCCGACTTGGCGGTTACCAGCGAGGCGCCTTCTTCCTTGCGCACATCGACCGTCACGTTCATCGACAGGCCCACACGCAGCGGATGGTCCTTGAGTTGTTGCGGGTCCAGTGCGATACGTACCGGCAGGCGTTGCACCACCTTGATCCAGTTACCCGTGGCGTTCTGGGCGGGCAGCAGCGAAAACGCGGCGCCAGTGCCGGCCGAAAAGCCTTCCACATGGCCCGTGTACTTGACCTTGGAACCATAGACGTCGGCTTCCAGCTCAACCGGCTGGCCGATCCGCATATGCGTGATCTGCACTTCCTTGAAGTTGGCGTCGACCCAGACCTGATCCAGCGGCACCACGGCCATCAGCGGTGTGCCGGGAGCTACCCGCTGTCCCACCTGCACCGAACGCTTTGCCACATAGCCCGTGACCGGTGCCGGCATGGTCGAGCGCGCGAACGCCAGGTAGGCCGAGCGCAGGTTGGCTGCGGCGCGCTGCACGCTCGGGTGCTTTTCCACCGTGGTCTGGTCGGTCAGCACCTGGTTCGATGCCAGTTGTTCCCTGGCTGCCACCAGCGCCGATTCGGCCGCCTTGAGTGCCGTCTGCGCGTGGGCGATTTCTTCGCTCGATACCGCGCCCGAACCGGCGATGGCCTGGCGGCGCCGCAGATCGTCGCGTGCCTTGGCCACGTCGGCATCGCGCAGTGCTACCTGTGCGGACAGCGAGCCATTGTTCACATACAGCGTGCGTACCTCGCGCACGGCCTGTGCGAGTTGTGCCTCGGCCTGTTCCATCGCAACCTGCGTGTCGGCGCGGTCAAGCTGGATCAGGGGCTGGCCAGCCGTCACGAGCTGCGTGTCGTCGGCGGCGATCGACACCACGGTGCCGGCCACCAGCGGTGTCACTTGCACCACGTTGCCGGCCACATAGGCGTCGTCGGTGTTTTCAAAGTGGCGCGCGTAGAGGCCCCAGTAGAGGCCATAGCCAACGCCGGCCACCACGACCGCGGCCGTCAGCGATACCAGCAGGCGTTTGCGCTTGCCGTTGTTTTCAGCCGCGGGGGCTGCTTGCGGATTGGTGCTCATGGTCGAATCCCTCGAATCTTGTGCGATTTCTCGTCGTGTTCTGTGTGTGCCCGGCGATCAGCCTCGGGCGGCCGGGGCGGTCCCGGTCTGGCTGGCAGCGCCATGCGTGGCGGTGTCGGGTTCCTGATAGCCTCCGCCAAGCGTCTTCATCAGTCCCATCTGCAGATCGAGCCGGCGCGCCTGCAGATCGGTTGCCAGACGCCGCTGCTGAAGGACGTTGCTTTCCGCGTTCAGCACGGTGAGCTGCGTGCCCAGGCCGGCCTTGTAGCGGGTGGTGGCCAGCGAATAGGCGTGCTCGGCCAGGTCGAGCGCTTCGCGCTGCGTCTGGATCTGCTGGTCGACGCTGCGAATGCTGATGACGATGTCGGCGGTTTCGCGCAGCGCATCGACCAGTGTCTGGTTGTAGCTGGCCGCGGCGATGTCGTACTGCGCGTACTTGCCCTTGAGGTTGGCGCGCAGGCGGCCGCCTTCGAATATCGGCAACTTCAGCGTGGGTCCGAAACCGAATGTGCGGCTCATGCCCATCAGCAGGTTGGACGGATCGAGCGAGGCGAATCCGGCAAAGGCGTTGAGCGTGACGTCGGGCAGGAATTCCTTCTTTGCCACGCTGATGTCCTTCGATGCCGCCTCCACGCGCCAGCGTGCCGCAACCAGGTCCGGGCGGCGGGCGATCAGTCCGATGGTCAGGTCATCGGGCAACGTGGGGGTGGCATTGGCCAGTAGCGTCGGCTTGGCGATCTGCAGGCCGCGATCGGGGCCCTTGCCCAGCAGCGCGGCGATCTGGTTGCGCGCCAGCGCGATTTCCTCGTCCACGCGTTGCAGGTCGGTCTGGGCAGCGGCTACCGTGCCGCGTGCCTGCGTGGTTTCCACCTGGGTGTCCAGGCCGGCGGCCAGGCGCTGGCGCGACAGGTCCGTCAGGTCGCGGCGCTGGGCGATGGCGCGCTCGGCCACATCGCGTTGCGCGTAGAGCGCGGCCAACCGGTTGTAGCCGCGTGCGACCGACGTGGTCAGCAGCAGTCGTGATGCCTGGCTTTCGGCTTCAATCGCGCGGTCATCGGACAGCGCGGCCTCCAGTGCATCGCGGTTCTTGCCCCAGAAGTCCAGATCCCACGCGAAGCCTAGCTGCAGGCGCGACTGGTTCTGCCAGGAGCCGGCCAGCGGCGTGCCTTCGAACAGATCGGTTTCCGAAAAACGCTGGCGTACGATGCTGCCCTCGAAATTCACTCCTGGATAGAGTGCGGCGCGGGTAGCGTCGGCCATCGCGCGCGATGCGGCCAGGCGGGCAAAGGCCACTTGCAGGCTCGGATTGCCCTGAATGGCTTCGTCTACCAGTGCGCGCAATTGCGGGTCATGGAACTGGTCGACCCAGTCTTGCGTAGGCCACTGACCATGCTCGTTAGTGAACGTTTGCGACGAAGCCAGCGTGCCGGCATCGGCCACGGTTTGCGTGCTGTGCGAATTGCCCAGCGCCGCGCAGCCAGCCAGCACGGCGGCAGCCAGCACCGTCAGCGCCAGGCTGCCGGCCCGGCGTAGCTGGCTCGCGCGGACGACGCGATGGGTTTGCGAGAGATCGGTTGTCATAGGGTGTGAACTGTGACGCGGTCAGGCGATTTCAGGAATGGCGCATCTGACTTTTGGAATACTTGTTCGGTGTGCAGAGGCGCGGGTCCTATCCGGTGTTGCGATCGAACGGGCAGCCAGCCTGGCCGGCGCTGCCGTTATTGGCAATGACACGCAGCAGCATGCCCCGCAGGACTTCGATCTCGTCGTGCGAAAAACCGACGAAATGGCGGCGCATGACGTTGCAGAACGCGGCCGGCAGCTTTTCGACCATCGCATCGCCTTCGGCGGTGATCGACAGGTCCACCACGCGGCGGTCGTCGTCACGGCGGGTGCGGGCGATCAGGCCGCGCTTTTCCATCCGGCTCAGCAGGCGAGTGACCGAGCCGGCATCGGTATTCAGGTTGCGGGCCAGGTCGGTGACCGTCGTGGCTTCGCCCTTCGCCAGCATCATCAGGCAACTGGCCTGAGCGTGCGTCATGTCGAGGCGGCTGACTTCCTGTTCCACGCCTTGCGACAGTGTGTTCTTGGCGCGCGCCAACAGGTAGCCGACGCTCTTGCCGATTTCATAGTCGGCCGGATCGAATAAATCGGTGGGTGAATCGATGGGTGCTGTAGACGTCATCTCTTGTCACTGCAATCTTTGTCTGGGCAAATATAAGCATGTAAGAAGTGATGCACAAGCGCGGAAATTCGTTATTGCGAAAACGGCAACAACTATCCTGGTCTATGCTGAACAGCGACAGAGTGTTCTGCGCTGCAACATGCTAGAATGTCGGGTTAATTTTTTCCGATAGCTCCGCCTTCAGGGGACGCCGAATGACCCGCGCCATCCGTAATATCGCCATCATCGCTCACGTCGATCATGGCAAGACCACCCTGGTCGATCAACTCCTGCGCCAAGCAGGCACCTTCCGCGAAAACCAGCAAGTCGCCGAACGGGTGATGGACTCGAACGACCTGGAAAAGGAACGCGGGATCACGATCCTCGCGAAAAACTGTGCCGTCGAATACAACGGCACGCACATCAATATCGTCGATACCCCGGGTCACGCCGACTTCGGTGGTGAAGTGGAGCGCGTGCTGTCGATGGTCGACGGCGTGCTGCTGCTGGTGGATGCCGTGGAAGGCCCGATGCCGCAAACGCGTTTCGTGACGCGCAAGGCACTGGCCCTGGGCCTGAAGCCGATCGTCGTGATCAACAAGATCGACCGCCCGGGCGCACGTCCGGACTGGGTGATCAACCAGACCTTCGATCTGTTCGACAAGCTCGGCGCCAACGACGAGCAGCTGGACTTCTCCGTGATCTACGCCTCGGGCCTGAACGGCTACGCCGGCATGACCGAAGACGTGCGCGACGGCGACATGAAGCCGCTGTTCGAAACCGTGCTGGCCAAGGTGCCGGTGCGTAACGACGACCCGAATGGTCCGCTGCAGATGCAGATCATCTCGCTGGACTACTCGAGCTACGTCGGCAAGATCGGCGTGGGCCGCATCTCGCGTGGCCGTGCAAAGCCGCTGCAGGACGTGGTGGTCAAGTTCGGTCCGGAAGGCAACCCGATCAAGGGCCGTATCAATCAGGTGCTGAAGTTCAGCGGCCTGGAGCGCGAGATCGTGGCCGAAGCGGAAGCCGGCGACATCGTGCTGATCAACGGTATCGAGGAACTGGGCATTGGCTGCACCGTGTGCGCCCCGGAAGCCCAGGACGCGCTGCCGATGCTGAAGGTTGACGAGCCGACGCTGACGATGAACTTCTGCGTCAACACGTCGCCGCTGGCCGGCCGTGAAGGCAAGTTCGTGACCAGCCGCCAGCTGCGCGAGCGCCTGGACCGCGAACTGAAGTCGAACGTGGCACTGCGCGTGGCAGAGACCGGCGACGACACGATTTTCGAAGTATCGGGCCGTGGCGAACTGCACCTGACCATTCTGCTGGAAAACATGCGCCGCGAAGGCTACGAGCTGGCCGTGTCGCGTCCGCGCGTGGTGTTCAAGGAAATCGACGGCGTCAGGAACGAGCCGTACGAACTGCTGACCGTGGACGTCGAAGACGGCCACCAGGGTTCGGTGATGGAAGAACTGGGCCGCCGCAAGGGCGAACTGCTGGACATGGCATCGGACGGCAAGGGCCGCACCCGCCTGGAATACCGCATTCCGGCACGTGGCCTGATCGGCTTCCAGGGTGAATTCCTGACGCTGACGCGCGGTACCGGCCTGATCAGCCACATCTTCGACGACTACGCGCCCGTGCGCGAAGGCGGCCTGGGTGATCGCCACAACGGCGTGCTGATCTCGCAGGACGACGGCGACGCCGTGGCCTACGCACTGTGGAAGCTGCAGGACCGCGGCCGCATGTTCGTGAAGCCGGGCGACGCGCTGTACGAAGGCATGATCATCGGTATCCACAGCCGCGATAACGACCTGGTCGTGAACCCGATCAAGGGCAAGCAGCTGACCAACGTGCGCGCGTCGGGTACCGACGAAGCCGTGCGCCTGGTGCCGCCGATCCAGATGTCGCTCGAATACGCGGTGGAATTCATCGCCGACGACGAACTGGTGGAAATCACGCCGAAGAGCATCCGTCTGCGCAAGCGCCATCTGAAGGAGCACGAGCGCAAGCGTGCTTCGCGCGACGCAAACTGATTTCCGGCGTCCGGCTCTCTGGCCGGCCGGAAACGAAAACCGCGCCCATGTGGCGCGGTTTTTTTATGTGCCGTTGCGTTGCTCGCCTCGCCCGTTTGCGGGAGAGGGTGAGAGCGGCAGCGTATCGATCTCCACGGCGGTCGCCCGCGGACTCCGCCACTCCGGCGGCTTCCACAGGTACCGCGGATCGCGTTCGCGCCATGCATCCGCGAACATGTCGCGCCACTCGTGAAACGTCAGCGTCAGCGGGTTATGCGTGCGGATCTGCCGCGTGATTCCATACCGCGGTGGTTCCTGCTCGGGCACGAACGTGCCGAACATCCTGTCCCACACGGTCAGCACGCCGGCGTAGTTGCGATCGATGTACTGCGGGTTCCTCGCATGATGTACACGGTGGACGCTCGGCGTATTGACGAGCTTTTCCAGGATCGGCCACCTTTGACCCAGTCGCGTATGGACGAAGAACTGAAACGCCAGGTTGAGGCCCACGGCCAGGATTACCCAATCCGGTGTAAATCCGATGAAGGCCAGCGGTATCCAGAAAATCCACATGCCCGAGATCGGGTAGGTCAGGCTCTGCCGGAACGCCGTCGAGAAATTCATGCCTTCCGACGAGTGATGGGCCACGTGCGACGCCCACAGCCAGCGCACGCGATGGCTGGCGCGATGAAACCAGTAGTAGAGAAAGTCCTGCAGCAGCAATAGCAGCGCGAACGACCACCACGTCTCCGGCACCGCGCGCAGGCCATGCGCAAAGCACCACGTGTAGACGGTGCGGATCATCAGCCAGAGGAAGAATGCATCCGATGCCTGGTGCATGAGTGCGAGCGTGGCGTTCGATAGCGTGTCGCGCCAGCTGTAGATCGTGCGGTCGCGCCTGGACCAGTACCACGCTTCCCAGCCGATCGTGAGCAGGAAGACGGGGGCAAAGGCCATCAGGATCAGGCCGGGGTCGAAACCTGCTGAATCGGGGGCGTTTGGTGTCATGGCGCAAGTGTGCACATTTCCAGCGAATTCGCACTGAGGATTTCCTCCATACGCCCGCCAGGTGGAGCATGCTGCGCGCACCGCCATACATCACAAAAATGCAGGACTGACTATCACCGCAATGCCATCAAGTACGCGGCAGGGGCGCCGTTCATTGGGACGACGGCCAAGGAGGAGTGGCCGTTTTTCACGTCACGGAGAGACTGCCCCATGTTTCGCAACACTACGATTGGAGCCCGATTGTGGCTCCTGACGATTGTCACGAGTTTGTTGCTGCTGATTGTCGGCGGCGTTGGCTGGTTTGGCATGTCGCGCAGCAACGATGCCACGCACCAGATCTATGAGCAGCAACTGTCGGCGGCAACCCATCTTGCCGAAGCACGTTCGAACCAGTTGCTGGTACGTGTGCTGCTGGACCAGGCGGCATTTGCCACCGACGCCGCCGATGCCAAGGCACGCGCGGCGACGGCCGAGGATTTCATGCGGCAGTCCAATGCCGCATGGCAGGCGTACCTGGCGATTCCGCGCAGCCAGGAGGAGTCCCGCGCCACGGAAGACGTATCGGGAAAGCGCAAGGCATTGTTCGAGCAGGGCGTGGTGCCGATGATCGCCGCGCTTCATGCGGGTAACCGCGACGCGATGATGAGGGCCGTGATGGAAACGATCCCAAAACTCGACATCGCATTCACGGCGGTGAACACCGAGCTGGGCCGCTTGCAGGTGGCCAGCGCCAAGTCCGTCTACGAGTCATCGCAACAGCGGTACAACCGGTTGCTGGCCATCTCGATTACCGTGCTCGTGCTGGGGCTGGTGTTCAGCACCGTGGTGGCGTGGCGGCTGCGCGTGTCGATTGTCAGGCCGCTTGATATCGCGATCGCGCGCTTTACGCGGATGGCCGATGGCGATCTGAGTGCGTCGTCGCAGCGAGATGCAGGCGTTATCGCCAACGAGCACGCGGTCAATGAGACGAGTCGGATGCTGGGCATGCTGGACCGCATGCAGGCGCGCCTGGCCGGCATGGTGGGCGAGGTGCGCAGTGGCGCCGATTCCATCGCGGCCGCCAGCCAGCAGATTGCCAGCGGCAACACCGACCTGTCACAACGCACCGAGCAGCAGGCCGCATCGCTTGAGGAAACGGCGTCGAGCATGGAGGAACTGACCAGCACCGTGCGCCACAACGCGGATAGCGCGCGCGAAGCCAGCACGCTGGCGGTGGACGCGCGCAAGCTTGCCGAGAATGGCAGTGAGGCCGTCTCGCGCGTGCAAAGCACGATGCAACAGATCGACACCGGCGCCAACAAGGTGGTCGACATCATCGAGGTCATCGAGAAGATCGCATTCCAGACCAATATCCTGGCACTGAACGCCGCCGTGGAAGCGGCACGCGCGGGCGAGCACGGCCGTGGTTTTGCGGTGGTGGCTGGGGATGTCCGCGATCTGTCGCAACGTTGCGCGGCGGCGTCGAAGGAGATTCGCACATTGATCGGCGCCTCGGTGGCCAACGTACGCGAAGGCACGTCGCTGGTGGACGACGCGGAGCGCGCCATGCAGGACATCGTCGACGCGGTGCGGCGCGTGAGCGACATCGTCGGCGGCATCAGTGAGGCGTCGGACGAGCAGTCGCGCGGCATCGAACAGGTGAACGTGGCGGTCTCGCATATGGACGGCATGACGCAGCAGAACGCCGCGTTGGTGGAGCAGGCGGCCGCCGCGGCCGGCTCGCTTGAGAACCAGGCGCAACGGCTGACAGGCTTGATGTCGGCCTTCCGGCTGGCGTAGTCGTCCCATGCGAAACTGACACATAAGCCGATTCTGAAAAGCCTCCGTCATCGAATCCAGGCAAGGTAGGTGGCGTAAAATTGCCTCCTACAAGAATGGAGACCGAAATGACGGAGTTTGTATCGACGGCAGTGCAGGGCGGTGTGGCCTATCTGACGCTGAACCGGCCGCAGGCCCTGAACGCACTGTCGCTCGACATGATTCGCGCGATCACCGGCGCGCTGAAGAGTTGGGAATCCGATGCCAATGTGCATGCGGTAGTGGTTGCCGGGGCCGGTGGCAAGGCCTTCTGCGCGGGCGGCGACATTCGCTGGTTCCACCAGGCGTATCACGCGAACGATCCACTGCTCGACCAGTTCTTCGTCGAGGAGTACGCACTCAATCATCTGATTCACCGCTACAGCAAGCCCTATATCGCGCTGATGGATGGCGTTGTGATGGGCGGCGGCATGGGGATCTCGCAGGGTGCGCGGCTGCGCATCGTGACCGATCGTACGAAGATGGCGATGCCAGAGACCAATATCGGACTCTTTCCCGATGTGGGCGGCGGCTGGTTCCTGGCGCGCACGCCGGGGCGTATCGGCGAGTACCTGGGTCTGACCGGCGTGGTGATCCACGCAGCGGACGCGCTGTATGCGAAGCTGGCCGACGCCTACCTGCCGGCAAACGCGCTGGCGGAACTGGTGGCGTCCCTGCAGGCGCAATCGTTCGATGGGGCGGAGGCGGTACTGGGACACATCGCGGCATTTACGGATCGGCATGCTGACGCGTGCCAGCCGCGCGAAAGTCAGCTTGCGCGCCATGCGGACCAGATCGATCAGTTGTTCGCGCGAGGCACGGCGCAGCAGATCCTGGCAGCCGTCAGCGATACGGCCGGCGACTGGGCGGCCCAGACGGCTGCCACGCTGCGCAGCCGTTCGCCGCTGATGCTGTGCGTCACGCTGGAGCAGATCCACCGGGCTCGCACGATGTCGCTCGAAGACGAACTGCGCATGGAACTGGACATGATGTACGACGTGTTCCGCCACGGCGATGGTATCGAGGGCATCCGAGCGCTGGTCGTCGACAAGGATCACCAGCCGAAGTGGAATCCGGCGCGGCTAGACGAAGTGACGCCTGCCCGTGTGCGCGCGTTCTTCGACAGCAAATGGCCGCGTGAAGACCATCCGCTTGCCGGTCTGGGCCGGTAGTGGCGCGTACGGCGGTTGTACAAGTCGAGTAGAGTGGCGGCTGGACTGGCCCGAAGCCGGCCAGCCTTGGTTGCATTCGAACCTGTGAAACAGCGAAAGGAACCGTAATGAGCAATCCTCGTGATGTCGCCGTACTGGTGGGAAGCCTGCGCAAGGAATCCCTGAACCTGAAACTGGCCAAGGCCCTGGCCGCGCTGGCCCCGCCGCAGCTCAAGCTCGATGTTGTCGAGATTCGCCAGTTGTCTCACTACAACCAGGATGACGACGCCAATCCGCCTGCCGAATGGGTGGCATTCCGTGATCGCATCCGCCGTGCCGATGCCGTGCTGTTTGTCACGCCCGAATACAATCGCTCGGTGCCCGGGGTGCTGAAGAACGCGATCGACGTCGGCTCGCGCCCATATGGGCAAAGTGCGTGGGATGGCAAGCCGGGTGGCGTGATCAGTGCGTCGCCGGGCAACATCGGTGGATTTGGTGCCAACCACCATCTGCGCCAATCGCTGGTGTTCCTGAATATCCCGGTCCTGCAGCAGCCCGAGGCCTATATCAGCGGCGTCGACAAGTTGTTCGACGAGAAGGGCGGCATTGCGAACGACTCGACGCGAGGCTTCCTGAGCAAATACCTGACGACCTTCGCAGCCTGGGTCGACCGCAACGCAGCGGGCTGAGCGCGGATCAGGATGGCCTGAAAGCGGCATGGCGTCGGCGGACCGATTCAAGCACCGGTAAGCCCCGTCCTACAAGGCAAAGCGGGAGGAACCCGACACCGGCGCCGCCCCCTCGTTTCTATAGTGGACGCATGGTCGTACACATAGACAAGGAGGAAACATCATGCCGTATATTCTCGCGTGGCTGCTCGGCGTACCAGCCTTTGTCCTGATCCTGATCTGGCTGTTCATGCACTAAGTTGCGTGTCGCCAAAACCCGGCAAAGACGGCGCCTGAGAGCGCCGTTTTTTCTGGTCGCGGCAGTTCGCATTCGCAGGTGCATCGCAATGGCTTGTGCAGTAAGCGCAACCGCTGCTCGCTGCGTGTATCTCGCGTATACTTCCGGGTCTCTCTCAGTCCGCCGGCGTATTCCGTATCGGACGCTGCCTCGACACCATACCCATGACTGTAAATCCGCGCCGCATCTCGGTTGCCCCGATGATGGACTGGTGCGAAGTAAGCCTCACTTTGGCTTAACCACGCGGGTTTCCGGGCGGCGCCTCCTCGTCCCGTAGCAATTTCGTAGCACTGCCATCCCGTGCGTACGCCAGCACCGGCCCCGAAATTCGCCGTACCACCCATTCGCATCAGCGCATTCCGTTTCGGACCTCTTGCAACACCTCGTCGAAGGCGTCGACGCGGATCAGGCCCAATCGCGGAAATTCCAAGTCGACGATGACATAGAGGGTCACGGTCAGCGAGGTGACGAAGAAGAACGCGTGCAACCAGTTTCGAGGGCCGCTGCTGGCCATACCATAGCCCGCGAACAATGCGCCTATCCAACAGAGCGCGAACAGCATGCCGTAAATGACGGCTGGCGGATGCTCCTTCGTTGAGGCGAGTCGGGTCGATGCCGTATCGAATGCGGCATTGAGCGCCGGCAATAGGAGCATGGTGGCCGCCGTACTCGCGGTTCGCTGAGACTCCGTTACGGAATTTGTCCAGAGCCGCTCACGCAGCCTGTCCGAACGTGCCAGGGCGGCTTCGACCCGCTTGCGGTCAGGGACGGCTCGATAGGCTTCAAGCCGGGCATCCAGATACTGCCGAAATGCCTCCTGCAACTCGCCACGTGCCGGTTGCGGCAGCAAATCCAGGCGCAAATAGGCCGTTCCAATGTCGTTGGCTTCCTGGACGATCAACGTACGCCGCGCATCAAAGCGGCTGGCCGCTCCGGAAAAGGTGAAGGCGATCAATAGCCCAAGCAGCGCGAATATTGCGCTCGCGACCGCGCCGACACCCGTTGTCTCCGGTTCTCGGCCTGAGCCAACCTGCCATTGCCACACCAAGCGCCCGAGTTCCAGCGAAATCAGGATGGTTGCGAACAATCCGGCCGCAAATACCAGTCCCCCCGCCCAACCGGTGCCATATAGTAGGGTTGCCAAAACCGCCTCCGGTGTTTTGCTTCGCAACGTGTGCTATCAACGTTGGGGACCGTATGAAAAGGCTCAGGCAATGTATGTGCACTTTCGCACAGAGCGTTGAATGGCTGCGTCGAGCCAACATCGGAGTGCGCCAGCGATGCGTGTGTCGCCGTCCCCTAGAGGCAACTTTGGCATTTTAGTTTTGCGTGGCTATTGTCCTTTTGCCCAATGACAGGTGCAGGCCCGCGCTGCTAGGCTGACGCAGCCCCACTGCCGGCCTATTCCATGCCCTTTCTGACGCCTATCTGTGCATGGCGACCTTGCTTCTGACCGCTGCGGCCTGGATCGGGCCGGTGCACGCGCAGGAAGCCCTGATACTGGGCGGTCTGCAACGCACCGATGCGGGTGGAGAAACCAGCTACGGCTACTCCTACAGCTACCAGCACAATCTGGCGGAGAACTGGTACGCCTCGTTCTCGTACTTGAACGAGGGGCACGTCACGAATCACCATCGGGATGGCCATAGCGTCCAGCTCTGGTGGCGTTACCCGCTTGCCGATCGTAGATTCAATCTCGCCATTGGGGCGGGTCCCTATCGATACTTCGATACCACGGACAGCAACGGCGACGGCGGCTCCGACAATCATCACGGCTGGGGTCTGCTGGCCAGCGTGGCGGCCACATGGTATGTCAACGGCGGCCCGTGGATGGTGCAGGCCCGCTTTAACCGCGCCCAGACGCCGTCGAGTATCAAGACCAATACGCTGCTGATCGGCGTGGGCTACCAGCTCGACCGGGGCGATCGTGGCGGCCCCGTGGTGCCGCCCCCGTCGCGGACCGACAACGTCACGCAGAACGAAATCACCGTGTTCCTGGGCCAGACCATCGTGAATACGTTCAACTCCGAGACCGCGTTCGCAAAGGCTGTCGAGTACCGCCGCGGTCTGGCCCGCTACGTGTCTGGCACCGTCAGCTACATCAACGAAGGCGAAAGCTCGGCGCTGCGCCGCAACGGCCTGGCCGCCCAGCTTTGGCTGGAACGTGCGTTCTTCCGCGATGCGTTGACGCTGGGGGTAGGCGCTGGGCCGTACTACGCAATTGATCTCAGCGAGCGCGGCCGCAGCGCTCCGAGCGAGCCGTCACGTTGGTCGGGACTGCTTACGATGTCCGCGAGCTACCGCATCAGCCAACGCTGGCTGGCGCGCATTTCATGGAACCGGACCGTGACCGGCTATGACCGCGACACCGATGTTTTTCTGGCAGGCGTGGGATATCGATTCTGACTACCCTGCTCATGCTGAAGTGAAATATGGTCGACGCAGGAGGCTGCTTATCAGGAGCTGAAGAGGACATCTTCAGGACTGTGAACAGCGCTTAGCTAAGCGAAAAGACCGTTGTTGATCAGCTCGCAGTTATGGCGGAAGGTGAGTCCGATCGTCGAAGACTGGCCGGTCTCTGCCCTCGGGAAGATGACAATGGGAGAACGCGGCATGCAGGCGGGAGTTCTTTTGGTTCTCTCTGCAGACGTGTACTGACTGCCCTCCGGCTGGTGTTTTCTTCGGAGCAGCCCTCCGGGCATCTTGTAGCTCTCATCCCAAGGCAACAGGTATCGGGGCCGTCATCTAGCCCGGCCCCGGCCCCAATATCGATGTCCTTATTTCTGTGCTGTCAACACCGAGTAGCTGGTCATGAGATTCCGGTAGTCCGGAATGTGGTTAGAGAACAGCGCGCCGAGTCCTTCGATGTCATTGCGCCAGTCGCGATGCAATTCGCACGCGACACCGAACCACGTCATCAACTGAGCGCCAGCCTTGGTCATGCGCTCCCAGGCGGCGTTGCGCGTGATCTCGTCGAAGGTGCCGGAAGCATCCGAGACGACGAAGACGTCGTAACCCTCGGCAATTGCCGACAGCGCAGGAAAGGCGACGCAAACCTCCGTGACGACACCCGCGATGATGAGCTGCTTCTTCCCAGTTGCCTTGACGGCTTTCACAAAATCTTCATTGTCCCAGGCGTTGATCTGGCCAGGACGAGGAATGTAAGGCGCGTCCGGGAACTGTGCCTTGAGTTCGGGCACCAGCGGGCCATTGGGGCCGGTCTCGAAGCTCGTGGTAAGAATGGTCGGTAAGTTGAAATACTTGGCGAGATCGCTCAGGGCTAGCACGTTGTTCTTGAATTTGTCAGGGGCGATATCCCGCACTAGCGACAGGAGTCCCGCTTGATGGTCCACCAGCAAAACGGCGGCATCGTTCTTGTCCAGGCGCTTATAGGACGTTGTCATGGCGATCTCCTTGCATGAGTTGAAAATGCGCTTCGTCGGATGCGCATGTGGGAAAGCTACCTTGGAGAGGTCATATCCACGTCGCCCCGGTGGCATATTCAGGGGGCTTCCTTGATCATCTCCGAGCGTGGAGGCATCTTATGTTCGCGAGAGCCATCCAAGTAGTCTCGTATCATGCCGTCTGTGTTCTATTGAAGGAACAACTCATGGACGACCTGAACGACCTGTATTACTTCGCCAAAGTGGTGGAACACGGAGGGTTCACGCAGGCAGGTCTCGCGCTAGGCACGCCAAAATCCAAGCTCAGTCGGCGCATTGCGGCGCTGGAAGCGCAGTACGGGGTTCGGTTACTGCAGCGCTCAACGAGGCACTTTTCCGTGACCGAAACAGGTCGTGAGTTCTACGAGCGCTGCATTGGGGTCCTGGTCGAGGCGGAAGCGGCACGGGAGGTTATGGAACGAGAACGTTCCGAGCCGCGGGGCATTGTACGCATGAGTTGCCCGACGGCATTGCTCGAGTACCGTGTCGCTGGTTTGGTGGCGCAGTTCATGGCGGAGTATCCGAAGGTCCAAGTTCATCTCGATGCGACGAATCGCCGTGTCGACGTCATGGGCGAGCGACTAGATCTGGCACTGCGGGTGCGTTTTCCGCCATTGGAGAGCAGCGATCTCGTTATGCGAGTCCTCTCCGAGAGTCGGCAGCGGCTTGTCGCGTGTCCGGCCCTCCTCGAGGGACACGAGTTACCAAAGCATCCAGACGATCTGGCCGGCATCCCGAGCCTTGACTGGGGACCGCCTCGCAATCACATTTGGCAACTGGTCGGGCCGGCAGGGATGTGTGCCGATGTACGGCATCAGCCCCGGTACATCACTGATGATATGAGCGCGCTGCGGCGAGCGGCGCAATGTGGTGTGGGTATCGTGCAATTGCCATGCATGGTTGTCGACGAGGATCTGCGTAATGGAACGCTCATCGACATCCTGCCCGGCTGGGTGCCTAAAGGGGGCATCATTCATGCGGTCTTCCCCTCTCGGAGAGGCTTGCTGCCGAATGTGCGCCTGCTGATCGATTATCTCGCTACGCGCATAGAGAAGGAGTAGTTCATGAGCCGTCCTTTCGGTCGGCGCTTGCCGGACCCATTGCGGTCCTCCGCATATCCACTAGCCAACGACCGAAGTTGGGCCGGCCGCCGCCGTTGCATTTCCGCCAGCCTTGCGCAGGAACGCTCAGTCCCAGCGCGCCGGTCCAAGATGAGCACGAGGCCGGTGTCGTCGGGAGGCGGCGATAGGGCACGATAACGGCGTGCTTACCGAACTGGCTGCCATAGCGAGACGGAAGGCGTTTCCGTCGCGCTATGGCAGCCTTACGCAGGGAACCGGGCCCCGACGCTTTCCAAAGGCATCCTCAGGGAGTTGGTCAGGTAGCTAACGGTGTGGTAAAAGCCCGCCAGCATCAGCAGCTCGATGATCGCGTTTTCCGTAAAATTTTCGCGCAGTTCATGCCACAAGGCATCGTCAATGTCGCTGTCGCGATGTAAGGCGTCACACAGACGGATCAGAAGACTGTCTTGTTTTGACCAGCAGGCATTATCCGCTGTCCCGGTTGCCGTCGAGCGGATTTGTTCGGCGGATAGTTCCGCTTGTTCTGCAAACACGGCGACATGCACGCCCCACTCATATTCGGAGCGGCATAGCGCGGTGGTCCGATCGATGACGATCTCTCGTTGGCGAACCGTCAGATTCCCCTTGTCCAGAAGTCCGCCAAAGAAGAACTTTTTGCATAGGCGCGGATCTCGAGCAAGGGTCGCGAACAAATGCAAAGGCGGCCGGCCCTTCATCGTGTGCTCGATGAGTTGGGCAACGTCTTCGTCAAACGGAACTGTGGCTGGCGCAATACGGGCAGACATGGCATCTCCGGTGTAGGGCTGTATGATTACCAATTCTGGTGCTGTACAAAATACAGCGCCGGAACCCATCCTATTCCGTTCGCTGTACAAAGTAAAGCATGCCGACACCCAAAGTTGGTCAGCCTGTCCGTGGCTCACAAACTGGACGCCCCATCATGGTTGCGCTCGACCTGCTTGGTCGGCGCACCGCGCTGCGCATACTGTGGGAACTGCGAGGAGACCCGATGACGTTTCGGGCACTGCAAGAGGCATGTGAAACGAACTCCCGGTTGCTCAACATGAGACTGGCCGAACTGAAGGAAGCTTGCCTGGTCGAGCACACCACCGGTGGTTATCGACTAACCAATCAAGGCAGGAGACTGGGCGCGGCGCTGGAGCCGCTGTCTGCATGGGCCGAGGAATGGGCGAAGCACCCAAATTTGGGTTGAGGCGAGCCGGCGCAGACCTCTTTTGATTCGTGTCGGCAGCTCAGAGTAGGGCGGTGCACTCGAAGCCCCTCGCCGCAAGTGGCACCGATCGCCGACTTTCACGCTTGGACTTTGTCGACCCCGCCATCGACTTTCGCTGCGGCCAATTGCTGGACGCTTCCGACTCTCTCGGTCATTCGCACACCACTCAATGAACGACCGAAGTTCGGTCGACTCGGACGGCCAAGCAGAACACCGTGAGTGGCTCAAACTGGCCGAACTCGGGCGCCAGCTCAAATTCACAGGCCAGTTCGGATCAATCGACGACTCACGATCCTTAACTGACCTTTCCCCCCGAGCAGCATCAGGGCTGTTTTCAAGGGCAGACCGGCCATACAATCTATTGGCGGAGGTCGAGCGGTGGCGATCCGGCACGCCGCTGTCGGGGTGCGCGAAGCAACGGGTGGTATGGTTCCGCTGGCCCGTCGATCACGCTCTTGCTGGATTCTCAAGCGACCAGCGCTAGTACTTGATGTCCCGCTTTTGCTGGCGACCTTGCTGCTTTGTATCGCGCTTGTCTTGCCGGCACTGGGCGTTGCTCTTCTGGTTTGCAGCTCGGCAGTCGACCTTTTCCGCTCGCGCTTCCTGTTTGGCAGCTTGATTTGCGTTCCTGCCCTGTTGGCGCTGTTGCGACTGGGTTGTGGCCAAGGCAGCGCTGGATAGCGCCAGGAGTCCAAATGCGGTCAGCATTGCGCTCGCGCGCCTCCAAAGTCCGTTTCTTGATTCGACCATTTTGACGCTCCTTCTCGCCTGGCAGCATACGCCGCCGGGCATAGCGATCAATAGATGGTGTCACGCGCGGATGTTGCGTCAATTGGACCTTGGTCCTACACCGCGGAGGGAGTCAGTCGTGAAGGGCGACGCCGCGAGTTATCCGAGGGAGTGCTGCATCCAAGCGCGAGCCAGGTTTCAATAGGCTGCCGTCATATGGGCGGCGTCGCAGTCCATACCCATTGGCCGTGTCAGGTGTGTGGGTTCGAACTGACGTTCAATTGTCGGTGCGAAGGCGAGAGTCAACGGTGGAAGCTGGCCGTACTCGGCTGTCGGGCAACGAGCTCTCCCCGGAATTCGACGGTAATCCCAAAAAGAGGCCCCGCAGCCGGGGGACTGTCGGGGCGCGCAAGTGCCGCAGACCAGGTCACTGGCCTGCGGACTGGATTTTGCGTGTGAAGTTCGTGGCTAAACGTTCGACGCCGCACAAAGCGATATGTTCAATACGCGGCCTGCGCCTGCTGAATCCGCTGGTGTTCCGCCCGCGCTACGGCGCGTTGGGCGTCCAGGTAGTCGGCGACATCGCGGATATCGCCAACCAGGTTGCGGCCCTCCTTGCGCATGGGGATGGGAAACGTGCCGCAGGACAGGCGGTTGTACGCTGTCTGTTTCTGGACGCCGATGGCCTGGCACACTTCGTCCAGGTTCAACAGCATTCGGCCATCGAATTGCGCAGCGAGCAGGAAAAGGCTGGACTTCACGAGGGATCTCCAACCGTCTTGAGAGAGGTGGAGCCATGCATTCTGCAGATCGAACAGTTACTGGGCCACATATTGGATTTCCTCGATTCGGATATCAGGCCGCCAACTTGCGCAGCGCCTCAACGTTTTCCTGCACCAGCTTGTCGAACTCGATCAGGTCGAGTTCCATAGCCTCGATATAGTCGTCGTCGCGCTTGAAGCGCCAGCGGAAGAACTCTTTAACGGGCTTCAGCGGCGGGCAGTAGACGCATAGATCCCACCACAGGCGGCCCGACAGCCACAGGTTTCCCTGCACCTGGTCTTCGTACTTCTTGAGGTCGTGGCCGATGATCGTAGTGCGCAGTTCTTCGGGCGAGATCAGGCATTTATATTCCGCGCCGCCATCGTTGCCGATCCAACCGTCGGCGCTGGCGCCGAACTTGCCGTCGTCGGTCAGCACCATGCCGACAGGCTGCACGTACACGCCGATGTCGGCCTGGTGGGCGATGCGGGCATCCGGTTCCAGTTTGTGGCCGCGGCGCATCTGCCATGTCTCGTGACCACCGTCCAGCGGTTCGCCGTTCAGGCGCTCAATAGCCAAGCGAAAGGCGTAATCCAGTGCCTCTTCGGTTCGCTCTCCAGTGGTCTTCTTTCGGGAGCGGGCGACGCGGAACATGCTGGCCGTGATCACGCCAGCGCGGCTGGCGTGCCACGTAGCGTCTCCCTGCGAGCACGTGACGATCTTCACGATCGCGTCTCCCTAGCGGCGAGCATGGCGTCGGCGTGCTTGTATGCCCACGCGGCAACTCTCGACGGATTCGGGGCCTGCATGTCGGAGAGCAGCGTCTGCATAGCCTTCGCCGCGAAGTAGTCGCGCAGGGTCATGCCGGGAGTACCGGAGTGCATCTGGTCGCCCTCGTGTTCGAGGGTGCTGAGCAAGCGGGGGAACGCCGGCCCACCATTTTTCGTCTCCGTCATCACGCTACCTCCGCATCGCGCAATTCCTGCATGCGCTGGTTGAAGTAGTCGGCGTACTTGGCCTTTTCCTCTTTGCTCAGGGCTGACATGACCTTGCTGAGCGCGCCCACTGTTGCGGCTTCGCGCATATCGGGATGCACTGGCACATTGACCGGTGCCGTGCCCGGATCGCCTTCGCCGGCTGGCTGGCCGTTCTCGTCCATGTCGTCATCTGCGGCCACGCCCAGCATCGCGCCGACGACGTAGCGGCGCAGATAGGTGACATAGGCGCCGAAGTCCTTGATTTCGCTGTCGCGCCCGCGTGGGATGTCCAGCAGCGGGCTCGCCGTGATGGTTGCTGTGTCGCCTGTCGCCATTTTTCCGCCTCGCTCTGTACACACCGGTTTCCCGATTTCCCCGGCCGCCTTCTGTACCCCCGTGGCGGCAATCCCGGGCGCGCCTAGCCGCCCGGGGCTTCTTATAACCAGCAACAGACGTATCCGCGCATGGAAGAGAACATGGAAAGCATCCACATGTCCCGCTCTGCCTACAACCATCCGTTGGGCAAGCTGACCGACCCGGTGAAAACCGATCTGCCTGAGATCGTCGGGGAGCACCTGGCGCAGAAGGCCCGCGAAGCCGGCATGACACGTGCCGAACTCGTGCGCGAAATCATCTGCCACTGGGCTTTTCCGGACGACATGGAAAAGTTAGCCGAACAACGGCGAAATGTCGCGCGCGGAAATGGTGCGAGATTCGAACCCAATCAGCAGCAGCACGACTGACCAGGCCCGGAGACCACCATGGACCAGATCAAGTCGCGCCAGTCGATTCGGGAAGAGGCCGCCCGCGCGGCCCGCGAGGGGAAGAATCGCAATCCGTATCCGGCTGACACCGAGGCGGCCAAGGAATGGAACCAGGCATACATTGTCGCGCGCCGTAACGCGCCGAAGCCGCGTTCTTTCGTCGGGGTGCCCCAGTGCTGACACGACGCGCGCCAATGAAGCGCAGCACGCCGCTGCGCCAGAAGGCGCCCATGCAGCGGACATGCGGGCTGAAGCCTAGTGACGCGCAGCTTGCCCGCACGCCGATGAAGTCGCGATCGCGCAGGAAGGCACCGCGGAAGGCTGAGCGCACATACCTCGATCGCGTGGCCGCGCTGGGTTGTGCCTGCTGCCGCCGGCTGGGCTTGGGTGCCACGCCGGCCGAGATCCACCACCCGCGCAAGGGAACGGGCATGGCTCAGCGCGCGTCGCACCGTGACGCCATTCCGCTTTGCCCGGAGCACCACCGCGGCAACACCGGCATTCACGGCCTGGGCGTGAAGCGCTTCGCGATCGTCTATGGCTTCGATGAGGCGGAGCTTGTCATTGAGACGCAGACGCTGCTGATCGCGTACCTGCCTCCATTGGAGGCCGCCAAGTGAGCAAGGGAAAGTCGAAGGACAAGGCCGACGTTTGGATGCCGCTCTACATCGGGGACTACCTGGCCGATACCACGCGACTGACCACGGAGCAGCACGGGGCATACCTGCTGCTGCTCATGGACTATTGGCGCAATGGCCCACCGCCAAACGACGACGCGACGCTGGCGCAGATCACTCGTCTGGCGCCGGCCGTGTGGAAGAAGGCGAAGCCGGCCGTGCTCCGGTTTTTCTCCGATGTCGACGGATTGCTGCATCAGAAACGTGCCGATGAAGAGCTTCAGGCAAGCCAGACACGCAAGGATGCTGCCGTTGCAAAGGCCGTTCTAGCAGCGGAAAAGCGGTGGGGCAAGAAACCCTCCGAGCATGCTCCTGGGGATGCTCCAAGCATGCCACAAGCACAACTTCCAGCAGTCATTGAAGGAGTGCAGGACGCAGTGCCAAGTGCTTTGCCTGAAGGTCTGCATGAGCAATGCCCTTCACCTTCATCACCACCTATGTCTACTAACCAAGGTAGTGGTGATGTGAGCCTCAGTGGTACCGCGGGCGCGCAGGGTCAAGCCACGCCACATCTTCGGAACCCTCAGACCGGAGAGGAAAACCCGCGGGATATCCAGCTTGCCGTGCTGCTGCGGAAGACGTACGGCATGACCGTCACCAGCAACCATGCCGACGTGATCGAGATGGTGCGCCTCGCGGTATCCGATCAGGAGATCGCCGAAGCAGTCGAGGTCTTCAGCATGAAGAAGAAGGGCGAGCAGCCCAATTCTGGCTACATCCTGGGGATGATCAAGACGACCCGGCAGGGCGTGGCGAAGGCCGCTGCGGAGGCGGCCGGCAAGCCGGCAGCAACCGTGCAAGCCGGTGCCGCGGAATGGTGGATCGGCGTCGAGGGCATCAAGGCCAAGGCCGCCGAGCTAGGCGTGGCCTGGAAGGAGGGCGAAGGTGAGCTGTTCATGTCCTTCAAGGCCCGCGTGTTCAAGCGTGCAGGCGAAGGGCCATGGCGGCAGCAGATTCTGCGCGAGTACGAGCGCGACGAGGCGATGCACGCCCGCCTGATGGCGTTCTTCTATCCGGATGAGGACGCGGAATGACGACCTGCATCACCTGCAAGCACTTCACCATGAGGCCGCGCACTGGCGAGACGCAGGCGCATCTGACCGCGAGCGACGTTGCGCACGCCGAGGTCGGCATGGGCCGGTGCGCGATCGAGGCTATCTCGCTGCGTTGGATCAGCCCAGAGGCGCCGGCGTGCGGCAAGCACGAGGCGATTACCGAGGAACAGGCGGCCGCGCGCCGCGAATGGATCAAGGGGAGGGGAGCGTGAAGGTGGATCACTGCTATCAGGGGGACTGCCGCGGCGTCATGCGGACGCTGATCGCCGAGGGCGTGCACGTACAAACCTGCATCACGTCGCCACCTTACTTCGGTCTGCGCGACTACGGACACGCTGGCCAGCTTGGGCTGGAGGAAACGCCGGAGCAGTACGTCGCCGCGATGGTGGAAGTCTTCCGATGTGTGCACGATCTGCTGGCAGACGATGGCACGCTGTGGCTGAACATCGGGGATTCCTATGCGGGGTACCACGGGAATAAGAACGCTAGCGTTCCGACCAGTGCACTGAATGGCTGGGTGAACGGCACGAATGAAAACCGCCGCGGGGATAAGCGGCCACAGGACATCGGTCTGAAGCCCAAGGACATGATAGGAATCCCTTGGCTCCTGGCGTTTGCCCTGCGCTCGGATGGATGGTATCTGCGTCAGGAGGTGATTTGGCATAAGCCAAATCCAGCACCTGATGGAAGGTCAGCGCAATCCAGATTCCAGCGCTCGCACGAGAGCGTATTTCTGTTGTCGAAGTCATACAGGTACGCGTTCAACGCTGATGCGAAACGCACTTCTGTGTGGACCGTACCCGTATCGCGATATCGCGGCGCTCACTTCGCAACGTTTCCTCCGGACCTAGTAGAGCCTTGCATCCTGGCAGGAAGCGGTCCGGGAGACATCGTCTTCGACCCGTTTATGGGCTCTGGCACGGTAGCCAGCGTCGCCCAGCGCCTCGGCCGGCGGTGGCTCGGCTCGGAGCTGAGCCCGGAGTACATCGTCCTGCAGGCTGAGCGGACACGGCAGCCGGGCCTCGTGTTGGAGGCCTCGGCCTGATGCTCTCTTACTTCTTCGCCTTCTTCTTAGTGGGCGCCTGTGCTAGGTCGCTGGCCGCGACCTTCTTCACATTCGCCGGTGTGGCCGGATTCCTCAAGAGCTTGGATGCCTCTTTTGCCGGACCCTTTCCCGTCTGCTTCGGATTCGATGCCATGACCTCTCTCCTAGCTGGTTTTGCCAATATTGGCGAAGGAATCCTAGCATGCTGACCAACCAGTGCTACCAAGGCGACTGCCGCGACGTCATGCGCTCACTGATCGCCGACGGCATGCGCGTGCAGTGCATCGTCACCAGCCCGCCATATTGGGGACTTCGCGACTACGGCCACCCTGGCCAGCTTGGGCAAGAGCCGACACTGCGCGAGTTCCTGGCCAACATGGTCGAGGTGTTCGACCTTTGCCGCGAACTATTGACGGACGACGGCACGCTGTGGCTGAACATGGGTGACAGCTATGCCGGTTCGCGTGGCGGTGGCGCACCGTCGGCGGCCTCTACCCTGGCCGGCAATGACCACCGCGGCGGCGGACCGAAGATCAAAAGCATGACGGCCAGCCGGCGTCGCGACGATGCTCCGATACCGCGCAGCGATGTGCGCGTGGAAGGCCTGAAGGCCAAAGACCTGGTCGGGCAGCCGTGGCGACTGGCTTTTGCGCTGCAGGACGCCGGCTGGTGGCTCCGACAGGACATCATCTGGCACAAGCCCAATCCGATGCCGGAGAGCGTGCGCGACCGCTGCACCAAGGCCCACGAATATCTGTTCCTGATGACGAAGTCGGAGCGCTATTACTTCGACGCCGACGCCATCAAGGAGCCGGCCACGTATGGCCCCACGCCCACTGGCGTGGGCTTCGGTCACGGTTATGACGCCGATTCCCGCGAACGCGGCCGCATCCGGGTGCCCGGCAACGTAACCGCGGCGAAAGGCCAGGCCGCCTACGAAGCCGGCGACGAGAGGCACCGCACGAAAGCCGGGCTCCAAGCCTACGCCCAGAAGGTCCGGGAGAGCGTGAAGCGCGGCGACTTCGATGGGAAGACGAACGATCTGCCCGGCCGCGAGGCGTTCCGCGCGATCACCGAGATGCGCAACAAGCGCAGCGTCTGGACGATCGCGACGAAGCCGTACAAGGGCGCGCACTTCGCCACGTTCCCCGAGGAACTTGTGGAGCCGTGCATTCTGGCTGGATCTCGAGCTGGCGACATCGTGTTCGATCCCTTTATGGGATCCGGCACGGTGGCCAGCGTCGCGCAGCGGCTTGGCCGGCGGTCGATCGGTGCGGAACTGAATCCCGCCTACATCCAACTGCAGGAAGATCGCACCCGCCAGCCTGGCCTGGTGCTGGAGATCGCATGAGCACGATCAAATGGGGGCACGACGCCCTGGCCGAAGACCTGGCCTCGCATCTGCGCGGCAGCACCGACCGCATGGTCTGGACCGACATGCAGCTTGGCCCATCGGGCAGCAGCCGCCCGGACGTCTACGCAATTCCCATTTCGTACAGCCGGTTCCAGCCCATTGCCTACGAATGCAAGGTTTCCATGTCGGACTTCCGCGCGGACGTGACCAAAGGGAAGTACACCGACTACCTGAAGTTCGCCGCCGGCGTGGTGTTCGCGTGCCCGGTCGGTCTGCTGAAGAAGGAGGACATCCCCGCCGGAGCCGGGTTGATAGTCCGCGGGCCGGACGGCTGGCGCTCGCTGAAGAAGCCGGCGCTGACGAAGTGCGAGAGCCTACCGCGCGACGCCTGGATGAAGCTGCTAATCGATGGCTCCCGCCGCGACATTCAGCGCCAGGAAGTCGCAAAGGAGCACTCACTGCGCACGCTGGATGAGTATCGGACCATCCAGAAGCTGCGCGCGGAGTTCGGTGAAGTCGTGGCGGCTGCGATCGAGGACCACCGAAACCAGACGACGCGCCGCCTGGCCAATCTCCGGTACCGCATCAAGGACGAAGAGGAAGGGCTGCAGCGCGATCTGGAGCGCATTGAAGACAAGCGACGCGTGGCGCGGATGCACGTTGACGATCACTGTTCCAAGCTGCTCACGGACCTTGCCGCGGTGGTCGGCATGGAGCCCGAAGCCGGGGAGGTGTACGAAATGGGCAGCCGACTGCGAGACATGATCAAGCTGGCGCAGGCCGACAGCACCGTGCAGGAACTGCGCGCGATCGTTCGGCGCATGCAGCACTCGTTCAACGATTTTCGCGACGCCGAGGCCGTCATGGACGCCGCCGCGGGGGTGACGCCAGCATGAGCAAGATGCTCCGATGGTCCCCCGAGCAGCTTGCCGCGCACCATGCGCGCGTGCCGAAGCCGGCCGCGTCGGTGGCCAAGGCAGATCCGCTGGCGCGCTTCCACGCGCTGGGCCGGCTGCCCAAGGACCAGATGAACAAGACCGAGCGCGCGTACTCCGTCCTGCTGGACGACGAGAAGCGCCAGGGCCTGGTGATCGACTGGAAGTTTCACCCTATGCGCGTGCGCCTGGCCGACAACACCTTCTACGAGGTGGATTTCTTTGTGCTGCACGCCGACATGCGTCTGGCCATCCATGAAACCAAGGGCGGCTACACCACGGACAAGGGCCAAATGAAGATCAAGCTGTGTGCTGAGGTGTTGCCGTACTTCCGCATGGTCAAGGCAACGAAGCTGTCCCCCAAGCTGGGCGGCGGCTGGAAACGTGAGGAATTTTGAGCATGGCCACGACAGTTACTGGCGTGACCTTGCGCTACAGGCAGATCGTGCTGCGTGGCCGGCCGGACTGGGCTGAAGTGGTGGCCACCGTGCGCGCGGCAGCCCCATCTATGGCACGCGATGGCCGCCCCCTGCGGGTCATTTTGGCCGATGACGGCGAAGACCGCCTGGACGAGCAGGTCAAGTTCTACTGGAAGGCAGTCATTGAGCCGATCGCCGCTCAGGCTGTGATCGACGGGCAGCGCTTCGCACCACGCGCCTGGCACAAGGCCATGAAAGATCTGTTCCTGCCGCCTAAGGAGCTGCGTCTACAGGACGGCCGCGTAATCCTGGCGGAGCCATCCATTGCCCGCGGGGAAATCACGGTCGGCGCGATGGCGCACTACATCTATGAGGTTGAGGCCCACGCCGCCACGGCCTACGGGGTAATTTTTGACTGACGGGTCCGCGACACAGCGGAATCAACGCCGCAGACTAAGGGAGAACCATGAAAAAGATCGCCACTGCCGAAAAGTCCAGCGCTGACATCCTGCTGGAGATCATCCAGGACATGCACGCTCAGGAACAGATCGTGACCCGGGAGACGCTGTCTTCGCAGAAGGGGCTGACCAACCTGACGAAGACGCAGATTGACGACCGACTGGCCTACCTGGAGAACAACGGCCGCATCGTCCGGGTGCAGCGCGGGGTATTCGTGCCCGCCGAGCAGCACCGGCCGGCTCGCACCGTCTACACATCCTTTCTGCCTGACGGAACGACCGTGCTGGAGGTGGGGGAGCAGAAGCTGATCCTGTCGCCGCGGGAGGCGCGCATGGTCGGCCAGGCGATGGCTGGCGCCGCGCAGCAGTTCGTTGCCATCCAACAGGGACACGAGGCGGCATATGCCAACCACGAGATGTCCATACAACTGCGGGAGATGCGCCGGCAACTGAGCCGTGTGTTCGCGATGGTCGGCAATCCGCCTAGCCAGCAGTCAGCACAGATGGGCTTACCCTGCCTGGGCACTGAAGCAACTGGCAACGTCTGAATAGCGTCTAGGTAAGGGGGTATCCGAGAGGATTTCGGCGGACGCCGCTATTGCATCAGCATTCCTCGCCGCCTCAACCTAATCCCTGAATAATGTCCACAGCAAACCGGCCATAGTGGAAGGCCGCCTGCTCTGCAGCCTCGCGCGTGAAGTAGTCATCCTCTTGGTCGAAAGACTCGCAGAACATGCGATCATCCCTATTCGCCGTGTAGCGAACGGCCATCACGTAGCCCCACTTTGGCCCGGGGAAGCCCCGAGGAGTCGACACCGTGGCAGCTTCGAACGCTCCGACATGTATGTACATGCCGCGGTAGCCTTCACATTTCCAACTTATTGATGACCGCATTGTAAATCCTCGTCAATCGATCTACGCCCGCGCAAAGGAACATCGGGGTTGCAGGAGCGGGACGCGGATCCCTACGCGAGGAGCCGTCATTTGCGACCATTTTAGTTTTGAATGGCCAGCGTTGCCACGGCAGCCATCATCACCAACAAGGACATCGCATAGCTAAGCGTGCTCAGCAAGCGGAGCGCTCTGCTCGGTGTTTCGCTTCGCGGTTGGCGCCGCTCGAAAAGCTGCGAGAGGACAAAAAAGAAGAAACTGGAAAGGTACACAGTAACCAAGCGCTTCTCCCCGCAGATGGGTGGGTGCCAACAGTCGATGGCCCAGTCAATCCGGGATGGCATTGGGACAGAAGCGCCCCGTGGAAGTGAGCTTTTGCTCTAGGTGTCGTGGGCTCGAAGAGCCTGCCCGGTCAGTTATACGGAGCTTCTCTACTGCCGTCAACCTAATGCGACCAACGATGTTTGAAAGCTGCTTGTGGAGCACCACATTCGCCTATGCTCATTGCATAGACCGTCTTTTTCACGAGGAGAGGTCATGGAAAGAGTCATGAAGAACAAGGCGGAAGTTCGGGCGATGGTCCGCGCGGCGCAGGACCAGATCTCGGTGTGCGCAGGAACCTGCTTCGGAGACGTATGTTGGCACCCCGCGGACCCAGACGGTTGCAACTGGTCCATTTCAACAATCGAAGGCGATGCTGGTGGTGCGTGCCTGCAGGCGCTGAAGCCTCACATCGACGAATTACGCAAGCGCTTTAACATCCGGGAGGAGGCCGAGCGGCAGTGAACACCATCGCCTCCGCTGACAGGCGCTTTGAGCGCGCGGATCGGCGTCGCATTGGTGCAGGTCCGCGCCGCTCCCGCTCTTGCTCGACTGGCCTCAGTGCCCGCCGCCGGTGCCGACAAAGATCGAGCCTTTCTGATCTTCAGTGCAAGCAGAAAAAGGCTCCGCGAAGCGGAGCTTTTTTCTGGGCGCGAGAGCGTAGGTCAGTAGCGAGGCCGCGCGCAAAACACAAACCACTGTGTTCAGTTCTTGTGCCGATAGTTGATACGTCCCTTTGTCAGATCATACGGGGACATCTCAAGGGTGACGCGGTCACCGGCCAGCACGCGGATGCGGTTCTTCTTCAGTCGTCCGGACGAATAGGCCCAGACCTCAAATCCATTCTCGAGGATGACCCGAAATCGGTTGTCGGGTAAAACCTCCGAGACCTTGCCGCCGAATTCCACCAGTTCTTCTTTCGCCATGACTTCTCCTTTGAAGGCTATGCGGTAACGACCGGCGACGAGCTGTACACCCGCGTCGGTAGGGACGAACGCATACATGCAACGGCACTTTGACCTGCTCGACGAGCCGCGTACTTGGCCTTTTCTTCTGAGCGATGCGTCGCGTGCCGCATCGAGACGTTGGCGATAACGCGTTCGGCGCCACTTCTGTACTCGGAGATCGTATAGTTCGCGAACCAAACGCCTGGCTCTTGCTGGATTGGGTACACCGATACGGTGAACGGATTGTTGCTGCGATTCAAATTCATTTGCCTGCTTTGAGGCGTTCGATGCAAGGACGACGCGCGAGGTGCATGGCTCGCCTAGTCAAGGAACGTGATTGCGATGCTGGTCAGTGTCGCGCGCCGCGCTAATGCGCAGGCGGAGAAACTGATGCGTGATTGACCGTGCTTGCGCAATTCGCCGTGCCAGTACGTGCGCGAGGGTTGCGGAGCGGACATGCCGCGGGTCGATTCAGGTTTGCGGGCGACCTTCGCCCGGAGGAAATCGGATGTACATCCGAATGGCCGCGGATATTTTTGTACTGTTGGTGTCTCGCGGCCTGCGTCATGTGGCGACTAACATCGCCATGCGCGGGAGAACGGCAATTCTACATCATTCGGCCCAACTCCGCTGGAGTCATGCTCCACGCCGGAATGGATGAGATAGCCAAAAGTTGCGTTTAGCCTTACAGCAGTGCACTGCACGGGGCTATCTTGCGGCACTGGATCATCAGCGTCGCGTACGCCTCATCGCGAAAGTATCGATGATGCCTTGCCCGCCGAGGATGGCTGCTCGCTTCGCATTCCCAAGGCTGTCCCATTGGTCTGCCAACAGCGGAAAGACCTGTGCAGCGTCTGTGGTGGGGTCCATACCCTCCTCGCAAATGACGACAGAAATGTTATACGCACGGTCAGGCCGTCGCTCGTACCATTCGCGACGCGTTTCGGTCTTGTAGACTAGCGGGTATATGTCGAACCCTTTGTAGTTCGAACTGGGTGCATCATCCATGAGCGTCTCCGTGAGATTGCTGTCTCACTCTACGCTCTATTTCGTGCCTGCCACCTGTTTATTTTCGAAGATCGACTGCGTTTTGATGGCCTCTCGGTTGCGAGGCAAGGGCAGACTGATGGCCCGGAAATTTGGTTGCTGGCGCCCTGGCCGTCGTCCATTGCGTCATCGCAGCTGGGAAAATGTCGCCTGTCGCCCGCTACCGGGTTGATATATGGCCGGAGCCACCGGTGACCACATTGCAGCGTTGGCTCGGGGAAGCCTACCGGTTAGGCACGACTCCTTGGCTAGCCGCTGGCTCGGAATCCTGCAACCTGATTCCGGTTTCCCCCATACCCCTATAGGGCTGGACGCCCCGATCCGCCGTCTCCAATCTGGCCGCCTATGGCCAGAATGCCCACCACTACCAGCACCCAGCAAGCAGCCAAGCCGACTGTCGGGCCGGCAGGCACCGTCACGCACGATTGGGAGCGCATCGAACTGGATTACCGCGCTGGAATCAAGACGCTACGCCAGATTGCGGCCGAGCACGGCATCACGCACGGCGCCATCAACAAGCGCGCCAAGCGGGACGGATGGGAGCGCGATCTCTCCGAAAAGATCCAGCAGAAGGCCGACTCTCTGGTATCCAAGGCCGCGGTATCCGCTCTGGTATCCAGCGAACGGCGTGCCGCAGAACGCGAGGTGGTGGAGGCGAACGCCCAGGCTGTGGCCGACGTCCGGCTTTCCCACCGGCGGGACATCCAGCGGTCTCGGAGCATCGCCATGGCGCTGCTGGCGGAACTAGAGCAGCAGACCGGGGAGGAAAACGTGGCACTACTTGAACAGCTGGGCGAGTTCATGCGTGCCCCCGACGACAAGGGCCAGGACAGGCTCAACGATCTGTACCAGAAGATCATCAGCCTGCCCGGGCGAGCCAAGACCATGAAGGATCTGGGCGAATCCCTCCGGGTGCTGGTTGGGCTAGAACGACAGGCATTTGGCCTAGATGACAAGGACAATGCACCGGTCGACCCGCTCACGTCGCTACTGCACACCATTGCCAAGGGCAACGGCAACGCCATCATGCCGGTGGCGAACGATCCGGAGCACGCCGGCACGCCGCCGAGCGCGTTTAGGCCCATGGCCAACGTGCCCGCCGCCGGCGAGGATTGACCGGTGTCCGGCACCGTGAGGCACGATACGCCGCTTCTGCCGCTCCCCACGGACGCGGCGGAACTGGCGCGCTGCCTTGCGGACCCGGAGTGGCGCCTGTTCTCCGGCTGCCTTTACAAGATCATGATCAAGGGCGACGACCAGGTCGGCCCCGACGGTCAGGTGGTTGAGGGCGAGTCGTTCGTCATGCCGTTCAGACCCAACCGTGCGCAGCGCCGCTTCATCAAGCGCCTGTGGTACCGCAACCTGATCCTGAAGGCGCGGCAGCTTGGCTTCACCACCCTGATCTGCATCCTGTGGCTGGATCACGCCCTGTTCAACGCTGACCAGCGCTGCGGCATCATCGCGCAGGACTTGCAGGCCGCGGCGGCGATCTTCCGCGACAAGGTGCAGTTCGCGTACCGCAACCTGCCCGACGAGATCCGCGAGCGCTTCCCCCTGGCGCGCGACTCCCAGTCCGAACTGCTGTTCGCCCACAACAACAGCAGCATCCGCGTTGCCACGTCCATGCGTTCTGGCACGATTCACCGCCTGCACGTCTCCGAATTCGGGAAGATTTGTGCCAAGTACCCGGACAAGGCGCAGGAAGTGGTGACCGGCTCCATCCCGGCCGTGCCGACGAACGGCGTTCTGGTGATCGAATCGACGGCCGAGGGCCGGGAGGGCGAGTTCTTCGAGATGGTCGAGACGGCCGAGAAGAACCACGCCAGCCGCAAGGTGCTGACGCCGAAGGACTACCGCTTCCACTTCTATGCGTGGTGGCAGGAGCCGAAGTACCGCCTGGACGCCCGCACGGTACCGATCAGCCGCGAAGAGCATGAGTACTTCGACCTGGTCGAGGCCAAGGTGCTGGCCGACATGGGCCAGGCCATCACCATCGACCCAGACCAGCGGGCCTGGTACGTGGCCACGAAGCGCGCGGACTTCAAGGGCAAGGAAGAGCGCATGTGGCAGGAATACCCCAGCTTCCCGGCTGAGGCATTCCAGATCAGCACCGATGGGAATTACTACGCCAAGGACATGATCGCGCTGCGTAAGCGCGGCGGCATCACGCGGGTTCCGCGACTGGACCTGCCGGTCAACACGTTCTGGGACATCGGCCGTAGCGACGGCTGCGCGGTCTGGTTCCAGCAGGAGATGCGCGGCGAAGACCGATTCATCGACTACTACGAGGCGCACAACGAAGACCTGCGGCACTACGTCAAGGAATTGCGCGACCGCGGCTACGTCTTTGGCAAGCACTACCTGCCGCACGACGCTAACCACCAGCGTCTCAGCGACTACAACCGCACCACGAAGGAGATGCTGGAAGACCTGCTGCCCGGCGAGACTTTCATCATCGTGCCGCGGATCACCGAACTGATCACCGGCGTGCAGCAGACCCGGAAGCACCTGAAGGGCGCGTATTTCGATGAGACTGCCTGCGCCAAGGGCATCACGCGCATCGAGGGCTACCGGAAGAAGTTCAGTCGCGCCGACAACCGCTTCATCGACCAGCCGGACAAGAGCAACGGCTGCAGCGAGGGCGCCGACGCGCTCCGCCAATGGGCACAGGCCAAGGAATTGGGCTTGCTCGAATCCACGACGAAATCCAACACCTACGTAGAAGCGGAGACGCCTGACTGGCGCCTATGAGGACATCCACCATGCAAGACACGAACAGCATCCCGGCCGGCACCGAGCCCCTGTCGCAGCTCGAATACCAGGAAATCTACCGCGAGATTGACGAGCAGCCGCGGTGGCGCGGGACTGCCGACAAGGAGATGGACTATGCCGACGGCAACCAGCTTGATGGCGAACTGCTGCGCAAGATGGCCGAACTGGGCATTCCTCCGGCGGTGGAAGACCTGATCGGGCCGGCCTTGCTTTCGATCCAGGGCTACGAGGCAACGATCCGCAGCGACTGGCGCGTGTCGCCCAACGGCCAGCCCGATGGACAGGACGTGGCCGATGCCCTGAACTTCAGGCTGAACGAGGCCGAACGCCAGTCGAAGGCCGACAGCGCGTGCAGCAAGGCGTTTCGCCCCCAAATCGGTTGTGGCATCGGCTGGGTGGAGGTGGGCAAAGAGTCGGACCCGTTCAAGTACCCGTACCGCTGCACCCCGATCCACCGGAACGAGATCCACTGGGACATGAAGTGCGGCGACGACTGGGAGACGGCCAGGTGGCTGCGCCGTCAGCGCTGGCTGACCAAGGAACGTATCGCGCTGGTGTTCCCAGACCACGCCGAAATGATCATGGCGTGCGGCACCCATGGCCCGCTGTGGTGGGCAGACCGCACCCTGAGCATGGACGGCGGCATCAGCACCGGCCTGGCCAACGCATGGAATGAGGGGCGGGCGTGGACCATGCAGGAAGATCGCTGGTTCAACCCGACCAGCAAGGAACTATGCGTGTCGGAAATCTGGTACCGCCGCTGGGCGCGCGTGCCCATCATCCGCACGCCGGATGGCCGCGTGGTGGAGTTCGACCACAACAATCTGTCGCACAACGTCGCCGTGGCGCGCGGCCTGGCCGTGGTCGAGCACGCGACCGTGACCAGGGTGCGGCGTGCCTACTGGCTGGGCCCGCATCAACTGCATGATGGCCCGTCGCCGTACAGCCACCGCCATTTCCCATACGTCCCGTTCTTCGGGTTCCGCGAGGACAACACAGGCGTGCCGTATGGCTTCGTCCGGGGCATGAAGTACGCGCAGGACAGCCTGAACAGCGGCAACAGCAAGCTGCGCTGGGGCATGAGCGTCACCCGCATTGAGCGCACCAGGGGTGCGGTGGCCATGACCGACGCCCAACTGCGCCGCCAGGTGGCACGGCCGGACGCCGATATCGTACTGGACGCTGCGCACATGGCCCAGCAGGGCGCCAAGTTCGAGGTGAAGCGGGATTACCAGCTCACGCAGCAGCACTTCCAGATGCTGCAGGACAACCGCCAGACCATCGAACGTGTGTCGAGCATCACCAGCGGATTCGTTGGGCGGCAGGGCACGGCCAAGTCTGGCGTGCAGGAGCAGACGCAGGTCGAGCAGTCGAACCAGAGCTTGTCGATTCCTATGGACAACTTCCGCGGCGGCCGGACGCTGGTCGGCGAATTGCTGCTGTCGCTGATCATCGCCGACATGGGCACAGCGCGGCACGAGGTCATTATCGAGGGCGACGCGGTCAAGGCCGATCGCACGGTAGTGATCAACGCGCCGGAAGTCGACCCGGACACCGGCATTGCTTACCTGTCGAACGACCTGCAGCGCACCCGCCTGAAGGTGGCTGTGGACGACGTCCCGAGCACGAACAGCTACCGCGGCCAGCAGCTCAACGCCATGTCGGAGGCAGTCAAGAGCATGCCGCCGGAGTATCAGGCCGCGGTACTGCCGTTCCTGGTCAGCCTCATGGACGTGCCATTCAAGCGCGACGTGGTGGAAGCCATCCGCAACGTGCAGTTGCAGGCCACACCCGAGCAGCAGGCGGAGGCCATCAAGACGGCCGTGGCAGACGCCCTGGCCAAGGCCGGCACCGACATCAAGAACCGCGAACTGGACCTGAAGGAGCGCAAGGCGGACAGCGAGATTAAACAGATCGACGCCCAGTCGGTCCAGATCGGGGTGCAGGCGGCATTCAGTGCGATGCAGGCTGGCGCGCAGATCGCGCAGATGCCGATGATTGCCCCGATCGCCGACGCCGTGATGCAGGGCGCTGGCTACCAGCGGCCCAACCCGGTGGGCGACGACCCGAACTTCCCGGTGGCGGCGCAGACCGCGGCCATGAACATCAAGTCGCCGTATATCCAGGGCCGAGGGCCGGACGGCGCCGTGCCGGCGGAGGAAGCCCGGCGCCGCCACTGTGCCGGCGGCAGGTACGACCCAAGGCGATGCCGGCACGACCGGCGCAAGTGACAGTGCCACGGCAGCAGCCAGCACGCCCGCAGCAGCACCGGCAGCACCGGCAGCAACGCCGGCCGCCGCCGCAGGCGAGTTGAACGCCGCCAACGCCGTGATTCTGGCGAAGGACGGAAAGCACACCATCCGCTATGAAAAGCTGGTGGAGGCGCGAGAAGGCGAGAAGCATTGGAAGGCCCAAGCGGAAGCCGCGCAGACCCAGCTTGCCGAGTTGCAAGCACAGGCCAAGACGCGGGCAGATGCCGGTCAGACCCCCACCCAGACTGACGCTCAGGTGGCGGCCGCGCAAGCAGCCATCGACCAGGGCATCGATCCGGGCATCTTCGGCGATTTCAGCGAAGAGGATCTGGCCAAGGGCATTCAGACGCTTGTCGACGCGAAAGTGGCCGCTCAGGTTGACGCCATCGTGGCGCAGAAGCTGGCACCTATCCAGCAGAAGCACGCGACGGACGCCACCAAGAGCCATTACGCGGCTATCTACGAAGCGCACCCGGATGCCGACTCCCTTGCGGAAAGCAAGGAACTGGGCGACTGGATCAACACGCAACCGTCATTCGTCCGCGATGGCTACAACGCGGTGCTGCAGAAGGGCACCACGCAGCAAGTCATCGAACTGTTCTGCGCCTTCAAGCAGGCAACTGGCACGACTCAGGGCGCCGGCGCTGGCGCGGCCGCGGGAGGCACCGAACAGGTGAACCCCGATGCCGTGAAGGCGGCGGCCCAAGCGGCTATTGCCAACGCCCCGACGCGGGTTCCGGCCAGCCTCACCGATCTTCCCGGTGGGCGCCCGGCCGGTCTGTCGCGGGACGAGCAAATGGCCGACATGAACGGACGTGAACTGCTCGATGCGATGAACGCCGGGAACATGACCCCGGAGCAAATCGACCGGTTCCTCAACACGCTGTGATCCGATAAGAGGGCTCTATGACTGCAAAGACGCACGCCGCGTACGGCGACAAAACCAACATGGTGCAACAGGCCGTCGGCCTGTTCGCCACCCACATGCAGCGCAACAGCACACTGAACCGCCTGACCGGCAAGATGCCGGCCGGCATCGCGGGCGCGGAAGCGACGCTGCGCAAACAGACCACGCAGCACATGCCCATCGTGCGCTGCCAGGATCTGTCGAAGGGCAAGGGCGATGAGGTGACTTTCCACCTGCTGAACCCGATCGGCGCCAAGCCCATCATGGGCAGCCGCTATGCGGAAGGCCGCGGTACGGGTCTGAGCATCACGGAAGACAAGCTGCGCGTGAACCAGGCCCGCTTCCCGCTGGATCTGGGCGACGCCATGACGTCGATCCGCACGCCCGTGGAATTCCGCCAGCTTGGCCGCCCCGCCGCGCAGAACCTGATGGATCGCTACGTCGATCAGTCGCTGCTCGTGCATATGGCCGGGGCTCGCGGCTTCCACAACAACATCGAATGGGTGGTTCCGACCGAGGCCGACGCCGACTTCGGCGAAATCATGGTCAATCCGGTGCTGGCCCCGTCGAAGAACCGCCACTTCATCGCCGACGGCGATGCCGTGACCGGCTTCAAGGTGAACGGCGGTGAAGTGGACATCCAGTCCACCGACATCTTCAAGATGGACACGGTGGATTCGATGCGCACGGTG
This sequence comes from Cupriavidus sp. 291-E7, assembly GCF_057798835.1. Classification (NCBI taxonomy): domain Bacteria; kingdom Pseudomonadati; phylum Pseudomonadota; class Betaproteobacteria; order Burkholderiales; family Burkholderiaceae; genus Cupriavidus; species Cupriavidus sp. 291-E7. Next base: position 300,307 of record NZ_JBYOJV010000008.1, read on the forward strand.
CTGGACCAGATCCCGCTGCCGCCCCCGATCGTGCAATTCGATGGGGACAAGGCTGCGACCGACTCGCCGCTGCGCGTGTGGATGATGTCGCCGGCGCAGTACAACAAGTTCGCCGCCGACCCGGCCTTCCGCCAACTGCAAGCATCGGCAATGGCGCGCGCGAGCCAAGCCGGACAGCACCCGCTGTTCCTGGGCGAAGCCGGTCTGTGGAATGGCTTCCTGCTCATCAAGATGCCGCGGGCGATCCGCTTCTACGCGGGCGACATCATCCGCTACTGCGGCAGCGCGAGCAGCGAGACCGAATCGACTGCGACGGTGCCGGCCAGCTTCGGCACGCAGTTCGCCGTCGACCGCTCGGTGATTCTCGGCGGCCAGGCCATCGCCGAAGCGCTGGCCAGTTCCGACAAGTCGGGCATCCCGTTCTTCTGGTCGGAGAAGGAACTGGACCACGGCGACAAGGTGGAACTGCTGATCGGCGCGATTCGCGGCGTATCGAAGGTCCGCTTCGAGGTCGACACCGGCATGGGCAAGGAAATCACCGACTACGGTGTGACCGTGGTCGATACCGCCGTGCCCATCATCGGCGCCCGCAACTGATAGCAGGCGGACCGGCGCGTGCCGGCTCGTTTCCTTCCGATACCTGACACACAGGAGGCCATATGGCTACCGTGCTCATCAATCAGTACCAGAATCGCCAATTCGGCGGTTTCTCCCCCTTCGGCAACCTCACGTCGCTGGCGTACGCCATGCTGACCAACGCTGCCGGCATCGTCCAGAACGCCAATGCTGCCGCTGCACTCGCCGCGGGCGATGTGGTCGATCTGGGCCCGCTGCCGGAAGGCATGCGCCTGGAAGATGCTTCGGTCTTCGTGACCACGGGCATGACGGCCACCATCACCGGCTCGCTGGGCTTCAAGTACGAGGACGGCGTGGACGATGCGAGCGTGCCGCAGGACGCTGCCTACTTCGGTTCGGGCATCGACCTGGCCGCGACGGGCCGCAAGCGTGCCACCGGCGCCAAGCTGGTGACGTTGCCGAAGCCCGCCCGCCTGATCCTGACAACCGCGGTGGCGGCGAACGCCAAGGCAAGCGACATCAAGGTGCTGGTCACCGGCGAACTGTCCGGCAACCGCTGATAGCGGCCGCCATTGGCGCGGGCGGCCCAGTGCCGCCCGCCCCGTCACGCAGGAGTAGGACACTTCTATGAAAGTCATCATCATTGGCAGCGTGATTCACGCCGCGCTGAACGCCGCAATGGGCGCCCTGACCGGCGCTGCGGTGGTCGAGTGGGAGGGCACCGACGACGCGCACCGCGAGAAGGTGGTAGGCGCCGTGCAGTTCGCCATCGACAATCCCGATGTCACCCCCGAGCAGCAGCACGAGCAATGGCGCGAAGCGCGCATCGCCGAAGGCTGGACCCTCGCGGAAGCGCACGAAGTGGAGAAGAAGCAAAGTCCGCTGCTCGTGCCCTACGCCGAGTTGCCGCCGGAACAGCGCACCAAGGACGCGCTGGTGCATCGACTCGTGCTGGTGCTGAAGGACATTCCCGACGCCGACGAAGCTGTCAAGGCCTTCCGCGCCAACCTGCCGCCGGTGGAACATGCCGTTCCGAACAGCGAACTTGCAGCGATGGCGCTGGGCATCGGCGTGGGCGTGAAATACATCGGCCGCCGTTCCGAATGGAGCGACCGCATGTACGGCACCGGTCTGGTTTTCGTCTCGGACCAGGTACGAGCGCTCCCGGAGGCCATCGCCCGCAAGCTGCTGCGCCATGCCGATCTCTTCGAGCGCGTGGACGTCGGCGCGGTGCTCGCCACGGCTCACGACACGATCGGCACGAATGACGACACCGCGGAGCTGCTGGAGCAGGGCAAGCAGCGGCAGCAGCGGCAGGAGCGCGATCTGAACCAGATCCAGGATCTGTACGACCAGATCGATCGCATGGACAAGGCGGGCCTGGTGGAGTTTGCCAAGGTGAACTACCGGCAGGATCTGCCCAAGAACGCCACCAAGGACGCCATGCGCACGCAGGTGAAGGGCTTCGTTGACCAGTTCGGGGTCGTATGAAGCTGGCCGAGTTGATCCGCCGTGTGCGCGTCGACGGAAACGACAATGTCACACCGTACTTCTGGTCTGATGCGGACATCACCGCTTGGCTGAACGACGCCGTGGCGGAAGCCGCGGTGCGCGGCCGCCTCATCCACGAGAGCGAGGATGCCGCCGTTTGCCGGATCGCGGTGGAGGCGGAGCGCTCGACCTACCCGCTGCACGAAGCGCTGTTCGAACTGACCTACGTCGGTTTCCTTGATGCCGGCGCGTACAGGCCGCGCTCGATCCGCCTGGTGTCGACCGAGTGGCTGGACGCCAGCATCCGCGAATGGCGCACGTGCCGCGGGTATCCGCAGCACGCCGTCCAATCGGATAAGGGTCTGCGGCTGGTTCCGATGCCGTCGGCGCCCGGCAACCTGGTCCTGGAGGGCTACCGGCTGCCGCTGGTGGCCATGGACCTGCAGAAGAAGGACGCGGTTGAACCCGAGATCGGGCAGGCACATCACCCGCATTTGGTTCATTGGCCGCTGCATCGTGGCTTCAGCATTCCGGACATGGAGGCCTTCGATGCACGGCGCGCGGGGGAGGCGGAGGCGGCATTCACTGCCTACTTCGGCTTCCGGCCCGACTCGGACCTGCGGCGCATCACGCGGGAGGATGTGCCGCATCACGTAGAGGCGTTCTGGCCATGACAAAGCTGGCCGTTGATTTGAGAATCGGTGAGGTGCTGACGATCGGCACCGCCACCGTGCGGCTGGAGAGGAAATCCGGCCAGCTTGCCCGGCTGGTGGTCATCGCCGACGAGCACACCCCGATCGTTACCCCAAAAGCAAGGCGGGAAGCCGCCGGCGAAGCGCGCATGAGTGCGCTCCAACCTGACATGGAGCCCACCTATGGCAAACACCCTATTTGACTACTGTCGCCAGCGCTTCTTGGAGGGTCAGCTCAATTGGCTGACCGACACCATCAAGGTGTACCTGGTCGACACCGGTGCCTACACTCCGCAGACGGCTGTCCACCAGTACCTGTCGGACATTCCGACGTCGGCGCGTATCGCTGGCCCGGTCACGGTCACGTCGAAGACCACCACCGGCGGCGCGGCGGACGGCGCAGATATCACGTTCACGAGCGTGTCGGGCGCCAGCATCGAGGCCATCGTGATCTACAAGGACACCGGCACCGAGTCGACTAGTCCCCTGATCGCGTATATCGATACGGCCACCGGCCTGCCGATCACGCCGAACGGCGGCGACATCATCGTCACCTGGGACAACGGCACCAACAAGATCTTCCGCGTCTAAGGGCGCCCTGCGCAGGAGTGCATGCCATGTCGGACAGCATGAAGCCATCACCCATCATCGTCGGTGTCAGCGGCATCGAGCCGCGCAAGCAGGATGCCGCACCCGCGGCGCCGATCCCTTGGGGCCGCATCTGCGGCCTGCCGGCGTTCGAGATGTTCGTCGCAGAACGCAGCGGGCGGCCCCTGGCCAACGTCGCCGACGCGATGCGCCCCTTCATGGCAGGGCAGATCGCGAAGCTGGGAGAGCAGGGGCTGTTTGACGCCTACGGCCTGTGGCACAAGGAAAAGGGAATGTGGCCAGGAGAAACGCCGCTTGGGGATCTGGTAGATGCCTAAAAGACTAGTTGGCATTTTCTATGGCGAGATAACCCCGGGGCGGATTATTCAATTGCGCCAAGGACTCGACCCGATTGCGAAGCTGGATGTGTATCCAAACGCCAGCATCTCCGGTAGCGGAAACTCGTTTGCAGTTGCGCCGGATGGAAGTGCGGCAGTGGCCGGCAACTCATCGACTTCTAACAACATTCGCTACTACGCGGACCCCGCGAACCTGGGAGGTGTCACCATCCCGACGGCGACTTTCGCTGGCAACGTCTATTGCTGCGCGATCAGTGCAACGCTGTATGCCTTTGGTGGAAGTTCGCCATTTCTCTATGTGTTTGACCGTGCAACGCACACGCTGAAGACACTGAATATTTCGGGATTGGGCCTTGTCAATGCGATGGAATTTTCACCAGACGGCAGCAAGCTGGCGGTGATGCATTCCAACGCTCCGTACGTGCGAATCTACAGTACTTCGGACTGGTCCATTGTCAACGCCGCGACCGCTGCACCGAACCCGCCCTATGCCTGCTGCTTTTCAAAGGACAGTAGTAAGCTGGTTGTGTTCAATTACACATCGCCGTTCGTCACCGTCTATAACCCGACAACAGGAAGTCGTGATGTAGCGCTGACCACAAGTGGATACGGCATCAACACGGGTAGCTTCGGCACCCGCGCGGTTCGGTCACCTTTGCCAGGTGACAATCGCATTCTTTTTGCGGTGACTACCTCGGGATTCATTGCCACGTTTGACACGGTGACTAACGCACTCACCCGGTGGGCTGGACTCACTCCGGACATCGCTGCCGTTAGCCATCTCGTAGTTGATCCGGACCCAGACCTGGATACCGTCTACGCCATTCACGGCTATGGGAGCACGTCTCCGTCTCGGATGATCACCATGTACAAGATTTCGACGGGCACCGCATATGACAACCCACCGCCGATTTTTCGAAACCTGTGCTGGGGATCTGGCAGCACTGTATATAGCGCCGGTGGCATCGTGATGACCGATGCGCACACCTTGACCGGTACCGTGCGCAACATCAACAACGCTCCGGCCGCGCGTGTGGTGCGGGCATACAGCAGGGCCACCGGCGAGCTACTGGCGCAAACGACATCGGATGCGACTACAGGCAACTACACGCTGAAGGTGTATGACGCTGGCCCGTACGATGTCCAGTTCATGACCGCCGATGGGGAACTGCTGAACGACCTGTTCTTCGCGAGAGCAGAGCCGCAGGCTGTGAGTGGGTAACACATGGCCGACTACGTGGCGCCGGCGGGGACGCTGAGCCCATCTTGGTCGGGCAAGAACGCCTATCGCGGGCCGGTCACCCGGCTTCATGCGTCCTGGGCGGGACCACAGCAGACGATTGCCCCTGTCGGATGGTCCGCACTGGTGCCCGGTGTGGCCACGCTGGTGCCACAGCAGATCGCCAAGCCTGTTGGACTGGACGCGTCTGCCTTCGGTCCTACCTGGGCGCTCACGACCCGGTTTAACTACCGGCCGCCGCAGTATCGGATCGACGGGACGTGGGTCGGCGCACAGCGCTACACACGGCCGACGGGCACGCTGAACGTCACCTTCGATAACGCCATCGGTTATATCTCGCCGAATGGTCACGATGCATCGGGCTTTGGCGGGACCACGGTTTTTGGCACCCAGTTTGTCCGACCCGCTGGCTTCGATCCGCTGGTCATGGGCACGTCCGTCTATGCGTTGTTCAGTTATCAGTACGCGCCGCCGCAGTGGACGATCACGGCTTCATGGGTAGCCAAGGCGCAGTACACACCGCCGCGCGACACGTTGGACGGCGCGTGGATTCTGCCCATCGAAGCGAAGATCGTAGCGCTGACGGGCTGGGTCGACGGCGTGATTGGTGGCGTCACGTTGTACAACCAGACGCAGTACGCCATTCCTGCGGGCATTGCGCCGGACTCGGTGCCCGCCCCGGACGTCACCAATGCCGCGCGTGCGCTCCTGCCAACCGGCTTCAATGGCTTGGCCTTGGGCTCGCAGATGGTCAGCACCGCCACGCGCACGCTGTCGCCATCTGGTGTCAATCTGCTGAGCATCGGGGCGCTGACTGCGCAACTCCAGCATCGGCCCATTGTGCTCACCGGTTTCGACAGCGTGGCGGTGGCGAACACGCTGGCGGTTGCCAACCGAAACCGCTATGTGGCCGCGGGGAATATTGGCGCCGCGGCCTATGGCATGCCGTCGGTGGTGCTGTACACCCGCTACCTGCAGCAGACGGGATTTGTTGCTACTGCATACGGTGCGACGCGCGTCAGCCATGACAAGCAGACCTTGCTGGTGCCCAGCAATGCCCCGCCAGCGCTGGGCACGGCATGGGTCAGCATGTCGCCGCGCATTATCGAGACTGCCGGACGAGACAGCGCAGCCGTCGCGATTCCGCTGGTGGGCGGCACGCGCTATCTGCTGCCGGCTGGCATCGACGGCCTGGCTTTCGGTACTCGGATCATCCCGGAATCGCGGAGTGTGGCGCCGCTGGGCTTCCGTGAGCAGTGGGGCCAGCAGGAAATCAAGAATCGCCTGACTTTCGCGTCGCCGATGGGCTTCCAGTCCACGGGGCAGGAGGAATTCCGCTGGGGTCGCGCCGACGCCTGGAATCTGCGGCAGTACGTCGTCATGGTGTACGACCCAGACAGCGCGCTGAACCCGCCGCCGTGGTCGCAATGGACGCTGATCGAGAACCGGAATCGAGTGGTGGGGGCCATCGGCGTGACGCCACCGGCTTGGGGGTACACCCAGATCGACAACAATGCCCGCGTGATCCAGCCGGCCGGGATGACCCAGCCAGGCTATCCGGGCACCGACAAGGTCGGCATGGTGGCCTACGGCGTGCGCCGGCTGCCGATCGACGGCGTGGAGCCGCCGCCGATTTCGACATGGCATGCCGTTTTCAATGCCGCGAAGGTGCTGGCGCCGCCCGGGGCGGTCACGGCGGCGTTTGGCACGGCCGCGCTGGAGAGCAATCGCCGGTACTTCGACCGGATCGGCAACTTCGACTCGGCGGCTATCGGCACGGCATTCGTCGACTTCGCCATCCGCACGCTGGCAGTGGAGCCGCGCTACAGCATCGCGCCGCCAGACGTGAGGCTGCCCGAGGTGAAGCTGTACACGCGCTACCTGGCGCCGCAGGGCACCGACATGCTCGGCATCGGCCTGGCAGCGCTGTCCATCCACTTCAACAAGATCGAGCCGAAATGGGTCCATCGCGACCTGGTCGGCGAGCCACGCGCGTACAACGTGACGCCGGAGATGCGGGGCTACGGCTGGAATTCCGAAGAGTTTGGCGACGCCTTTGTGCGCCCGCAATGGCGGCCGGTGAAGGTAGACGGGACCAGCATGCAGTTGTTCGGCCAGGCCAAGATTGCGGACAGGACGCAGGGCATCACCGTACCGGGCACCAACCTGATGAAGTTGGGCGACAAGCTGGTGGTTACGAAAACTGGTGCGCCGCCGAACACGCCGCAGACCATCGAGGTAGATGTTCTGGTGAACTCGCAGAGTGTCTTCGGAACGCCCGGCCTGAACCAGTACGTGCTTTACGCCGTCGGTGTGAGCCCGCCCGATACCGGCAAGCCGACCGTGCGCATCATGGGCGCTACCGTGGACGCTGGCATCAAGGTGGATGGCTACGGCACGCCGGCGGTCGGCCTGAAGAACCGGGGCATTACCGTGCCGGCATGGGATAACGCGCAGGTCTACGATCCGGGTCGGCCCATCATGAGCCCGCTGACCATTTGGGCGGTGAAGGAAGCGCCGGCGCAGGCCAAGGCGAATCACCCGGTGTCCGACCTGCACTATGTAGGCGAAACGAACATCTACTCGCCGGGAGAGCGCTTCGGCACGGCGCGGATCAGCACCTATCTGGGCATCCTTCAGCCCACCACGGTGGGCAGCATGGCGTTCTTCGGCGTCCAGAGCGTCTACCTGAAGCGACGCTACATCTTGCCGGAAGGGCTGCAGGCGTATCGCATGGGCTGGGTGAACGTTGGGGACGGCAAGCAGACCCTGATCCAGTTCGGTGGCGCCGATTCAATGCTCACTGGCAGGCCGACCGTGGCGCGCGCGCCGTACACCGGGCTGCAGACCGTCGTGGCCGCGGGCATCGCCTCGATGGCGTTCGGATCCGCAGCCTGGGTGTCGCCGCTGCATCGCACATACCAGCTGACGGGCATCAACGCGCTGGTGATGGGCAGTTCCCGCGGCGACTCGCCGTACCAGTGGCAGACGCTGCACGTGGGCCCACCGATGCCGACAATCCCCGCGGGCATCGACGCGGCCCAGTTCGGCACGACCTGGGTGTCGCTGCGCGTGCGCGGCCTGGAGGCAAAGGGTTTCGAGACGTTCAGCATGGACTACGACCCGGCGCGCTTCGCCGATCGCCTGAGGGTGCGCAACGCCTTCGTGCCGCCGGGCCCGCCGGGGCAGGCGATCACGGCTGTAGGTGTGGACGCGCTGAGCGCCGGGGTGCCCAATGTGCGGCCAGGCGTCCACTACATCCGGCCGGATGGCGACGCCGACCAATACCGCAAAGGAGCCTTCTGATGGCCGGAACTTCCCTGATGCCGCTGGCGGGCATCAACACCGTGGCCGAAGACGCGGCGCTGAAACAGGGCGGCGACAACCCGAAGCTGTATGTCCGCGATGCGCTGAATGTGGACCTCTCGCCGGCCGGCAAGGCAAGCCTCCGACCCAGCACGCGCCGCGTTTCCGACCAACCATTCCGCGATATCTGGCAAAGCCCGCTGCATGGGGATGCCTTTGGCGCGCTGGGCGACCAGTGGGGCAGGCTGAATACTGGCGATTGGTCCTTGGAGCCGCTGGCGCGAATCGGCGACGGCGACGTGTCGCACGAAGTGCTGAACAACCTGGTGTGCGTCGCCGGCCCCGCTGGCATCTTCGCCTTCAACGGCCAGCGCGCCGAGCGCATGGCGCTGGAGACGCCGGCGGCGCCGCTGGTGCTGGCCAGGCAGGGCGCGCTCAGCCAGGGCACATACGGCGCGGCCGTCGCGTGGCTGCGCGGGCAAGTGGAATCCGCCCCGTCAACCATCGCATTCACGGACGTGGGCGACAGCGGCGGGCTGGAGATCACCCTGCCCATGTGTCTTGACGCGAGCGTGACCGGTGCGCGGCTCTACCTGACGCGCGCGAACGGCGGTGAGCTGCTGCTGGCGGGAGACTACGCAGTCGGCGCGGCGCCGATCGCCATGCCCACGCTGCCCGAACTGGGCCGGCCGTCGCAGTTCCGCAACCTGTCGCCGATGCCGACGGGCAAATTCCTGAAGTACTGGCGCGGCCGGCTGGTGACTGCTCGTGCCAACGTCCTGCGATTTTCCGAGGCGCTGGCCTACCACCTGCACGACGAGCGCTATGGGTTCGTCCAGATGCCACAGCGCATCACTTTCGTGCAGCCGGTGAACGGCGGCATCTGGGTGGGGCAGGTGGATCATGTGGCGTTCCTCGGCGGTACCGAACCCGGGAACCTGTCTATCGCGCGCCGGCAGTCGCGGGCGCCGGTGCCAGGCAGCGCCATCCTGGTGGCGGCGGAGATAGTCGGCACCAATGCGTCGCCGGACGGATCGCCGGTGGTCGTCTGGCTGGCGGAAAACGGCTATGTCATGGGCACCAGTTCCGGCGCCATCGCTGAGGTGCATGCGTCGGTGCTGGCCGGCATCACCGGCCGGGCCGGAACCTCTGTAGTGCTGGATCGCCGTCTGCTGACGGCAGTAACCTGAACCATCCCGATCATCCGGGCCTTCAATCGCTGCGCATGAGTGCGGCATAGGAATACTGGAGTGAAACCTATGCAACGCATCAGCAAAGCCCTGCGCATCGAAATGGCCGCCGCCCTGGCGGCTGGCAACTTCAACGTCACCGAAGCCGGCATCGTCTTCCCGCAGCTTTCGGCCCTGGCCGGCGGCGAGTACTTCGGCCGCATCAACGGCGCCGAGTGGGAAAAAGAAGGCGACAACCTGATCCCGACCGAGGGGCTGGCGCACATCCTGAACGTCGCGCTGGGCGGCAAGGCCAAGGCATCGTGCTTCCTGGCCCTGTTCTCCGGCAGCGCCGCGCCAGCCGCCAACTGGACGGCGGCCAACTTCGCCGCGGTGGCGTCGGAAATCACCAGCCTGACCGAGGGCTACACCAGCGCGACGCGCCCGGCGTGGACGCCTGTCGACACCGCTACCGGCTCCATCGACAACATGGCCGCGGTGGCTTCGGTCACGATCGCGACGGCATCGCAACTCAACGTCAACGGCGCCGCGCTGCTGACCAACAGCACGAAGGGCGGCACCACCGGCGCGCTGGTTTCGGCGTCGAAGTATGCCGCCACCCGCGTGTTCCAGAGCGGCGACACCTACGATATCGGCTACCGGCTGAATCTGACCGTCTAACCGATGCTGTCGCCGCGCCCCTACGGACGCTTCGCAGAGGATGCGGAGCTATCCGTTGTCGATGCCGCCGCCGTCGAGCTGTTGGCCAGGAACCTGACGAACTTCAAGCAGGCGTCTGATCTCGCCAACCTGAAGCGCGTCACGGACCTGCCCAGTGGCCGGCAGGCGGTGGCCACCGACATGGGCGGCATCTTCCGGATCTTGATCCTGGAGCGCCACGAGCACCCGGAACACCAGTTCGAGGGCGTGGCCGAGACCAACATTCCCATGCTGTTCTGCGGCGTCGTCACGAAGGCGCAGGTGCTCGCACAGGGGGAGGGTGTGGGCCTGAGACTGACCGAGCAGACCCGGCGCCGGCTGGTGGCGTACAACGGCGACGCGGCGCTGCCGCCCAAGGATGTGGCGCTTCAGCGGTTCAAGATCGAATACGAAGCGCGTTTCCAATACTTCCAGCCGACCAACCCGGGCATCTACACGTTCACCCAGTACGTGAAGCAGCGGCCGACCTGGTACAGCGGCGCGATGGCGGAAGTCATGCAGGTGGCGGGCGGGTACGGGCGCCAGAATCTGCAGGAGCTGCCTGAGGACGACATTGAGCGAGCGCGCATGCTGGTCCCCGAGAGCTATATGAGGCTGGTGCGCCAGCAGCTTGGCAACGTCCGGCTGCCTGGCTACACCGGTTTCCCCGATCGGGAGGGGCAGTTCAAGTGCGAGTACGGTGCCAGCCAATGCAACAACGTTGCCTTCGACACGTCCGGCGGTCCGTGGCTTCTGCAGGTGAATGCGCGCGGCGTCTACGCCATGCCGCTGCCCGTGGTGCCCGCGACGACCACCGCGGCGTTTCGCCGGTATGTCGTGGACGTGGGCGACGGCGAGCTGCTGAAGCTGCTGGATCGCTTCGGCGGCTTGCCCACGGGGGAAGGCTTCCCGCAGTCGGAAAGCGATTTCGAAGCGTGGCGGCGGGCCGGTGTGATCATTCAGGTGTGCGATACCGCGGACTTCTACAGCTTTAGCGCGATGTACGCGGCCGGCGGCTGGGCAATGAACCGCAACGGCACCGAGGGTTTCAATACCTGCTGGGGCTACGACGGCGCCGGCCTGATGCAGGTGCATGCCTACAAGATGAACCTGTACTTGGCCCCAGCGCAGGAACAGGGCCTGCTGCGCAACACGTGGGAATACGACTACCCCGAGGATGCGCGCAGGCTCAATGGCTACCTGTCGAAAATCTACGAGGCCTTGACCGATGGCACCGCGCGCGCACTGGCCATCAAGTACAAGATTCGCCGTGTCCCGGTCGGCGATATCCTGGCGCGCGCGCAGAGCAGCAGCGGCGCCGATCTGGACTACTGGGAGAACCTCGAACTGTCGCCCATCGCGGCGCACGCTGGCCGGGTCTCGCGCGTTGGCACGGGGCCGTTCTACTGGCTGTCGAAGAACCCGCAGTCGTGCCTCCGCCTGAAATTCCCGGAACTGAAAGGGCAGGGCTGCGAGTCGTTCATTCACGTGTCGCCGGACTATATGGGAGACCCGGTGAAGTGCGACACCATCGTTTTCGGCTGCTACGTCGAGGACCAGTTGCGGGTGATCAAGTACTTCTACGACGAACGGAAGTTCAAGCGCGAGACGCAGAGCACCTTCGAGAAGAACATGATTGTCGGCCAGTGGGAGAAGACCGAAACGACCGGCAACAGCGGCCTGATGGGCAACTTCTACACCACCGATTTTGACGACCGGCAGGACCAGCCGCCCGTCACAACGCGCACCAATATCGTTGGGACGGACATGGGCTATGGCAACGTCATGTACCGCACACCGGAGATTTTTTCGCGCTTGGGCACTGTAAGTCGGGCCCGCTATTACATGCACCGAACGACGGTGGACACCACCCTATCGTTCAGCATCGACGTGGCGGCGCTGGTTCCGGTGTTTGAGCGCGACTGCATCCTGTACGCCTATCAGGACCGCACGACCGGCCGCACGCGATCGGAAGAGACGTCCCAAGGGGCCGTGTCTGATCCGACGTCCTATCAGCTATGGTGCTATGACAGCATCTTCCATTACTTGGGCACCACCTTAAACAATTGCCGCGGCGATCCGCCGTCGATTAACGGAGTGCCCGTCTACGTCGATAGCCTGATCTACACCCCTACCGAGGTGAGCGATTTTGCTGAAAGCGGCAACTGGCTGAACCTTCCTGGTGGCGGGTTCCTTGACGTGACCAGCATCTGCGGGCCGTACACCGCGCGCGGATCGCCGCACAACGCCAATGGCGTGGTCATCGGCGGCGAGGCGCCGGGATTCAATCCGTATTCGAACACCGTGAAGTACCCGGACACCACTACCGGGCAACTCAGCGTGAGCCTGGCCGTGGCCGGCGCCACGGTAGTCAGCCGCGACATGCCGCACACGTGGTACTGGGGCTTCTCGCCCGCGGACGATTTCTATTTCTACCGCGACGCCGTGCATAACGCCATCGGCGACGCCGACTACGCCAGCATCTACGAGACGGCGCCGGATGGCCTGCGCCGTCGCTGGGGATACACCACGCTGGCGGACAACAAGGCCGCGCACCACTTCATAGGGGTCATCAATGAGTAAGTACCGCGACGATTCGAACGACACGGCCGTGGCAAGGGACTCGGCCTGGATCGGCCTGAAAGCGATAACTGAGGGCACGGCGAAGATCACTGAGACCGTGCTGTTCGGCCTGCTGGTGTTCCACGCCGACGCGGCTGTCGCGGCAGACAAGGTCATCGACAGGCCGGCGCACATGCTGACGGATCTGGCGCGGATCGGCGACGCCGCCAGCGACCACCTGCATGCGCACCTGCTAAATGCCGAGTCCACCACGATCGGCGAGCGCGTTACCGGCACGCTGCGGGTTATGCACGGCGAAAGCGCCGGCGTGACGGACTCGCTTGTCGACCGCATTCGGGGCCTGGTCGTAGACGGTGCGCGAGTGAGTGAAGAGGTGCTGGCCAGCCGCCACGTGCGCACGCTGGTTACCGAGACCGCGCGCGCGAGCGACGGGACCGGCCAGGCCACGGCCGTGCTGGTGGTCGATACGGCCACGATCGGAGAAGACGTCAGGGGCCGATTGCGCGCTCGCACACTGCTGATCGATGGCGCCGCGCTGGCGGATGAGGTTGCCGACGGCCACCAGGCTGTCGCTCCGCTGCTGATCGATGGCGCGCGCGTGGCAGCCGTGGTGGTCGACCGCCTAGCGGCGCGTGACTTGGTGAGTGACCTGGTGCTGGTCGAGGACGCCCCGGTGGGTGGCGATCAGAGCGCCGGGCAGGCGTGGACTGCGAACGTGGATAGCTGGGCCATGAGCCGGTACGCGCCATACACATTCACCTCGCTGGCCGTGATCGACGGCAGGCTCTATGGGCTGGCACCGGACGGCGTCTATGCGCTGGACGGCGGCGAGGAACCGGTAGCTGGCGCGCTCGTGACCGGCAAGATCGACCTAAGCAAGGGCACGCTGGTCCATCCGGTGGCCGCCTATCTGGAATACGAACTGGACGCCGAAGGGACGGCCGTCATGGACGTGACCACCACGCAGAGCGGTGTGCAGGCTGACACCTACAGCTATCCGTTGGAACGGGAGCCGGCCGCCGTGCTGACCAACGGGCGCATCAAGTTCGGGCGTGGCTTACGCGGGCGCCATTTCAGCTTCGCCCTGCGCCTGACGGGGAAGCACGCCTATATCAATGACCTGCGCGTCGAATCGACGCCGACCAAAAGGGGAGTGTGATGGGTATCGCACCAGACAGCATCCTTGGCGTGGCGGTGGATACCGTCACCGAGAAAATCAGCAGCTTGGACAGCCTGGCGCGCACGTACAGCACGCAACTGAGCCAGGCGCTCGCCCAGATCGGCGACATCACCGTGGCCGACGTGCCGGCGCCGACGCGCCCGGATGCGCCTGTCGCCGCGCCGCCGCCCGTGACGCTGGACAACCAGCCGACCTACAACCCGTCGCCGCTGGTGCTGCCGGACGCGCCGGGCGGCCTGAACATTGACGACCTGCTGAAGGATCTGGACGTCGGCGATATGGACGACCTGCCCGACCCGCCGACCATGATCCCCATCGACATCCCCGATGCGCCGAGCATGGCGATCATTCAGGCGCCGGAGCGGCCGGACATCGACACGAAGGTGGAGATTCCCGACCCGCCGAAGATCGACATGCCGGAAATGGAGGCGCTGGAGAAGATCACGCTGCCGGATTTCGTGTTCCCGGAACTGCCGACTTTTGATGCTACGCCACCGGACGCCAGCGGCATCACGGTTCCCAACGTATTCATCAATTGGGCCGAGCCGGTATATGCGTCCGAGGTGCTGGACGAACTGCAGGCCAAGGTGAAGGAGATGATGGCCGGCGGCACCGGGCTGCCGGCGCCGATCGAGGCCGCGCTGTTCGTCCGCGCACGGGAGCGCGATAGCGGCGAGACGTCGCGGCAGGTTCAGGAGGCAGTGGATACCTGGGCCGGCCGCAACTTCTCGATGCCGCCGGGCATGCTGGCCAAGCAGGTCGACGTGGCGCGCGAGCAGGGCAGGCTGAAGGCGGCCGAGCTGAATCGAGACATCCTGGTGCAGGCAGCGACGTGGGAGATCGAGAACCTGCGCTTCGCGGTCCAGCAGGGCCTGGCGCTCGAACAGTTGACCGAGAACATGCACGAGAACACGGCCAAGCGCCTGTTCGAGGTTGCCCGCTTCCACGCGGAAAGCCAGATCAACGTGTTCAACGCGCAAGTCAGCCTCTTCAATGCCCAGAACGCCGCCTTCCAGACGTTGGCACAGGTGTACCGGACCAAGCTGGACGCGGCCATTTCGAAGCTCACCGCCTACAAGACTGCGGTGGAGGGGCAGGTGGCGCTGGGCCAGATCAACCAGCAGCGCGTGGACGTGTTCAAGGCGAAGCTGCAGGCGGTGCAGTCCAACGTCGAGGTGTACAAAGCGCTCATGCAGGGCGCCTCTGTGCGTGCGGACACCATCAAGAACCAGTTCGACGCGTACCGAGCGGACGTGCAGGCCTATGCCGAGCAGATCGGCGCCGAGAAGGTAAAGTTCGACGCCTACGAAGCCCGCCTGAAGGGCGAATCGGCGAAGGCAGACGTTCTGGACTCTCAGGCGCGTGCCTATGCATCCACGATCCAGGGCCTGGCCAATAAGGCAGACATCAAGGTGAAGGGTGCCCAGATCAAGATGGAGGCGGCGCGCACCAAGGTGTCCAAGTTCCTCGCTGACGTCGACGCGTACAAGGCTGCTTTGCAGGCGAACCTCAGCAACGTGCAGTACGGCACGTCAGTGTTTCAGGCGCAGGTGGAAGCCTGGCGCGCCGGTGCCAGCGCCAATGTGGCCAATGCCGAGATGCAGAGCCGCTTCGCGGACATGAACAGCCGGACCAATATCGCCTACGCAGAAATGCAGATCAGCGAGTACACCGCGAAGATGCAGAACGCTGTTCAGCAGGCTCAGATTGCGCTGGAAGCCGCGAAGGCGCTGGGGCAGTACACCGCCCAGCTTGCGGCCGGTGCCATGTCGGCTGCGCACGTGTCGGCCAGCATCAGCGGCTCGGGTAGCGCCAGTTCGTCGGAGAGCAACAGCACCAATACATCAACCAGCTACAACTACCAGTACTAGGACGTGTCACACGTCAGCCGCGCGGCTACCTGACCCTCGCGCTCGAGACTCGGGCGCTTGGAGGCGGCCGGAGCCGTAAAACGAAGAATGCGGGCATTTTACGGCGCACTTTTGGGAGTCATTCCTTCGATGGTGGGGAAGACGGACATCACTGCATACGGGACAATTGACTCTATCGTGATTGACCCCACGATTCTTAACCGTCCGCCCACGAGCCTACTGGCCCGTGGGCGTTTTTTTGGTCACCCCATTCCGTTCATGCCGCTTGGCGGATGACGGCGAATATGACGTAAGCCGCCGCAATCACCGCAATGGCTCCAGCAGATGCCAGGTAGTATTTGGCGCCATGATGCGGCGGGTCCGAATGAAAGTGGTGCACAACTGGCTTCATCGCTACCCCCTATATTTAGCTGCCTACGATTGGAGCCTAGGCCTGTTCTGGCAACATACCAAGCAAACTGTGTGCCTGGTTAGGTGCAAAATCCTAACGGCGAAATACGATCGGACGTCGTTAGCGCCGGCGGACTACCCAGAAGCTCTGGATGATTTGGCGCGTCGTGGGGCTGATGAAGATCTCGTCAAGCTCCGCTTGCGAAAACCATTGGCAACGCGTGATTTCCTTGCTCGGCCGCGGTGAAGCCGACTTCCCTATGTTGGCCACGAAGACATGGTGCATGGTTGTCGCGCCTATGACCTGGAAAACAAAAGCGAGCCCTTTGGCTGGCAACGTAGTTTCCTCTAGAAGCTCTCGGCCTGCTGCTTCCTCAAACGTTTCGTTCCCACTAGGGCGCCCACCCGGCAGCGCCCAACGGTTTCCGTCCTTGGAGACCAACAGTACGCGGTCGCCACGGGCACAAACCACGGTGGCTCTAATTTTGGTCTTCATGAATCGCTTGCAGTGAAAACAGAGTTCGACGGCGATCTTACACCGTGGAAGATTCGCTGTAGACGTCGCACATTGGCACTACCCCTGTAGGGCTGGCCCCGCTGCTGGCTGACACAGAAGATCGCCGGGTATCCGGTCGAAAATCTCTCAGGGGCATCCCATGCAAGGTTTCAAGAAGGGCGCCAAACCGCCCAAGGCGCAGAACTATGCTGGCGGCGGCGAGGTCCGGGGGCCAGGCACGGGCACGTCCGATGATATAGAGGCCACGGTCCCGAACGGCAGCTATGTCATGCCCGCCGATTCCGCCGAGCAGATCGGCAGCGACAAGCTGGCCGCGATGGGTAAGGGTGCCCCGGTCGACGTGAACCTCAGCAATGGGGAGAACGTGCTGCCGCCCGAGCAGGTGCATGCA
Organism: Cupriavidus sp. 291-E7; assembly: GCF_057798835.1. NCBI lineage: Bacteria > Pseudomonadati > Pseudomonadota > Betaproteobacteria > Burkholderiales > Burkholderiaceae > Cupriavidus > Cupriavidus sp. 291-E7. Next base: position 317,359 of record NZ_JBYOJV010000008.1, read on the forward strand.
ATCGGCGTCCAAGCGCTCGATGCAATGAAGGGCGCCACCCATGTGCCGGCAGGGGCGGCGGGCCTGGGCTTCGCCGCCCAGCCTCAGACGGGCGGCAAGCCTGAACTGTTCTTCGCCGACGGCGGCGTGGTTGATGACCCGAAGAAGCTGCGAGGTCTCACGGGCGTGCCCGCCGCTCCGGCAGTCAATCCGACTGTCGCCGATGCGCTGTCGCGGCCGGTGACCACATACCCGGCAGATCCTCGCGCCTCGACGGCCACGCCAGCCGTGCCGACCGCGCCAGCCCCCGCGCGCGCCGCGGCGCCGACGGGTGCATCCACGGCAGCGCCTGCACCGGCGCCGGCGGCCTCGCAATCGTCCTTCGGCTTCGTGCCGCAGATGCGGACGGAAGGATCCGGCTGGCGCACGGACTCGGTGCTACGGGGTACCGGCGATGACGTGGCCAGCCAGTGGGGCAACGGCGAATATGCCCGTGGCCTTGGCACGCTGGTTCGCGGCACGGCCGCGGTAGTGCCGGCGGCGCTCGCTGATGCCAGCGAGGACCTGTACAACGTGGCCGGCCGGCCGCTGATGAACTTCGGCAGTGGGCTGCTCGGCCTTGACCAGCAGGCCGCTGCCACACCGACACCCACGCCGCCGTCAGCCAGCCCATCCCCTGCGGCGGCGCGCACTGGAGCGGCCGGGCAGACGCCTGCGCCAGCCGGAGCCGCGCCAAGCACGCCGACGCCTGCCCCGGCGCCCGCACAAGCGGGCAATGGCTTCTCCTCGACTGGCGTTGCCGGTGTTGTGGGCAAGCGCGAGGCGAACGGCACGTACTCGTTCACGAACGACGCAAACACCGTCGCAGGCGCAGCAGGCGGCAACCTGGGGTTCAAAGGCGCCGGCGGGACCGTCAGCACGGTTCCTGCCATGACCGCGAGCTCGCCCAGCACCGGCGCTGGCTTCGCCCCGGAAGGTTTCCCCGCTTACTTCGAGGCAGGCCGCAATGACGACGCGCGCGCCAGGGCGCTGGCCGCCGCGTCGACTCCCTACCGTGGCTCCCCGAATGGCCAGCTCACCGCGAGCCAACTGCGGGTGCTGGCCGGCCTGCAAGAGAACGACGACAGGACCGCACTCGCCCGCGAGCAGAACGCTTCCGGCATCGCGCGCGAGCAGATCCAGCAGCAGGGCGCCAACCAGCGCGCCGCGGTGCAGGAACTGGGCCAGAACGCCCGCTTCGCCGCCAGCAACGCCTTGGACCAGCAGCGCACCGCGTCCGACATCGACGCGCGCGGCTTCCAGACTCGCAACGCCCAGCGCATGGAGAAGCTGTACCAGCAGTACGACGTGGCAAAGCCGGAAGAGCGCAGCGCCATTGCCGAGCAGATCCGTGTGCTGACCGGCAAGGAAGCGCCGAATCGCTTCACGGTCGTGCCTGGTGGCCAGGAATACGACCCTCAGGCCATGTCGGTGGTTACCCGCCCGTCGCGCGTGCTCAACAACCAGACGGGCCAGTTCATGGATCAGTCGACTGCAGCGGCGGCCCCGGGCGCTCCGCAGATCGGCAGCGTGCGCGGTGGCTACAAGTTCAAGGGCGGTAACCCCGCCGATCAGAAGAATTGGGAGAAGGTTTAATGTCCGATCAGAAGCCGTGGGAAGGCTTTGCGCAACAGCCGGCCGCTAGCGCCGCTCCGAAGGCAGCGCCGAAGCCTTGGGAGGAATTCGGCGGCACCACTCAGCCCGAAGGAAAAAAGGGCGTGCTGGGCCATGCGCGCGACTTCGGGTTGTCCGTTGCTCAGGGTGTCGTAGGTGTTCCCGAAGCGGCCGTCGGCCTTGCTGACATCGCCACCGGCGGCCAGGTCGGCAAGTTCCTGGAGAACCAAGACGGCGCCATCGGCTTCCGGCCCAAGCAGACGCGGGAGTTCCTTGACTCGCTGATGACGGACGCGTCCAAGCAACAGCAGCAGGAATTCCAGGATGCCGACGGCGTGATCGACAAAACCAAGGTCGCGCTCTCGAATCCGTCGCTCATCACCAACGCCGTTGGGCAATCTCTGCCGCTGATGGGGGCGGGCGGCGCGGCTGGCCGTGCCGTGGGCATGATTCCGCGAATTAGCGGCGCGGTTGCGGGTGCCGTGGGCGAAGGCATCGCCGGCGCAGGTTCGGCGGCAGAACAGATTCGCCAAGAGACCGACGACGGTCTGCTGACGGGCAAGCAAGCCGGGCTGGCCGCAGCATCCGGCGCGGGCACTGCGCTGTTCGGCGCCGTTGCCGGCAAGGCCGCCCAGCGTCTGGGCATCGGCGACATCGATACCCTGCTGGCCACCGGCGGCCCGTCCGCCGTGGCGGCGACCGCGCGAACGGCTTCCAAGAGTCTGCCGCGCAAGGCGCTGGAAGGCGCGATTTCCGAGGGTTTCCTGGAAGAACTGCCGCAGTCGCTGTCCGAGCAGGTGCTGCAAAACCTGGCACTGGACAAGCCGTGGACCGAAGGCCTCAGCGATCAGGCGGTGATGGGCGTACTGTCCGGCGGCCTGATGGGCGGCATCGCCGGCCCGATCCATGGCAGTGCTCCCGCTGCGACGGCGGCGCCCACCCTGGCCCCCGCGCAGAACGAGCAGCAGCGCCCCGCTGCGTTGCTGCCCCCGCCTGTCTACGACGTCGGCGCCGACGGTGTGGTGCGGACCACTGAGGACCGGAACACGGCACTGGATCGGGCTCGCCGCGGCGAGTTCACCGACGTGACGCCGACGCCGGCGGAACCGACGATCGCCGAACAGCCGCCGCTGCAACTGCCGGCGCCGGTCTACCAGGCAGGTGCCGATGGCGTCGTGCGTACGACCGGCGATCTCAACAATGCCACTGAGGCCGCAGCACAGGCCAGAGCAGATCGCCTGGACCGCATTCGCCGCGGCGACATTCTCGACGTGACGCCGATCGAGGGCGCGCCAAGCCCGTCCGAGCAAATGGGCCTTAACCCGGCGGTCGGCCCGATGTCCGCCGCGGCCGCGCTCGCCGTCGACAACGGGGCAAGCCAGCACATGGCGCAGCAGACCGCGCTGCAACAGGCGGCGGACGTCGCCCAGCAGCAGGACAAGGGCACGAAGGGCAACAAGATCGACCCGGAAACGGGGGAGATCACCGGGGCCCAAGGCAGCCTGCTGGCCAACGATCCGGCCACCGAGTTGCAGGGCCGCCTGCACTTCATCCAGCAAACGGCGCGCGTCAACGGCTGGGACATGCGCCTGGTCGCCGAGCGCGACCGCTTGCAGGCTGAACTGGCAAAGCTCCAGCCTCAGCAGGAGGCGCGGGCCCAGCCGCCGGCTGCCGTGCAACAGACGCCGATCACCACGCAGGAAAGTACCCGGGAGGCTTCGGCCGCGCCTGCGGCAAACATCAACGTAACGCCAAGCGCGCCGAATCTGGAGGCAGCAAATGCGGGCCAACCCCAGCAGCAACCGCAAGCAGCGCCGCAACCTGAAGCTGCTACGGCGCAACCGCAATCAGCACCTGCCGCGGCCCCGCCCGCCGTTGCTTCAGCGGCCGAATCGAAGCCGGCCAATCTGAAAGAGGGCATCGCCAAGATTCGTCAAGCCAAGGCAGCGCAGCAGAACGCAGGCCAGGCTGCCGTGCCGCGGCAGGGTCTGGTCGGCGACAAGCTCGCTTCGGGCGAGACGGTGCTGACAACTTCGGGCCGGCAGACCACGCCATTCCCGAAGGTGAACACGGGTACGAATCGCCAGGCGTCTGGGACCGTCAAAGCTGCCGACCAGTGGCTGATGCAGAATGCCCTGGACGAAGCGCGATCGCGTGGCGACGACTTCAATGCGCGCCAGTTCGAGGCAAACCTGGCGAAGCCGCAGCAGGCGGATAAGGACTCTGCTGAGGAATACCTGTTTGGTGCCCAGCCAGCCGTTCAACCCAAAGCGATCAAGCCGCTGGTGCCGCATAGCCCAGTGTCGGCGCAGATCGAGGCCGCTGCGCACGAGGCCGCAACCAGCCCGCAGAACGACCGGCCGGAGCCGACCGACGCGCAGAAAGAAGCGGGCAACTACGCCAAGGGTCATGTCCGCGTCCAGGGCCTGGACATCACGGTGGAGAACCCGCGCGGTTCCGATCGCACCGGCAAGCGTCCTGACGGCACCGAGTGGCGCCATACCATGAGCGACCACTACGGCTACATCAAGCGCACCGAAGGGGCGGACGGCGAGCAGGTCGACGCCTATATCGGGCCCAATCCCGAATCGCGTCATGTGTACGTTGTGGACCAACTGGACCAGCAGTCCGGTGGCTTCGATGAACACAAGGTGATGCTTGGCTTCGATCAAGAAGCCGACGCCGCTGCGGCGTACCGCTCCAACTTCGATGCCGGCTGGAAGGTCGGCCCCGTCCGTGCCATGAGCATGGACGAGTTCAAGTCGTGGCTGAAGGACGGCGACACCCGGGCGCCGGCGACCGATGCTGCGGCCGACACTCCGGACAAGGCGCAGGAGAACAGGGGTACCCAGAAGGCTAAGCCGGCCCGGGGCGTGCTGGCAAAGAAGGCCAAGGACGATGCCCCGGCGCGCGCGAAGACCCGGGCGCTGGAGCAGCCTACTTCTGCACCATCACCGGGTGCAGCATCCGCGAGCGGCGAGGCCGTCCAGTTCTCGTTTGCCGGTCGCCGTGCCCGAGGCGCTGACCTACATGCTCTGGTGTCAGCGCAGCAGCGGCTGGCAGCGGGCGAGGATGGGGAAGTGGTGCGCCGGGAGACGGGCTGGCACTTGGGCGCTGACGGGAAATGGCGCTTCGAAATCAGCGACCACCTGGCCAGCATTGCTGTGCCGGGCGGAACGGCACGGTCTGTCGTTGATGCGGCACGAGGCAACGCGATCAACGCCGGGCGAAGCGGCCCGGTGATTTCCGACGTGCTCGTGCACCCGCGCTTGTTTGCGGCATACCCTCGGCTGGCGCGCATTCCCATCGCCATGATGCCGGCCAACGCGACGGCCGATGCGCGTATTCGACATCTGGCTGCTGGCCCAGTGGTCGAAGTCCAGCCGGGCATGCAGCGCGACATGCTTGCGTCCGCGATCCTTCACGAGTTGCAGCACGAGATCCAGCATGCCGAAGGCTTCGCCAAGGGTGGCTCGGTCGACCGGTTCACCAGCGACTTCGACAAGACAGGCGCCGTGACGTACCGGCGCTTGGCTGGCGAGGTGGAGGCCCGCAACACGCAAGCGCGCATGCGCATGACGCCACGCCAGCGTCTCGAAATCTCGCCCGAAGAGTCGGCGGATATTCGCGCAAGCCGTGTGCTCGTGACGTTCAACGGCCGCGACATTGTCGATGGCGAACTGCCGCAGAACATCACCGGCTTGCCGCTGATGGATACGCAGAAATTGATGCGCGCATTCGATTTGCAGTATCCGCAGCTTGGCAAGGCGGTGCGCGTGATGTTGGAGCGCGGCCGGCGAGGCATGCGCGGCGGCGTCGTGATGATCGACAACAACGATCCGCTGCAGATCGCTCATGCCTACGCTACTAAGACGGGCACCGCACTGAACAGTGCTATCCAACTGTTCGAAGACGGCGGTCTGATCAACGGTTTCTACGATGCCAAGTCCGGCCTTACGTTTCTGGTTGGGCCGAACCTCGACCCGATCACGGCACCGGCAGTCCTTCTGCACGAGATGACGCATGGCCAGCAGCGCCGGAAGTTGGACCAGCATGCAGCGGACATGCTGGCGAAGCGCGCCAGCGTGCGAGATCGTTCGTTGCGTGAATTTCTAGACCGCGCGGCCGACCGGATGGCCGCTGCCGGCGCCTCCGGGAATCAGCGCGAAGCGGCGGCCTATATCGTAGAGCAGGCTGTCATGGAGGGCCGTAGCCAGGGCTTTGCATTCGCCGATAGCCGATTCCTGGCGTGGGTCGACCAGACTATCGGCAAGCGCGTCGGCGATCTGCTGCGCAGCTTTCTGGCCACAGTCCGCCAATGGATGCTGCGCAATGGCGTCGGCCTGGGCCAAATCAGCGTGGACGATCTGGTGGGCTACGCCATGGCTGGCATGGATCGCGCAGCGCGTGGCGACGTACGCGGCACTGGAGTGGCGAAAAGCCAGAGCCAAAGCCAAGACGAGATCAGCAAGGCGCGAGTGTTGCAAGGCGAGCCTGTCGCCGTGCTCCGAGGAGACGAAGCGCCTAAGGGCTACGCCGCCATCCGGGAGTGGGCTACCAACCTGTTCAAGGATCAGGGCGGCGTTGCCAACAACCGGGACTTAGGCGAGGTGGTGCTGGATGGGCGCGCGGTGCGCGACTCGATGGCACACGGCGCTAGCGTCCACAAGTTCGCGGCGTTCGCCGCCGTCAAGGCCGTGCTGGAAGACGGCGTACTGGTCCACCGGGCGGCCTACAAGGGCGGGGAGAGTTTCTACGTGTCGGCGCCGGTAGTGATCGGCGGGAAGGACGACATTGTGACCGTCCTGGTGCGGCGCGAACCGACAATGCAGCGCATGTATCTGCATTCGGTGACGATGAAGGGGCATCTTCTGAGCCGTCGAGTGTCCGGGGCAGATGCCGTAGCGGCAGAGCAACGTACCGGCTCGTCCAGCCCAGAAGACATAGCCAGTGTACTACATGGCCAGCAAAGCACAACGGTGGGCGGTGATGAGAGTGGTCTTCCGAGGGCCAGGTATTCCAGGACTGACACCGCTAGCGGTGTTGAGCGATCCGGCAAGGTCACCTCAGAAGACGTTGCCAACGTACTACGCCGTCTTCTGACAATCAATCTCGCTGACGAAGGGGCCAACGATGGAGGGATTCAGTTCAGCCGCTCCGGGATGCGGGCAACGGCGGGCCGGGCCGTCCAGGAACTGAACAAGATCTTCACCGCACCGGGCAGCCTGTCTTGGTGGCACAAGACGATCGGCACGATGTACAACCTCGCGCAGCGTTCGCCCGCCTTCAGGCCGGTGTTCGAATCGGCGCAAGGCTTCATTGACGACGTTTCGCACTATGCAAACGACGCTGCCGACATGGCGCCAAAGCTGCTGCCCAAGCTGGACACGTGGCGCGATATCGCCAAGGCGCCGGTCAGTGTTGCGGATAACAAGGCCGTGGCCGCACCGATCTTCGAAGGAACCCTATTGTGGACGCGCGACGCGTCCGGCAAGCCGGCGCGTGTTGCCGACCTGGCCGAGGCCGCGGCGCGCCTGAGCACCGAGGACAAGGCCGCCAGCCTGCTGGAAAACGGCAAGATCCCTGAGGGGATGCTGCGTGCCTGGCGTGGCCATTCGGACGAACAGTTTGCGCGGTTGATCGACAGCCGTTTCGAATCGCAGTTGCTGAAGGCCGGCATCGTCTGGACTGACGCCGAACTGCGCAGCCAGTTCAAGCTGAGCGACGCGCAGGTGGAGCTGTACCACGAGTTCCGTGCCGCGACCGATCGCAGCCTTGACACCATGGCTCGTGCGGACATGCTGCGCTACGCCGGCGACGACGCGAAGGAGCTGCGCGACCGGGTAATGGATGCGCGCGACGTGCGGGCGGCCGCTACAATCCTTCGTGACCATCTGGCGGAGATGGCAGACGCCCGCCCAGACCGCGCAAAGCACCTGATGGAACTGGCGCACGGGGTGATGGACCGGGCCGAAAAGGTGACCCAACTGCAGGCGGAGGGGTATGCCCCACTGTCCCGATTCGGCAAGTACACCGTCGACGTGGTCGATCAGGCCGGCGAGCGTCAGTTCTTTGGCCTGTTCGAGACGCGGCGCGAGGCGAACCAGATGGCTGAGTGGATGCGCGGCGCTTTCGCAGATGCTGCGGTCAACCAGGGCACGCTGTCGGAAGAGAGCTACAAGCTGTTCGCCGGCATCACGCCGGAGACGCTGGAGCTTTTCGGGAACGCGCTCGGGTTCGATTCGCAGGGCGACAGCGAGCGAGATCAGGCCTTCCAGGAATACCTGCGCCTGACGAAGACCAATCGCAGCGCCATGCGCCGGCTGATCCACCGCAAGGGGATTGCTGGCTACAGCGAGGACGTGGGGCGCGTGCTGGCTTCTTTCATCTACAGCAACGGCCGCCAGACAGCGGCAGGCCTGCATATGGGCGACCTGTCGGAAGCCGTCGATGCCATCCCGAAGGAGCAGGGCGAGCTGAAGGACGCCGCTGTCAGGCTGGCCGACTACATCAAGAATCCGCAGGAGGAAGCGCAAGCCGTCCGCGGCCTGCTGTTTGCCCAGTACCTTGGCGGATCCGTGGCATCGGCGCTGGTCAATATGACCCAGCCGGCCGCGGTTACCTTCCCGTGGCTCAGCCAGTTCGGCGGCGCGCGCAAGGCGGCGACCGAGCTTGGACGGGCGGCCCGGCAGATGGCCACGAAGGGCTTCCAGTACGAGGCTGACCTGGCGCGTGCCCTGCACGATGCCGAAGAAGATGGCACGGTCAGCCCTCAGGAAGTCCACCAACTCATGGCTCAGGCGCGCGGCAGCGGCTCGCTGCGCGCCGGTGACGGCACGCGTCTGGGCGATGCTCGCGCAGTGGGCTCCAACTCTCTGTCGCGCCTGTCTGTCGCGTGGGGCAAGCTGTTCGGCGCCGCCGAACAGGTGAACCGCCGTGTGACGTTCATTGCAGCGTACCGCATGGCCAAGGCACGTGACATGGCTGATCCTGCTGCGTTCGCGCGCCGCGCCGTCACGGAAACGCAGTTTGTCTATTCGAAGGCCTCCAAGATGCAGTGGGGCCGCGGCGCAGTCGGCGGCACACTGCTGACGTTCAAGACCTATTCCATTGCATACCTGGAACTGATGAGCCGCCTGTGGACTCAGGGCGAAGCCGGGTCGCAGGAGCGGAAGGACGGCCGCAAGGCGGCGCTGCTGATGCTGGCCACGCTGATGCTGCTCGGTGGCGCCGGCGGGCTGCCTTTCGCGGAAGATGCCGACGACGTGATCGACGCCATGGCGCAGATCGCCGGCTACAACTTCTCTGCGAAGAAGGCCAAGCAGGAATTCCTGGAAAGCGTGTTTGGCCGCGATATCGCGTCGTTCATCGACAAGGGCATCACGGGCCTGCCGGGCATGCCGCTGGACGTGTCCGGCCGCCTTGGCATGGGGAACCTGATCCCCGGCACCGGCCTGCTGCGGGAGAGTAACGACCACACCCGTGATGTGTTGGAGATCGTTGGCCCGGCCGGCGACTTCGCCAGTCGCATCGTGTCCGGCGCGCGCAAGGTGGCGGGCGGCGATATCGGCGCGGGATTGCTCGACGCTGCGCCGACTGCCGTGCGTAATCTGGCCAAGAGCGCAGACATGGCGGCAACCGGGATGTACCGTGACACGAAGGGTTACAAGGTGCTGGACACCAACGCCCTCGAAGCGGCGCTGAAGGCCATCGGTTTCCAGCCGTCCAGCGTGGCCACCATCCAGGAAGCCAACGGCCTGAACCAGCAGGCCAAGGCGTTCTACAACCTGCGGGCGCAGGAGATCCGGGCTCTGTGGGCTCAGGGCATTTTCGAGAAAGACCCGGCGAAGGTGCAGGAAGCCCGCGACGCAGTTGCGGATTGGAACGCGAAGAATCCGGATCAGCAGATGGTCGTGCGCATGCCCGACGTTCTCCGCCGCGTGCGTGAAATGGCGAAGCCGAAGGACCAGCGCATCGCCGATACGGCACCGAAGGCGATGCGTCAGCAGATGCGGGAGGATGTTGCGAGGGCGCGAGCCGATCTGTAGCACCACCCCTGTAAGTCTTGGTTGTCGATAGCAGATGGCCAAGACTTCGGTTCCATCGATGGGGGTGCAAAAGTCCCCTTAATTTGGACGGGACGGGGAGCTATGTCGGACAGAGCTGATCTTGCGATTGAGGTGGTTGGCGCCTCGATGGCCAACAAGACAACCGTGGCCGGGGCCCTTACGGGCGCTGTGGGTTGGCTGGCACAAATCAACTGGGTGGGCCTGGTCGGCGTGCTGGTCGCAGTGCTTGGTCTGGCCGCCAACATCTACTTTCAGATCCGCCGCGATCGACGGGAAGCCGCGGAGAGTGCGGCGCGGATCGCGGCAATCAAGGGGCAATGCGATGTCGGACAGCATCCGTAAGCGCATTGCCGTCGTGGCGATGTCCGTCAGCCTCGCCGGCATCGGCGCTTGGATGAATTCCGAAGGCTTCGCCGACAAGCCCATGATCCCTACCAAGGCCGATGTGCCGACGATCGGTTTCGGCTCCACCCGCTACGAGGATGGGCGGGCCGTCAAGCTGACCGATCCGCCGATCACCCGACAGCGCGCCGAGCAGCTTGCGCGGAACCTAATGTCGAAGGACGAGCGGCAGTTTCGTGCCTCGCTGGACGGCGTGGAACTGTTCCAGGACGAATACGACCTGTATCTGAATTTCGTCGGCCAGTTCGGCATAGGCAACTGGCGGAAGCCAAAGTCACCGCGCGCTTGGCTACTGGAGGGCGACTACGCTGGTGCATGCCAAGCGTTGCTGAACTGGCGCTATGCGGCGGGCTATGACTGCAGCACGCTGATGAACGGAAAGCCGAATACGCGTTGCTACGGGGTGTGGACTCGCCAGCTTGAGCGCAATCACAAATGCATGGAGGCTCAATGAACGCAAGATTCTGCCTGTTCGCATTGGTCGCCATGCTGCTCTGCTATGGCGGCGGTCGGTGGCAGCAGTCGGCCGCCGATGCGGCCACTTACGAAGCAGAGCGAGCGAAAGCAACGCTGTCGGCCGCTGTCGATCAGATGAAGGCCACCAATCGCATCCGCGATGAGGAGCAACGCCGCACAGCGGCACAAACGGAGATTGCCAATGCTGCGAAAGAGAACGCGGACACAGCACGAGCTAATGCCCGCGCTGCTGGCGACGCTGCTGACCGGTTGCGGAAGCGTGTCGACCAGCTACTTGCCGCCGCCCGAACCACCAAAGATCCCGGAATTGCAGTCGGTGGCCAGGGTCAGCCGGGTGGAGACCCCCTCGATGTGCTCGTCGACGTGCTCGGCCGGTCTGACACAACTTCGGGAATCCTGGCTGACTACGCCGACCAGCTCAAAGTAGCTGGTTTGGCGTGCGAGCGCAGCTATGACGCGCTGACGTCCTTGACCCAACCATAAAAAAGAGCCGCGCGGTGACTTGTAGCGCGGCGAAAGGGGGTAACCATCGGTGCTAGTGAGCGTAGCCGCGCATACGGCGCTCGCGGACCTTGCCGTCCTGGCCATAGATGATCAAGTCCGTCCGAGTCAGCTTTGCCATTTCCGTGGCGGCGTACATAGCGGCTTCTTCGGTTTCGTAGGGCGTACGCAGCCCAGTACCTTCAATTGCGATGGCCCATCCGCCCTGATGGGGAACAACATGAATATCACCTGACATGGCAGCCTCCGTTAAAGGCAGAAGGATTGATGGCTGTCATGTCGCTTCGCTTTGCGCAAAATCTAGTGGGGCGTTCATCTTGCCCTCAAGCTCATAGATCATGAGTAGGGCGCCTAATTCCATCGCTCTATGAACAGCTGCAGCGATGGCCGCGGTGCGGGACGGGTATGGAACGCGCTCGTACTCGGACTCAACATTCCACAGACCGTCTGCCTGTAGCACCTTTACAACTGCTGTCATCCACACACCTCCAGTGGCATCGATACCTTAGTTCTATGCGTGGGCGAGAAAATATGATGTAGGACGATTTCCGAATCGGGCGCGCGGTTGGGAATGTGATCTCAATTTGCGGATGCGGCGAGGCTCATGACCCAACAGGGCTGCGAAGCCCCGTAATCGCAACACTTCACCTGCAACTGACGTAATATAAATTCTGCAAAAGTGCGTCCTTTTTGCTCCCTCATTTGTTTCCCAAGGGGCAGACATGCGTCTAGCGGCTTTTATCGTGCGTGATATGAAGCACATTTTGGCGGAGTGGGAGGCCTTCGTGGCCGCCCAGTTGCCTGCTGCACGGAAGCTGGATTCCCTCGCCCTGCGCGACCACGCGCCGCAAATCCTGCAATCCATCGCAAAGGACCTGACGACCCCGCAAACGCGAGACGCGCAACACGAAAAGTCATGGGGGCAAGCCCCCCAAGTGCCCGGTGCGCCGGAGACTGCAGCACAAGTACATGCGGTCATCCGGGCGCGCGGTGGCTTCAATATCAACCAGTTGGTTGCCGAGTATCGGGCGCTACGCGCCAGCGTGCTACGTTTGTGGATAGACGATTTTGAGTTGGTTGCTGCGGATCTGGACGACATGATGCGCTTCAACGAAGCTATCGACCAAGCAGTCGCCGAATCGGTGGAGTCTTTCAATTCGGAGGTCGAGCAGTCTCGCAATCTGTTGCTCGGAATGCTCGGGCACGATATGCGCAGCCCCCTGCAGACCATCCAGACGACCGCCTCATACCTGGTGGCGCTGAACGCCGGGGAGAAGGTGTCGGAGGCTGCGGCCCGGCTGATTCGAAGCGGTGCCAGCATGAGTTCCCTTCTGGATGACCTTTGCGATTTCAACCGAACGAAACTCGGCTTGGGTATCAACATCGCTCCCAATGACGTCGACCTGGCCAAGGTGGTCGGCGATACAGTGGACCAGTTGCGGGCAGTTCATTCGGACCGACGTATCGATGTGGAGGTGAAGGGCAATGTGCAGGGTTTTTGGGATGGCTCGCGCCTGCAGCAACTGATCTCCAATCTTGTGCTCAATGCGTTAAGGTACGGCGCGCCGGAGCATCCCGTCCGCGTTATTGTCACAGGCCATGACGGGGACGTTCGCCTTGAGGTCATGAATAGTGGCCCAGGCATTGATCAACTGACGCTGGAGCGGATATTTGACCCGCTGAGCAGAGGTCCTGATCAGGAAGACAAGAACGCGGACGGGCTCGGGCTCGGCCTTTATATCGC